>NZ_CP076134.1:665000-997500 GCF_018736085.1 Bradyrhizobium sediminis | reverse complement strand
GGCCTTGGAGTTCCAGCTATCGAAGGTGGGTTTCCCCATTCGGAAATCCGTGGATCAAAGCTTCTTCGCAGCTCCCCACGGCTTATCGCAGCGTAGCACGTCCTTCATCGCCTCTCAGCGCCAAGGCATCCACCGAACACCCTTAAGGCACTTGATTGCTCTCATTATCAATGTCCACACACTCGGCAGAATGTAGTCCGCACACTTGCTTCAGGATCGAAACCCTGAGGCGCGCACCCTCGATGAATGCTGCATGCGGCTGGACACTGATTAGAAAGACCAGCTTGCTTCGTAAGATCAACCCGATGATGAGGCGGTCAAGCTTCACCAACAAGGACATTTACAACCCGATCATCTTGCGATGAACGGGCGCCGAAACGTCCCGGAGATAGTGATTGGCATGCCGCGAATTGCTTCGCGAGATCCCAAACTCGGATCAATCTCCTCTTTACGATGTCAGAAATCCCGCACCCGCATCCCGCTAGGGACGCAACGTGCGAAGTGATGTTTCGCGGACGATTATCTTGAGCCATCTTGTTCAGAGGCGCCGTTTGTTCAAAGGCGCTGTGTCGATCTTCAATTCCATCTGGTGGAGCCAGACGGGATCGAACCGACGACCTCATGCTTGCAAAGCACGCGCTCTCCCAGCTGAGCTATGGCCCCGTACCAGAAGACGAATGCTTACGTCGATCATTGAGACGCATCTCCCTGAAGAGATGACACGCTCGATCAAAGTGGTGGGCCTGGGAAGACTTGAACTTCCGACCTCACGCTTATCAAGCGCGCGCTCTAACCAACTGAGCTACAAGCCCCTAACACGAGGAGCATGCTCGCGCGCGCCGGCTCAACGCCAACGCATCGCACAAGCGCAGCCCTGGCGCGTGTTCGTCCGCGAAGAAAGAGAAACGAAGACGGCGAAATCCCGCCAATGGAGCTCAACAATCCTGAAATTGTTGGCCCCTGATGTTTCTAAAACGATCCGATAGAACGGCGTGAGCCGATCTGAAGGATCATCCTTAGAAAGGAGGTGATCCAGCCGCAGGTTCCCCTACGGCTACCTTGTTACGACTTCACCCCAGTCGCTGACCCTACCGTGGCCGGCTGCCTCCCTTGCGGGTTAGCGCACCGTCTTCAGGTAAAACCAACTCCCATGGTGTGACGGGCGGTGTGTACAAGGCCCGGGAACGTATTCACCGTGGCATGCTGATCCACGATTACTAGCGATTCCAACTTCATGGGCTCGAGTTGCAGAGCCCAATCCGAACTGAGACGGCTTTTTGAGATTTGCGAAGGGTTGCCCCTTAGCGTCCCATTGTCACCGCCATTGTAGCACGTGTGTAGCCCAGCCCGTAAGGGCCATGAGGACTTGACGTCATCCCCACCTTCCTCGCGGCTTATCACCGGCAGTCTCCTTAGAGTGCTCAACTAAATGGTAGCAACTAAGGACGGGGGTTGCGCTCGTTGCGGGACTTAACCCAACATCTCACGACACGAGCTGACGACAGCCATGCAGCACCTGTCTCCGGTCCAGCCGAACTGAAGGATTCCGTCTCTGGAATCCGCGACCGGGATGTCAAGGGCTGGTAAGGTTCTTCGCGTTGCGTCGAATTAAACCACATGCTCCACCGCTTGTGCGGGCCCCCGTCAATTCCTTTGAGTTTTAATCTTGCGACCGTACTCCCCAGGCGGAATGCTTAAAGCGTTAGCTGCGCCACTAGTGAGTAAACCCACTAACGGCTGGCATTCATCGTTTACGGCGTGGACTACCAGGGTATCTAATCCTGTTTGCTCCCCACGCTTTCGTGCCTCAGCGTCAGTATCGGGCCAGTGAGCCGCCTTCGCCACTGGTGTTCTTGCGAATATCTACGAATTTCACCTCTACACTCGCAGTTCCACTCACCTCTCCCGAACTCAAGATCCTCAGTATCAAAGGCAGTTCTGGAGTTGAGCTCCAGGATTTCACCCCTGACTTAAAGACCCGCCTACGCACCCTTTACGCCCAGTGATTCCGAGCAACGCTAGCCCCCTTCGTATTACCGCGGCTGCTGGCACGAAGTTAGCCGGGGCTTATTCTTGCGGTACCGTCATTATCTTCCCGCACAAAAGAGCTTTACAACCCTAGGGCCTTCATCACTCACGCGGCATGGCTGGATCAGGCTTTCGCCCATTGTCCAATATTCCCCACTGCTGCCTCCCGTAGGAGTTTGGGCCGTGTCTCAGTCCCAATGTGGCTGATCATCCTCTCAGACCAGCTACTGATCGTCGCCTTGGTGAGCCGTTACCTCACCAACTAGCTAATCAGACGCGGGCCGATCTTTCGGCGATAAATCTTTCCCCGTAAGGGCTTATCCGGTATTAGCACAAGTTTCCCTGTGTTGTTCCGAACCAAAAGGTACGTTCCCACGCGTTACTCACCCGTCTGCCGCTGACGTATTGCTACGCCCGCTCGACTTGCATGTGTTAAGCCTGCCGCCAGCGTTCGCTCTGAGCCAGGATCAAACTCTCAAGTTGGACTTGAAACTTTAAACCGGCTGATCACAACGTTTTGACGAGGTCCCACCATATTTATCGCCCGCGATTCACATCGCTGACGACGATGGTGTAACCTTTAAAACGTGTACCGCCGAAGTCTTTCGTCCAGCCTCGATACTAGAAAACCGAAATTCTCAAGTAATCGAGACTCGCAAGGACTCCGCCGTCCACGTTTCTCTTTCTTCATCTTCACTTGTCAAACAGCCCGGGGTCCGAAAACCCCACTTCCATCTCTGGAAGGGTCGCGACACTCTCATTCGACGACAAATAACAACCGATGACTATCGGCTGTTGATTCACTCATCTTAGTGAGGAGCATCACGGGCGCGAAAGCTTGCCTTGGCCAAGGGCCAAGACAGCGCCGCGCTCAGTGGTCGGTTTATAAGCCCCCCCGATCGGGCTTGTCAACGGTCGTTGTCAACAAATCGTCGCATCGGGTGAGAGAATCTTGCACCGCGAAGAAGTCTCCATCTTTAGGGACTTTGCGCCGTACTTGAGCCACAATCCTGCGACGATCTGACTATAAGTAGGCGTTGAATCGCCGGGTGCCAGTGGGGGCTGCCGGCGTTCATCTACCAGGGAACCGGCGATCTCTAACGAACCCGTCGCTTTTCCCTTGCGGCCGAGAACATCGAGAGATTTGCACACCATTATCGTTCGAGATCCCGGCCGGCCGTTTGGCCTCTGAATCCCGGACATTTATGCGTGTGGCACGCCGTGCTCCCGAATCTCCCCCTCGAGTGGGCGAACCGGGTCATGGAAGAGCCAAGGTCTTGTCGAATGTTGATGGAATGTGGGGGGACACCGGGTTGAACCAAAGGACGTCACGCGGGGGCGGCTACGGACGCGAGACCGGGATCATCGATCTCGGTAACGAGCCGCCGCTTTCCGTCGATGGCTCCGAGGCCGCGGTGATCGACCGCCGCCGCGTCTCCGTGCAGTGGTTCAGCGGCACGATTCTGACCGGTCTGTGCGGCGCGGCCCTCATCGGCGGCGCCGTTTTCGCATCGCTCGACGGCGAAATGACCTTTGCCAAGGTGCCGGAACGGGTCGAGGGCGCGTTGCGCGGCGCGTTCGGCGCCAACGACAAGAATGCCACCCTGCACAAGAGCGATCGTCTGCCGCCGCCCAGCGAATCGACCGCGGCCCGCAACGTGGTGCGGGTTTCCACGGTCACCCGCGTCGGCAACCGCGACGTGATGCGGGTACGGCCGTTCATCCGCATCTCCGGCAATCTGTCGCTGTCCACCAGCGACCTCAGCGCCAAGATCCCGCCGTTCAACGCCCAGCGCATGCTGACCGACGTCGGCGCCGCCGTTCCCGCAGCCGCGGAAGATCCGAATAATCCCGACTCGGTCGAACCCGATGCCGAGGTCTCGTTCGTCACCAAGGACCTGGCGCCGATCCTGCCCAAGGCGAAGCTCGCCGCGGTGGTCGCGCTCGACGAAGTGATCATGCGGGTGCGCGATGCCTCGAACTGGCGCGGCAACAGCGGAGTCCGTTACACCGCCCTCACCAACGCCACCGCCGACGTCAGCGGCGCCAAACCCGACATCAAGCTGGCCTACGCCACCGAGGGCAACGTCACCGCCGATCCCTATGCCGGCTTCGAAACCCGCGTGGTCCCGGAAAACGTCACGCTGCTGCCGAAGACCAAGGATCAGATCACCGGCGGCAATCCGAACGGCGAACGCGTTCATGTGGTCAAGAAGGGCGACACCATCCAATCGATCCTGCGCGATCAGGGCGCGACCCCGGAAGAGGCGAAATCCATCGCCGCCACGCTCGGCCCCCGCGGTCGCGACGGCGGACTGAAGGAAGGCCAGAAGCTGCGCATCCTGATGGCGCCTGCCGGCCCCGGCCAGCGGCTGCAGCCCTACCGGGTGATCGTCGCCAACGAATCCACCATCGAAGCCGTCGCCGCGCTGTCCGATCTCGGCAAATACGTCGCGGTCGACGTGCAGAGCATGAACACCGTCACCGAGACCGCCGCGGCCGACGACGACGACGATGATGACGGCAGCGGCGTGCGGCTCTATCAGAGCATTTACGAGACCGCGCTACGCAACAAGGTGCCGCCGAACGTCATCGAGGACATGGTCCGCATCTACTCCTACGATGTCGATTTCCAGCGCAAGGTTCAGCCCGGGGATTCGTTCGACGTGTTCTTCGCCGGCGAGGACGAAGGCGCCACCATCACCGAGAAGACCGAGGTGCTGTTCGCCTCCCTCACCGTCGGCGGCGAGACCAAGAAATACTATCGCTTCCAGACCCCCGACGACGCGGTAGTCGATTACTACGACGAGAGCGGCAAGAGCGCGAAGAAGTTCCTGGTCCGCAAACCGGTCAACAACGCGATCATGCGCTCGGGCTTCGGCGGACGCCGCCATCCGATCCTCGGCTATGTGAAGATGCACACAGGCGTCGACTGGGCCACGCCCTACGGCACCCCGATTTTCGCTTCCGGCAACGGCGTGGTCGAACGGGTCGGCTGGGAAGGCGGCTACGGCAAGTACGTCCGCATCAAGCACAATAACGGCTACGAGACCGCCTACGGCCACATGTCGGCCTATGCCAAGGGCATGGAGCCCGGCAAGCGGGTGCGGCAGGGCCAGGTGATCGGCTTCGTCGGATCGACCGGCATGTCGACCGGCGCCCACGTTCACTACGAAATTCTGGTCAACGGCCGCTTCGTCGATCCGATGCGCATCAAGCTGCCGCGCGGCCGCTCGCTCGACGGGCCGCTGATGGCAAGCTTCGAGAAGGAGCGCGACCGCCTGGATGTCCAAATGAACAACCGCAACGGCGCAGCACGCGTTTCCGATGCCGCCGTCGGCACGCCGCAGGTGCGGCAGGTCAGCAACCGCTGAGCTTCCATAGAATCTGCACCACCTGAAGTCGGTCGCGCCGCGCCCCCCCGGGTTCCGTAGCCGGGGGGCAGCACCGTCTTCGATCAAATTTCATGGAACCAGCCTGGAACTCCGGCGGCCACTGTCCACTTGATTCACCGGGAATGCCTTCAAATGGAGGTGTGATATGGAGAACTGGACAAACGCAAAACTGTGTGACGTCGCGAACCTCATCCTCGGCGCATTTCTGCTCTTCTCACCTTTGGCGTTCGGATTCGATGCCGGAATGGCCTCCCAGAACGCCTATATCTCGGGAATCGTGATCGCCGTGCTGGCTATCGCCGCACTTGCGGCCTTCGCGGTCTGGGAAGAGTGGTTGAACCTCGTTGTCGGATTGTGGGTACTGGTCTCGCCCTGGGTGCTGGGCTTTCAGGGAACCACTGCGATGACGATTCATGCGATCGTCGGCGCTGCCGTTGCCATCCTCGCCGCCATCGAGCTCTGGATGACGTCGCAACACCCGCCGCGGCTCACCACGAACCGCTGAGGCTCAATCTCCTGCCCGCCGCTACGTAGCGGCGGGCAGGACCTGAGGGATGAAGAACCATGAGACGTCTCACGCGTGACGACGTGACCAGGGCAGTCCCCGGGGCCGACGATGTGACGATTGCCGGAATCATCGGAACCGGCGCGACGGCGGACGAACTGGCCGAGGCTCAAGCCTGGCTCATCAATGACGAACCGCTGATGAACGCCGGCAAGCCGCTGGCGAGCGGGCGCGTCGGCGAGCTCATCGATATTCTTTCGGCGCTCGAGCCTGACGAGGACCACGACAAGGAAGCCGGGCCTGTCGTCATCTAGAGGTGCATGCCCGGCGCAGCCGCGCTGCGTCCGGGCATACGTTTCAGTTCATCTTGCGCTTCGGGACCGGCGTCTCGAACTGCGCGATCTCGGCCGTTCGCGGCGCCTTGCCGTTGAAGGTCAAGACGTTGCCTTCGGTCGAAATCACGACGCGATCGCCGTCCGTGACCTCGCCGGCCAGGATCATCTCCGCCAGCGGATCCTGCAGGTTGCGCTGGATCACCCGCTTCAGCGGCCGGGCGCCATAGGCGGGATCCCAGCCCTTGGCGGCGAGCCAGTCGCGCGCCGCGGCATCGAGCGTGAGCACGATCTTGCGGTCTTCCAGCAGCTTGGTGAGCCGGCCGAACTGGATCTCGACGATCCGGCCCATCTCGCTCTTCTGCAGGCGGTGAAACAGGATGATCTCGTCGACGCGGTTGAGGAATTCGGGACGGAAATGCGCCCGCACCGTGCCCATCACCTGCTCGCGCACCGCCGAGGTGTCCTCGCCTTCCGGCTGGTTGACCAGGAAATCCGAACCGAGGTTCGAGGTCATGATGATCAGCGTATTGCGGAAATCGACGGTGCGGCCCTGACCGTCGGTCAGGCGGCCGTCGTCGAGCACCTGCAGGAGTACGTTGAAGACGTCGGGATGGGCTTTTTCGATCTCGTCGAACAGCACCACCTGATAAGGCCGCCGCCGCACCGCTTCGGTCAGCGCGCCACCCTCATCATAGCCGACATAGCCCGGAGGCGCGCCGATCAGCCGCGACACCGAATGCTTCTCCATGTATTCGGACATGTCGATCCGGACCATCGCGGTCTCGTCATCGAACAGGTATTCGGCGAGCGCCTTGGTCAGTTCGGTCTTGCCGACGCCGGTCGGCCCTAAGAACATGAACGAGCCCATCGGGCGGTTCGGATCCTGCAGGCCGGCGCGCGAACGGCGCACCGCGGTCGCAACCGCATGCACGGCTTCGGCCTGGCCGACCACGCGCTTGCCGAGCATGTCCTCCATCCTCAGGAGCTTGTCCTTTTCGCCCTCGAGCATCTTGTCGACGGGCACGCCGGTCCAGCGCGACACCACCTGCGCGATGTGGTTGGCCGTGACGGCTTCCTCCATCATCTCGCCGGGGTTTTCCTTGGCCTCGATATCGGCAAGCTTCTTCTCGAGTTCGGGGATCCGGCCATAGGCCAGTTCGCCCGCGCGCTGATATTCGCCGCGGCGCTGCGCGTTGGCGAGTTCGATGCGAAGCGCGTCGAGCTCGCTCTTCAGCTTTTGCGCGTTCGACAGCTTGTTCTTCTCCGCGCTCCAGCGCGAGGTCAGGTCAGCCGACTGCTTTTCGAGCTCGGCGAGTTCCTTCTCCAGCGTCTGCAGGCGGCTCTTCGAGCCGGTATCGGTTTCCTTCTTCAGCGCTTCCTGCTCGATCTTCAGCCGGATGATTTCCCGATCCATCGAATCGAGTTCTTCCGGCTTGGAATCGACCTGCATCTTCAGCCGCGCCGCCGCCTCGTCCATCAGGTCGATGGCCTTGTCGGGCAGGAAGCGGTCGGTGATGTAGCGGTTCGACAGCGTGGTCGCCGCAACCAGCGCGGAATCGGTGATCCGCACGCCGTGGTGCTGTTCGTACTTGTCCTTCAGCCCGCGCAGGATCGAGATGGTGTCCTCGACGGTCGGCTCGGAAACGAACACCGGCTGGAACCGGCGCGCCAATGCGGCGTCCTTTTCGACGTGTTTGCGGTATTCGTCGAGCGTGGTGGCGCCGATGCAGTGCAGTTCGCCCCGCGCCAGCGCAGGCTTCAAAAGGTTGGAGGCGTCCATCGCGCCGTCGGCCTTTCCGGCGCCGATCAGGGTGTGCATCTCGTCAATGAACAGGATGATGCCGCCTTCGGCCGAGGTGACTTCCTGGAGCACGGCCTTCAGCCGCTCCTCGAACTCGCCGCGGTATTTCGCGCCGGCGATCAGCGAGCCCATATCGAGCGACAACAGCTTCTTGTCTTTCAGGCTTTCCGGCACGTCTCCATTGAGAATCCGCAGCGCCAGGCCTTCGACGATCGCGGTCTTGCCGACGCCGGGCTCGCCGATCAGCACCGGATTGTTCTTGGTGCGGCGGGACAATACCTGGATGGTGCGGCGGATTTCCTCGTCGCGTCCGATCACGGGATCGAGTTTGCCGTCGCGCGCCGCCTGGGTCAGGTCGCGGGCATATTTCTTCAAGGCGTCATAGGCGTTCTCGGCCGTCGCACTGTCGGCGGTGCGGCCCTTGCGCAGGGATTCGATGGCAGCGTTCAGGTTCTGCGGCGTGACGCCGCCCTTGCTCAAAATGCTGCCGGCCTCGCTGCTTTTCTCCAGCGTCAGTCCCAGCAGCAGCCGTTCGACGGTGACAAAACTGTCGCCGGCCTTCTCGGCGGCTTTTTCCGCGGCGTCGAACGCGCGCGCGAGCTCGGGGGCGAGATAGACCTGCCCGGCGCCGCTTCCGGAGACTTTCGGCAGCTTGTTGAGGGCGTCTTCGGTCGCTTTAAGGATGGCGCGCGAATTGCCGCCGGCGCGGTCGATCAGGCCGCCGGCGAGGCCCTCGCTGTCGTCCAGCAGGACCTTGAGCATATGCAGCGGCGAAAACTGCTGGTGGCCGTCGCGCACCGCCAGGGATTGCGCCGATTGGATAAAACCGCGCGCACGCTCGGTGTATTTTTCGATATTCATCAGGTCATTCCCTCAGCCTGCCGCTCCGCCCGAAGCGCGATCAGCAAAAGTGGCCACCGGTTTTGCGTCCGATCGCGCTTCAAACTTAGAAGGGCGCACGATCTGGTCGCCAAACCGCCTACACTTTGGCGGATCGTGCGCGTGGCACGGTTGCCGCATCTTCATTGGGTTTCCGCGTGGTCGTATTGACATGTCTCAACCGGCCGCGGTCGCGTCGCCGGCGGCTTCCCGCCGGCTTGAGGCGAATGTGGGAAGCAGTTTCCCTGAACGGAAGGGGCAGGTTCACAAATTCGTGTGCGGTGGCGCCGGGCTGCGGAATCTCTTATGAAGCCGCATGTCACGCACCCCGCCCGCCCGGATCGCCAGCCTTTACCGCTATCCCGTCAAAGGCCTCTCCCCGGAACCGCTGCCGCACGTCGCCCTGCGCATCGGCGAGACCTTTCCGGCCGATCGCCGCTACGCCATCGAAAACGGCCCCAGCGGCTTCGATCCCGCCGCCCCGAAATGGATGGTGAAGGCCTACTTCCTGATGCTGATGCGGGACGAATGGCTGGCGGCGCTGCACAGCCATTTCGACGACGCCAGTAACGTCCTAACCATCCGCCGCAACGGCGCGATCGCCGCCCAGGGCAATCTCGAAACCGCCGAGGGCCGCGCCGCCATCGAGCGGTTCTTCGCCGAAAGCCATGCCGGCGCGATCAAGGGCCCGCCAAGGGTGCTGTCGAGCAAGGGCCACAGTTTTTCCGATGTCGCCCGCAAGGTCGTTTCCATCATCAATCTCGGCAGCCTCCGGGCGATCGAGAACATTGTGGGCCAGCCGGTGCATCCCTTGCGGTTTCGCGCCAACCTCTATGTCGAGGGCTGGCCGGCCTGGCACGAATTCGATCTGCTCGACCGCACCCTGGCCATCGGCGACATCAGGCTGAAGGTCGTGAAACGAATCACCCGCTGCGCGGCGATCAATGTCGATCCGGACACCGCCGCGCGCGACCTCGAAATCCCGCAGGCGCTGATGCGCCGTCTCGGTCACAACGAATGCGGCATCTATGCCGAGGTGATCGAGGGCGGCACCATTGCCGTCGGCGATGCGATCGCGGCGGAGCAGCCAACGCTGTTGTAGCTCGGGCCGTCACCCGGGCTGGGCCATTCCTCACGGAACGTGGCCACTATAAGCGATCGCGCTAATACAAGGGTGGGCAAAGGCGCTTCGCGCCGTGCCCACCACTCCGTTCGCTTGCCTCAGTTCGGCATCACATAAGCATAAATCCGACCGCGCGAGACCGGCGCTTCCCGGACCCGGTTGCCGTTGTTGCCGGACACCACGATCGGATTGCCGTGGGCGTCGATACCGCTGACGACGCCGACATGGCCGCCGCCGCGCCGTCCCATCACCGCGATGGCGCCGACCTGGGGACCGGACACGCGCTGGCCGTAGCTGGCAAACGAACGCGCCATGTCCGAGCCGGTGCCGCGGTGGCCGGACCGCTCCAGCACCATGTTCATGAACCGGGCACACCACAGGCTGCCGCGGCCGGTTGGATTGCCGCCGAGATGGCGGCGCGCCTCGGCGACCACATCGGATGAACCGAACCCGGCCGGCGCGGCCATCGCGCCGGAGGCGATGCCGGCATTGGCGTCGGCAAGGCCGCGCGCCTGCATTTTCGCCACGCCGCGCTCCCAGCGCGAACCGCGGGCGATGTGCCGATGCCGATTGTGTCGATAATGATGGTGGGCGTGATGGCCGGCGTGATGCGCGCGCGCCTGCTGCGCAGCGCTGTGGTGTGGCCTCGCCGAAGCCGGGGTAAGCGATGCGACGACTGCCGCGGAACACAAAGCCAGTGCCGCAGCGTGCAGGGAAACCTTACGAAGCGACCGGCAGAACGCAAACAACTGAACCATACTCAACTCGATCCTCTATGACACACCCCCAATTCCCGTCGGCCCATCCGAGCCCACGTCCGGGGTCGTAATGCGAGGTGCGATGTGGCGAGAGCAAGACGCGATGCGGCGGTGCAAGAACGGTTTTGGGGTGATTCCGCGATGATTCCTTGACGAGGGAACCGGGTTCCCGCCTCATTGCCGCCGCGAGCATGAACTCGCGATTTTCGCTTCGGCCCAAGAGAGGAATTCTTCAAATGCCCTATGCCGTCACCAGCGACAATGTCCGGCTCTATTTCGAGGAAGCCGGCCAGGGAACGCCCGTCATCTTCCTGCACGAGTTCGCAGCCGACCACACCAATTGGGAGCCGCAGATGCGCTATTTCTCGCGCGGCCACCGCTGCATCGCCTATTCCGCCCGCGGCTACACCCCCTCGGACGTGCCGCCGTCGAAGGAGGTTTACACCTACAAGCATTTCTACACCGACGCGCTCGCCGTGCTCGACCACCTCAAGATCGCCAGAGCGCATTTCGTCGGCCTCTCGATGGGCTCCTATTCGTCGCTGCAGATCGGCCTGAACAACCCGGAGCGCGCATTGTCGCTGACGCTCGCCGCGGTCGGCGCCGGCTCGAGCCTCGAAAACCTCGAAGCGTTCCGCAGGCAATGCCAGGCCAATGGCGAACAATACGAGACGATCGGCTCGGCGGAAGTCGCCAAGGCGACGCGCGAGGCGCCAAGCCGGATTCCGTTCCTGCTGAAGGACCCGCGCGGCCACGCCGATTTCTACGCTTCGCTGGCGCGGCACGATGCCAGGGGCTCGGCCAACACCATGCGCAGCTTTCAGGGCGGCCGGCCCTCGATCTACACCATGACCGAGGCGATCCGGAAAGTGCCGACGCCGACCCTGATCATCTGCGGCGACGAGGACGACAATTGCGTCGAGCCGAGCCTGTTTTTGAAGAAGCACCTGCCGGCGGCGGGGCTTTCGATCTTTCCCAAATCAGGCCACGTGCTCAATCTCGAGGAGCCGGCACTGTTCAACGAAATGGTCGAGCGCTTCATCGCGCTGGCCGAAGCCGGCCGCTGGCCGGTGCGCGATCCGAGGTCGATGGCTTGAACCGTCATTCCGGGGCGCGCGTCAGCGCGAACCTCAGATGTGCAATTGCACATCGGGGAATCTCGAGATTCCGGGTCTGGTCCTTCGGACCATCCCGGAATGACGACTGGCCCTACCGTCCCTTCTCCGCGCGGCTCAGCAGGAACACGCCCTGCTCGCCGAACATGTTCCAGAACCACCAGGGCAGATTGACCCGCAGCGGCCTGCCATACATGTCGAGCGCGACGGCGCGCTCCATCTTGACGTTGATCTCGTCGCAGAGCTGGACGAAATCCTTGATGGTGCAGAAATGGATGTTCGGCGTGTCGTACCAGGTGGCGGGCAGGTTTTCGGTGCGCGGCATGTGGCCGCCGACCAACAGCTG
Organism: Bradyrhizobium sediminis; assembly: GCF_018736085.1. Taxonomy (NCBI): domain Bacteria; kingdom Pseudomonadati; phylum Pseudomonadota; class Alphaproteobacteria; order Hyphomicrobiales; family Nitrobacteraceae; genus Bradyrhizobium; species Bradyrhizobium sediminis. Next base: position 985,215 of record NZ_CP076134.1, on the reverse strand, counting down.
CAGCCGCATCTTCCAGAACCCGAAATTCGGAAACGAGACGATGGCGCGGCGCCCGATCCGCAGCAGGTTTTCCAGCACCACCTTCGGCTGCCGCGTCGCCTGCAGGGTCTGCGACAGGATCACATAGTCGAAGGCGTCGTCGGGGTAGTTGACCAGATCGGTGTCGGCGTCGCCCTGCACCACCGCGAGACCCTTGGCGACGCAGCGATTGACGCCCTCGCGCGACAACTCGATGCCGCGGCCGTCGATGCCGCGGGTCTCCAGCAGTTGCAGGAGATCGCCTTCGCCGCAGCCGACGTCGAGCACCTTCGAGCCGCGCTCGACCATTTCGGCGACCAGGAGGTGATCGCCGCGATAATGCCCGGTGTCCGGCGGAACGACCGCGAGCGGCAGGACCTGTTGCTGCATGCTCAGGTCAGCCTCCCGCCTCGGTCAGGCCGCGCGCCTTGCCCGCGGATTCCAGGAAGGCCCGCGAGATGTCGAAGAATTCCGGCACATCGAGCAGGAAGGCGTCGTGGCCGCGGTCGGTCTCGATCTCGGCGAACGACACCCGCGCGCTGGAGGCGTTGAGCGCATGCACCAGCGCGCGCGACTCCGCCGTCGGGAACAACCAGTCGCTGGTGAACGACACCACGCAGAAGCGGGTCTGGATGCCACGGAACGCCTGCGCCAGCACGCCGTCATGATCGGCGGCAATGTCGAAATAGTCCATCGCCCGCGTCAAATAGAGATAGCTGTTGGCGTCGAAGCGCTCGACAAAGGACGAGCCCTGATAGCGCAGATAGCTTTCGACCTGAAAATCCGCATCGAACGAAAAGGTCGGCAGGTCGCGGTCCTGCATCCGCCGCCCGAACTTGCGGTGCAGCGCTGCGTCCGACAAATAGGTGATATGCCCGGCCATCCGCGCCACCGCGAGGCCGCGATGCGGATGCGTCCCCTGATCGACATAGCGCCCGTGATGCCAGTCGGGATCGGCCATTACCGCCTGCCGGCCGAGCTCGTGGAACGCGATATTCTGCGCCGAATGGCGCGTGCTGCACGCGGTCGGGAGCGCGGAGAACACGCGTTTCGGATAGGCCGCGGTCCATTGCAGCACCTGCATGCCGCCCATCGAGCCGCCGACAACACAGAGCAGCGTGTCGATGCCGAGGCGGTCGAGCAGCATGGCCTGCGCCCGCACCATGTCGGGTATCGTAATGATTGGGAAATCCAGCCCCCACACCTTGCCGGTCGCCGGATTGGTCGAGGCCGGGCCGGTCGAGCCCATGCAGCCGCCGATCACGTTCGAGCAGATGATGAAGTACTTTTCGGTATCGAGCGGGCGGCCGGGGCCTACCATGATTTCCCACCAGCCCGGCTTGCCGGTCAGCGGATGCACATTGGCGACATGCTGATCGAGCGTCAGCGCATGGCAGATCATGATGGCGTTGGATCGCTCTGCATTGAGCTTGCCATAGGTCTGGTAGGCGATCTGAAACGGCGCCAGGTCGATGCCGCAATCAAGCCGCAAGGGCTGATCGGCGCCGAACGCCGCCACCAGCGAACTCGGATGGTCCGCCTCGTGCGCACGTTCCTCGGTATGGACCGACGGGCTTGGTATCGACTGCACCTTGGTCATCTCACCACCGGCCTCCGCGAGGGAGGTCCTGGACAGAAATCAGGCCATAAAAAAACCCGGCCTGAACAAAGGTTCGGCCGGGATCACTTCTGTCCCCGGCCTGTTTAGCGAGTTGTTTAACGTGGCTGCAAGCCGGCCGGCTCAAATGACCACGGAATGGCTTCAAGCTAGTCCCGGTTGAGCTTTTCGTCAAGGCAAGTCCATGGTTAACCCTGCAGGGGTGGCCCCTCATGGTGAGGAGGCGCCCTTGCGCCGTCTCGAACCATGGGAGAGAACGGGGCTCTCATCCTTCGCGACGCGGCCAAGAGGCCGCTCCTTCAGGATGAGGAAGATAGAGCTCTCGCCGGGTCCCTTGAGATGTCCAAATCGCCCCCCGCCCCACCCTCGCTCGAGGTGCTGCGCCAAGAGATCGACAGCATCGACGAACAGGTCCACCGCCTGCTGATGGCGCGTGGCGACATCATCGACCGGCTGATCCAGGTCAAGCAGACCCAGGAGGTCGGTTCGGCGTTCCGTCCGGCGCGCGAGGCCGCGATGATGCGGCGCCTGGTCGAGCGTCACCGCGGCATCCTGCCGATCGACACCATCGAGAGCATCTGGCGCGTCATCATCTCGACGTTCACCTTTGTACAAGCGCCGTTTTCGGTGCATGCGGATGTTTCCGTCGGCGAATCCGCGATGCGGGATTCGGCGCGGTTTCATTTCGGATTCGTCGTGCCCTATGTCTCGCATTTCAGCGCGCAGGCCGCCGTCGAGGCGGTGGCGAGGTCGAAGGGCGATCTGGCGCTGGTCCCGGCCACGTCGAGCCGCACCCCATGGTGGATCGCGCTCGAGGCCGAGGGCGCCCCGAAGATCATCGCGCGGCTGCCGTTCCTCGAGCGCGCCGACCATCCGGCCGCGCTGCCGGTGTTCGTGGTGTCGCGCGTCGCCGACAGCGCCATGGTGACCGAGGTCGAGACGTGGAGCGTAAGGGTGTCCGGCTGGAACGCCGAGATCGCCCGCGCGCTGTCGCCGCTGGCCGAGATCGTCGCGGTGCCGGACACTGCCTTCGACGGCGCGGCGCTGCTGGTGTCGGTTTCCGGCGCCGCCAGCCTCGAAAAGATCAAGGCAGCCATGATCGAGGCCGGTGCTTCGGTGCGCTCATCGGCTCTCGTCGGCAGCCACGCAACGCGCTATACGGTGCCCCCGAACGGGGCCGCCAAGCATCAGGCTTAGCCTCAAATCGTGTCCTGAGAGCCGCCCCCAGACTTCCGGAGTTGAAGATGTCCCGACCCGTGCCGAATCCCGGCATCCTCGAAATTGCGCCCTACACGCCGGGCAAGAGCCCGGTGGCGGAGCCGGGCCGCAAGGTGTTCAAGCTGTCGGCCAACGAGACGCCGCTCGGACCTTCGCCGAAGGCGGTCGAAGCCTACAAGCAAGCCGCCGATCACCTGGAGGACTATCCGGAGGGCACCTCGCGGATCTTGCGCGAAGCGATCGGCCGCGCCTTCGGGCTCGATCCCGACCGCATCATCTGCGGCGCCGGCTCCGACGAGATCCTCAATTTGCTGGCGCACACCTATCTCAGCCACGGCGACGAGGCGATCTCCACCACCCACGGTTTCCTGGTGTATCCGATCGCGACCATGGCGAACGGCGCCATCAACGTGGTGGCGCCGGAAACCAATTTCACCGCCGACGTCGATGCGATCCTGCAGCGGGTGTCGCCGCGCACCAAGCTGGTGTGGCTCGCCAACCCCAACAACCCGACCGGGACCTATCTGCCGTTCGACGAGGTCAAGCGGCTGCGCGCCGGATTGCCGCCGCATGTGCTGCTGGTGCTCGACGCCGCCTATTCCGACTACGTGTCGCGCAACGATTACGAGATCGGCATCGAACTGGTGGCGACCACCGAGAACACGGTGATGACCCACACTTTTTCCAAGATCCACGGCCTCGCGGCGTTGCGGATCGGCTGGATGTTCGGGCCGGCCAATATCGTCGATGCGGTCAATCGCATCCGCGGCCCCTTCAACGTCTCGACCCCGGCGATGCGGGCGGCGGTGGCGGCGATCGAGGACAGCGCGCATATCCAGATGTCGAAGACACATACCGAGAAGTGGCGCACCTGGCTCACCGAAGAAGTGACAAAACTCGGCCTCAAGGTGACGCCGAGCGTGGCGAACTTCATTCTCATCCACTTCCCGCCGGAGAAAGGTCAGACCGCGGCGGAAGCCGACGCGTTCCTCACCAGGCGCGGACTGGTGCTGCGGGGCCTGAACAATTACGGCCTGCCGCACGCGCTGCGCCTGACCATCGGCACCGAAGAAGCCAATCGGCTGGTGGTCGACGGCTTGCGCGACTTCGTGGCGCGCAAGTGAGCGCCGCGCCGCACTTCAACAAGATCGCGCTGATCGGCTTCGGACTGATCGGCGGCTCGATCGCACGCGCCGCGCGCGAACAGGGGCTGGCGGGAGAAATCGTCACCACCGCGCGCTCGGCCAGGACCCGGGCGCGGGTCGCCGAGCTCGGCATCGTCGACCGCGTGGTCGAAACCAACGTCGAAGCCGTCAAAGACGCCGATCTCGTGATCCTCTGCATCCCGGTCGGCGCCTGCGGACCGGTCGCGCAGGAAATCGCCGCTCATCTCAAGCCCGGCGCCATCGTCTCCGACGTCGGCTCGGTCAAGGGCGCGATCGTGCGCGACATGGCGCCGTACCTGCCCGAAGGCGTGCATTTCGTGCCGGCGCATCCGGTTGCCGGCACCGAGCACTCCGGCCCCGATTCCGGTTTCGCCGAACTGTTCATCAACCGCTGGTGCATCCTGACCCCGCCGGCAGGCGTCGATCCCGGCGCGATCGAGCGGCTGCGCGCGTTCTGGACCGCGCTCGGCGCCAAGGTCGAGATCATGACGCCGGACCATCACGATCTGGTGCTGGCGATCACCAGCCACCTGCCGCATCTGATCGCCTACACCATCGTCGGCACCGCCGACGAACTCGCCCAGGTCACCTCGTCGGAAGTGATCAAGTTCTCCGCCGGCGGCTTTCGCGACTTCACCCGCATCGCCGCCTCCGACCCGACGATGTGGCGCGACGTGTTCCTCGCCAACAAGGACGCGGTGCTGGAAATGCTCGGCACCTTCAACGAGGATCTGTCGAAGCTGACCCGCGCAATCCGCCGCAACGACGGCGAGGCGCTGTTCGAGCATTTCACCCGCACCCGCGCGATCCGCCGCGGCATCGTCGAGATCGGCCAGGATTCGGCCGCGCCCGATTTCGGACGGCCGCATGCGCATCTGGGGAAGAAAGCCTGAGTAGGCCGCTCTGTCGTTCCCGCGAAAGCGGGAACCCATACGCCGCGGCGTCGCGATTGATCACGAATGGCGCGGTTTGTCTTTCATCGTCTCATAACCGCTGGTGGTTATGGGTCCCGGCGCGCACTCGCAAGCGCTCGCTTGGCCGGGACGACAGCTAATACAGCGGCGGAATCTGCGCGACCTTCAGCGGTCCCAAGAACACCGCGCCGTCGACGAAGCGCAGCGGAAAGGCGCGGGCCTTCTTGCCTTCCAGCACTGTTTCCTTGCCGAGCGCATTGATGCCGGCGGCGACGCCGACATTGGCGTTTTGCTTGACCACCTTGCCGAGACCGGGGATCGCCCGGTCGAGCGCGCCGAGCAGGTTGCTGACATCCTGGCTCCTGACACCGGGCGCGACGCGATCGAGCGTCGCCTGCGGCACGCCCTCTTCCAGCATTTTTTCGATACCGAGCGCCGGAATCACCTTCTCGATTCCGGCGACCGTCATCTGCAATTCGCCGTCGATACGCCCATTGGCGCTGAGGCCGAGCGTGCCGGCGGCAACCGCGACCAAATCGCCCTGCGCAATCCGCGACTGCACGATTTCGACGCGGCCGCCGGCAGCCTGAATTTCGCGAAACCGCTCGGGCCAGGGTTTTGGCGAGAAGTCCTTCAGCCCGCTCAGCATCGCGCGGACGTCGGCGTCGAACGGCGCCGCCAAGAGCGGATGAACCTCCTGGACGCTGCCGCCCTGGATCTTGAGCACGGTCTCGATCACGGGGCGATCGAGCGCCGAGCCCTCGGCGAGGCGACCGTGCAGCTCGACCAGCTTGGCGCGCGCCAGCGGCGTCTGCACTGAAGCGTTGACGCGGTCGATCGATGGTTCGTCGAACACGATCGAGGCGCGCTGCGGGATGGCCGGCAGGCCGACCACGCTAGAGCGCGCCTTGCTCCAGTTCACCATCATCGAAGCCGGCCCGCCGCGATCGGAAAGGGTCGCGGGCGCGGTGAATTCGGCGATCACCTTTTTCGGATCGTAGATCTGCGCCACCATCAGGATTTCGCCGAGCTTGGCGGTGACCGGCGCCGCTTGGGTCGCAGCCTGCTCCGCGGTCTGCGACCTCAGCGTCACGCTGGCGCCGCTGCAGCTGATTTCGAGCCGGAACGGGAAGCCGGCCACCGAGCGCTTGGCGCAGTCATAGACCCGACCCGATTTCGCCTCCAGGGCGCGCCAAGCGTCGGCCTTGACCTCGACCTGGGAGGCGGCAAAGAACCAGAACGCGCTCCAAGCCGCGGCGGCGACGAGCAGCAGAACAGGCATGAGGAAGAGGCGCCAAAGCGGGCGCCGGCGCGGCGCAGGGGTGATATCGGGCATGCGGCGACCTTTGGCGGACGAATTTGTCAATTAAGCGGTCATGTAAGCCATGCTGCCGGCCGTGGATCAAGTTAACGCATTTTCATCAAACGCAAAATTTTGCTAGGCGTGCGCGCGATGTCAGTTGAAATCGTTTCCGAAGCGGTATTATCCAAAGGCGACCTGTGGGTGTTCGGCTACGGCTCGCTGATGTGGCGGCCGGGCTTCGAATTCATCGAGCAGGTCCCCGCGAGGCTGATCGGCGAGCACCGCGCGCTCTGCGTGTATTCCTTCGACCATCGCGGAACGCCGGAGAAACCCGGCCTCGTGCTCGGGCTCGACCGCGGCGGCGCCTGCCGCGGCGTCGCGTTCCGGGTCGCGGCCAGGCAGCGCGGCGACACCATCGACTATCTGCGCGGCCGGGAGCAGACCACCCACGTCTATCGCGAGGTAATGCGTTCGGTCTGGCTCGAGGACGATGCCCGGCAACGGGTCAGCGCGCTGGCGTACGTGGTCGACCGCGGCCATGTGCAATATGCCGGACGGCTCTCGCTCACCGAACAACTGCACTACGTGCAGCAGGGTCACGGCCGCTCCGGCAACAATCGCGACTACGTGCTGGCCACCGTGAAGTCGATCGAGGCGCAAGGTTTTCGCGACGCGCAATTGCACCAGCTCGCCGCGATGCTGCATGGAGATGCACATTCACTTCACCCTCCCCTGGAGGGTAAGAAAGAAGCCTAATCCCTGGCCGGCGGTGACGGCACACGGCCGAACAACTGCGCCTGCTCAGCCCGCGCGGCCTCGACCAGCCGGCTGGTGGCGGCCTCGATCACGGTCGAGACACGCTCGATGAATTCGCGGCGCGTCAGGCCCGGCGGCAAGGGATCGAGAAACTCGACCACCAGCGTGCCCGGATAGCGCATGAAGGTGCGGCGCGGCCAGAACAGTCCCGAATTGAGCGCAACCGGCAGGCAGGTCACGCCGCAATCGACATAGACCTGGGCGACGCCGGTCTTGTAATGCGGCTTCGCGTCGACCGCGGTTCGGGTGCCCTCGGGAAAGATGATCAACTGGCGGCCGCGCCGCACCGCCTCGCCGGCGCGGCGCGCCATATCCAGCAGCGCGCGTCCGCCGGCGGCCCGGTCGATCCCGATCATGTCCGCCTTCATCAGGTACCAGCCGAAGAACGGAATCCACGTCAGTTCGCGCTTGTGGATGTAGAGCGGCTGCTCGAAGAACTGCAGCAGCGCGAAGGTTTCCCACATCGACTGATGCTTCGAGGTCACGATCAGCGGCCCCTTCGGGATCTTCTCGAGCCCGCGATATTCCACCTTGGTGTTGCAGATCACGCGCAACAGCCAGATGCTGCTGCGCGCCCAGTATCTGGCGATGTTCATGATGGCCCAGCGCGGCATCAGGTAGGTCGGGATTCCGACGATCAGCCAGAACACCAGCAGCATATAGAACAGCACATTGTAGACCAGCGAACGCAGGAAGATCGAAACCATCGAGTACCTTGATCAGTTGGCTTGGGCCGTCGCCGGCCTGCGCGGGGCGAGGGACCTGGACGGCTGGTCCGCGGGCTCGGGGGCCAGATCGAGACCGCCGTCGGCCAGACGCACCCGCACCTCCGCGGCGACGTATTTGACGTACTCCGATAGCAGCAGCCGAAACGTCGCGCCACTCGTCCACCATGGCTCATCCCGCCATTTCTCGCCGACCACCGCGAAGGGGATCAGCTGAATATCGGGCATCGCATGCGACAATTCGACGATCGCACGCGGCATATGGTAATTCGAGGTCACCACGATCAGCGACTTGAAGCCGCGCTCGCGCGCCCAGCGCCGCGTCTCCGCCGCATTGCTGCGGGTATTGACGGCGGAGCGGTCGAGATCGACGCAACAGCGCAGCAGCGAATGATTGTCGGGCAGCGACCGGGAAATATCGCTCGCGGCGTTGGTCGGATGCACGCCGGAAATCAGGAGCCGCTTGCCATAGCCGCCGGCCAGCAATTCCATCGCATCAGAGACGCGCGAAGAGCCGCCGGTGAGCACGACGATGCCGTCGGCGCTGCGGTCGGGCTTCACCTCGGCGCCGCGCAATTGCGACAGGAACCCGATGAAGCCGAACGCGGCTACAACGAAAGCAACCGCCAGCGAGGCGACGATCGTTGCGCGCAGCCATCCCTTCGGCGCGGCAATCGGCGCAGCTGGCGAGATATCGGCAGACTTCGGCTTCATGCGGTACTGACGTTGCCCTTTCCTTGACAAGTCTAGAACGTTTTGGGGCGAAGTGGAGTCCGGTTTGGTGCGGTATTGGCGGCCGTCAGTCGATGTCGTCGAGCGTGGCGAACAGGGTTCGCCGCGACGCCCAGGCGGTGATCGCCGCGATCAGCACCGCCTGCACCGCCAGCACCAGATAGCCCGACGGGCGCAGCGAAAACGTTCCCAGCAAAGCCGCAAATTGATCGCCGACGGGGGTGCCCGAGAACCAGCCGGCGATCGATTCGGAGAAGCCGAAGGCCAGCATCGCGACGCCGCCGCCGATCACGCCGCCCTCGAGGCCCAACCTGAGAAAGTGTCGCAAGAAGCGGTTGGCGATATAGCGGTCCCCGGCGCCGACGAAGTGCAGGACCTCGACGATCGGGCGATTCGCCGCCATCGCGCCGCGGGTTGCGAACGATACCGAAATGATGGTGGCGATGATCACCAGCGCGAGGATGCCGATGCCGGCGAACACGGTTGCGCCGGTCATCGAGCGCATCCGCTCGATCCAGGCGCGGTGATCGTCGACGCTGGCCGTCGGCGCCACCTGCGACACCCGGCTGCGCAGCGCCGCCAGATCGAGCGCGGTACCCGGCTTGACCCGCGCGACGATGACGCGCGGCACCGGCAGATCGTCGAACGACAATCCGCTGCCGAGCCATGGCTCCAGCAATTTGGCGGACTCGTCCTTGGTGAAGGGCTTGATCTCGACGATGCCGGGCTGCGTCCGCATCGTCTCGGCCACCGCCGCCGCATCGCGCTCGATGTCGCGTCCGGCGGCGGGGCGCACCTGGATGGTGATTTCGCTCGCGACCTCCGACTGCCATTCCGCCGCCGAGGCGCTCACCAGCAGCACCGCGCCGGTCGTGATCGAGGCGAGGAAGGTCATGATGGCGACCACGGCAACCAGCGCGCGGCCGGCGATCGAGGCGCGCGGCACGATCGGCGACAGGTTGCGCGCCCGTGCCGGCACCTGCGGACGCTCGTGGCCGAGATCCACCAGCGGCCCATGCTCGTCGCCTGATCTACTCATAGATGTGCAGCCGTCCCTGATGCAGCACCAGCCGCCGCGCGTCATACTGGTCCATCAGCGCCATGTCGTGGGTGGCGATGATGACAGCGGTGCCGGACTTGTTCAGTTCGATGAAAAGCCGCAGCAGCCGCCGCCCCAGCGTCGGATCGACATTGCCGGTCGGCTCATCCGCCAGCAGCAGGTGCGGACGCGAGATCACGGCACGCGCGATCGCCGCGCGCTGCTTCTCGCCGCCGGACAGGATCGGCGGCAGCGCATCCATCCGTTCGCCGAGCCCGACCCATTTCAGGAGGTCGATGACCTCCTTGCGGTAGCTCGATTCCTCGCGGCCCATCACCCGGAACGGCAGCGCCACATTTTCGTAGGTCGTCATGTGATCGAGCAGCCGGAAGTCCTGCAGCACGATGCCGATCCGCTTGCGCAAGTCCGCGATCTGATCCTTGCCGAGCAGCGAGACGTCGTGGCCGAACAGGTTGACCAGGCCGCGCGTCGGCCGCAGCGACAGGAACAAAAGCCGCAGCAGCGAGGTCTTGCCGGCGCCGGACGGACCGGTCAGGAACTGGAAGGAATGGGCGGGGATCAGGAAACTGAGGTCGCGCAGAATCTCCGGGCCAAGCCCGTAACGCAATCCGACATTTTCGAACCGAACCAAGCTCAGCTCCGTTCGATGTGGGGTGCGGCCGGAAAGCCGCAGCCGATGGCCCGCCATTCGCCGGCCCCGCCGCGGCCGCGAACCAGAGAAAACGGTTGTGCTTCGGTTATGGTTTCCGGTTCGTTAACGGTCGCCTTGTAGCATCCAGCCAGCGTCATTGTGGAGATTGGCTCCATGCCCATCGTTTGCCCTCATTGTACAACGTCCTATGCCATTGATCCGGCTAACCTGGGCGCGGCTGGCCGTACCGTCCGCTGTTCCCGCTGCAAGGAAGTCTGGCTGGCGCGGCCGGAGGACGCGGTCGAGATCGCCGCGCCGGCGATGGCGCAGGCCGGCCGACAGGCCTCGAATGCCGACGCCGCCGCGGAATGGGAAGCGATGGCGCGCGAGGACGGCGGCTCGGACACCCCCGTCGTCGACAGTCCCTCGATATCGGCCGACTGGCCGGCCGAAGGCGACGCGTCGACCGACTGGGCGTCGGCCGCCCGGAACGATGCCGAGGACGCGGCGAGCGAGCAGCCGCAGCGCCGGTCCTGGTTCCGCAAGCTCTTCGCCCGCCAGGGAGCGTATCACGCCCCCGGCAAACCCTCCATCAGCCTCACCACCGCCTGCGCCGCGATGGGCGCGCTGGTGCTGGCGCTGACGATCTGGCGGGTCGACGTGGTGCGGCTGCTGCCGCAGACCGCCGCCTTCTACAAGATGGTCGGCCTCGAGGTAAACCTGCGCGGGCTGATGTTCAAGGACGTCAAGATCACTTCCGAGACCGTGGAAGGCAAGCCCGTGCTGGTGATCGAGGGTGTAATCACCGGCGAAGGGCGCAAGCCGGTCGACCTGCCGCGGCTGCGCTTTTCCGTCCGCGACGCGCAGGGCGCGGAGATCTACGCCTGGAATGCGGTGCTGGAGCAATCCGTGCTGAAGCCGGGCGAACGCGCCTGGTTCAAGTCGCGGCTGGCTTCGCCGCCCCCCGAAGGCCGCAATATCGATGTACGCTTCTTCAACAGGCGGGACATCGCCGGCGGCCATGCGTGAACAGGCCGCCAGTCTTTTCTTGACGCGTTTTCCTTACGCGAACCGGTATCCACTTCGCTCGAAAACGCTATAGTCTCGCTAGCTAAAGACGGGTGCCCGATGCCGCGCGTGCTGATTGCCGACGACGAAGAATCCATGCGCACGCTGGTGGCGCGGGCCATCGCCATGGACGGCCACGCCACCGTCACCGCCGAAGACGGCGCCGAAGCGCTGGAAATCCTCACCCGCGAACCGGGCGCCTTCGATCTCCTGCTTACCGATATCCAGATGCCCGTGATGGACGGCATCGCGCTGGCGCTGGCGGCGGCGCGGGATTTTCCGGACCTGACGATCCTGCTGATGACCGGCTTTGCCGATCAGCGCGAACGCGCCCACGGCCTCAATGCGATCGTGCACGACGTGGTGACGAAACCGTTCTCGGTGGCCGATATCCGCACCGCGGTGGCCGACGCGCTGGCGGCAAGAAAGGGATAGCGGGCCGCGCCGCCCCTCTCGACCCGTCGTTGCCGGGCTTGACCCGGCAATCCATCTTCTTCGCAAGACTCTTCTCAGGGTTGATGGATACGCGGGTCAAGCCCGCGTATGACACTCGTCCCCGTAGCGGCGCCGTCGGTCCGGACGAAGCCCTCAATAATCCTTCAGCAGCCGCTCGATGTAATCGAGTTCGATCTGCGGCCGCTGCGGATCGGCGAGGCGGCGGCGGAGCTCTTCCAGAATCCGGCGCACCCGCTGCACATCGATCTCGCCGGGAATCTTCACCGAGAAATCGTCGCCGAATTCGCGGCCGTGCAGCGGCCGGCCTAGCGGATCCTGCTGATTGCCGCCGCCCTGCTGCCTTCCTGCGCGCTGGCCCGGGCCGTCGTTCTGTCCGTCGCCCTCGCCCTGCTGCATCGACTCCGCCAGGCTCTGGGCGCCCTTGCGCAGCGCTTCCAGCGCCTTGCCTTGCGAATCCACCGCACCATCGGCGTTGCCCTCGCCCAGCCTGCCGCTGGCATCGCCCATCGCGGAATCGGCCTCTCCGAGGCCGTCCTCGCCGTCGCCCTGCTCGCCTTGCTGACCCTGCTGTCCCTGCTCGCCACGCTGGCCTTTCTCGCCGCGCTGGCCCTGCCCCATGCCGCGCTTGGCCAGTTCCTGCTGCAGTCTCTTGAGACGGTCGCGCAGGCCTTCTTGATCCTGCTGCAGATCGCCCATGCTCTGATCGCCCTGCCTGCCGCGCTGGCGATCGCGCCGCGAATCCTGGCCCTGCCTGTAGGTCTTGTCGCGCAACTGCTGCTGCTTGCGGATCATGTCGCCGAGCTCGTTCAGCGCCTGCTCCATGTCGCCGTCGCCGGACTGGCCGGGCTGCGCCATCTGCAGGTTCTCCAGCATCTGCTGCAACTGCTCGAGCAGCTGCTTGGCGGCCTCCTTGTCGCCGGAGCGCGACAGGCGCTCCATACGATCGATCATGTTCTTCAGGTCCTGCTGGCTCAGCATCCGGGTGTTGGGATCGAGCGGCCGCGCCAATTGCTGCGGATTGTTGCGCAGCTGTTCGGCGAGCTGGCGCATGAAATTATCCAGCGCCGCACGCAGGTTTTCGGTGAGCTTCTTGATCTCCTCATCGCTGGCGCCGCGCTCCAGCGCCTGCTTGAGCGCCTCCTGCGCGGCGCGCAATGCCTTGTCCACGTCGGTGATGTTGCCATCCTCGATGGTGACGGCGAGCGCCCACAGGCTGGCGACGACCTCGCGCAGTGCATTGTCGGTGCGGGCGGCCTCGAGCTGCCGCGCCACGCTGTAGAGACCGAGATACTGGCCGGTTTCGGGCATGAACAGATGCGGCGCGATCATCAGCGCGTCGAGCGCGGCATAGACCGGCCCGTTCTGATTGGCGTCGAGCGCCAGAATGCGGCGCTGCTCGATCAGCGCCCGCGCCAAGGGCTTGGTGAACAGCCGCTCCGGAAGCCGCATGTTGAACGGCTCGCTCTTGCCCTCATTGCCGGCCTCGTCCTTCGCCGTCAGCGTCAGGGTGACGTCGGCGCCGGCGTAGGGATCCTCGCTGAGGTCCTTGACGGTCTGGCCGACGCCGTTGCGGGTCCGGGCATTCGGCAGCACCAGCGAAAATTGCGGCGCGCCGAACAGCGGCCGGGGCTCCGCGGCGCCCTTGGCCGCGTCGCCGGGACGGGCCGCAAAACGCGCCTGCGCTTCGGTGACGCCGTAGTCGTCCTCGATCCTGTAGGACATCTGCAGCGAACCGCGAGCCTGGCGTTCCGGGTCCTTGGCGAGCGAGATAGCCGGGGCGCGATCGGCGGTGGCGCTGAAGCGCCATTGCGGCTGCCCGGAGGGCGCGCGGACATGCGCGGTTCCATCGCCGGCGATGGTGAAATGCTTCTCGTTGGTGCCCCTGGGCGCCTGCTCGGTGGACACAGCTTCGGTGACGCCGCCGCCGGCCACCATATCGAGCGTGCCCCCGCTCGAGCGCACGATCAGCGTAGAGCCCGCCGGAACCGGCAACGGACCCGCGGCGGGCGCCGCGGCATCCTTGTTCGCCGCCGACAGGATGATCGGGGGCTTGCCGGTGTAGAGCGGCGGAGTCACCCAAGCGTCGACCCTGACATTGGCCGGCGCCAGCACGCCGTTCCAGTCGAACGCCGCGGCGACGCGCAAGCCGCGCTCATCGCCGGCGGCGATATAGGTTGCCACCATCATCACCACGACCAGCGCGCGCAGCGCCCAGGGATCGTGGATCGCCAGCCGCGGCGACGGCAGGCCGGCGCGGATCCGCTTCAGCGAAGCCAGGGTGCGCTCGCGTTGCGCCTGCCACAACGCCAGCGCGACCGGATCCTGCGTGGCCAGCGTATCGGTCAGCGCGGTTGCCGGGCGATGGCGAATGCCGGTGCCGCGGTCGAGCCGGCTGAGGCCCGCTTCGCGGCTCGGCCAGCGGAATCGGATGAGCGGCAACAGCGCCCCGAGCGCTGCGAGCACGAACAAGCCAATACCGATGGCGCGCGCCAGGAAGGGCAGCGCCAGCCACAATCCGGCCCAGGACAACACCAGAAACAGCCCGATGAGGCTCAGCAACCGCGCCAGATGTGGCCAGGTCTGTTCCCACGCGATCGCGTATTTCGCGCGCTGCAGGGCCTGGCCCAGTCGCAGCCGCGAGGTGGCATCAGGGACGCGCGCAGCTTCTGAGGGGTCGGGGGTGGCGCCGCTCAACAAACTCTCCGGGTTGCCCGAACAAAATCGTAGCACAACGGCGGCAATGAGGCACCTGTTCCCGGGTAACCCGCACCCGGAAATACGCATAACACGAAGGCGTGACTGGGCCGCCGCGACCCCGTAACGTCCGCCGCGAACCGCCGGAACCATCAAGCAAAAACCCAAGGAAACGTCATGGACCAGAAGACACACGACAAGGGACTGGAGATTCGCAAGGCGGTGCTGGGCGAGGCCTATGTCGCCAATGCCGTGAAGAACGCCGACGAGTTCAACAAGCCGTTCCAGGAACTGGTCACCGAATATTGCTGGGGCGCGGTGTGGGGCCGCGAGGAACTACCGCGCAAGACCCGCAGCATGCTCAATCTGGCGATGATCTCGATCCTGAACCGGCCGCACGAATTGAAGATCCACATCAAGGGCGCGCTGGTCAATGGCGTGACCAGAGACGAGATTCGCGAAATCTTCATGCAGGTCGCGATCTATGCCGGCGTGCCCGCGGGCGTCGACAGCTTCAGGATCGCGCGCGAAGCGTTTGCGGAAGTCGACAAGGGCTGAGGACTTGCTTGGTTCGGCCAAGCCGCCAACGTTGAAACCGTCATTGCGAGCAAAGCGAAGCAATCCAGCTTTCGCGCGCAAGGAAAAAAGCTGGATTGCTTCGTCGCTACGCTCCTCGCAATGACGCCCTCCGTTAGACTTCAAGGACACATCACATGGACATCGGATTCATCGGCCTCGGGAAGATGGGCTTTCCCATGGCGCGCCGCCTGGTCGAGGCGGGGCATGCGCTCGTGGTGTTCGACCAGCGCAAGGAGGCCGTCGACAAACTGGTGGCGCTCGGCGCCAAAGCCGCTGCATCGCCGAAAGAGGTCGCCGACCGCGCCGAGACCGTGCTGGCGAGCCTGCCGTCGCTGCAGGCCTCGCTCGAGGTCGCGACCGGCACCGGCGGCGTGATCGAAGGCAAAATGATAAAACGCTTCGTCGATCTCTCCACCGTCGGATCGCACATGGCGGTGCGAATTCACGACCTGCTGGCGAAGCGCAACATCGTGCAGCTCGACAGTCCCGTGAGCGGCGGCGTCGGCGGCGCCGAAAAGGGCACGCTGGCGGTGATGGTGTCGGGGCCGAAAGCGGATTTCGAGGTGGCCAAGCCCGCGCTCGATATCATCGGCAAGGTGTTCTTCATCGGCGAGAAGCCCGGCTCGGCGCAGACCATGAAGCTCGCCAACAATTTGTTGTCGGCGACCGCCGTGGTCGCGACATCGGAGGCCGTGGTGATGGGCGTCAAATCGGGGCTCGATCCCAATGTGATGATCGACGTCATCAATGCCGGCTCGGGGCTCAACACCGCGAGCCGCGACAAGTTTCCGCGCTCGATCCTGCCGCGCACCTTCGATTTCGGCTTTGCCACCGGCCTGATGGTCAAGGACGTGCGGCTCTGCCTCGAGGAAATGAAGGCGCTGGGGCTGTCGATGGAGGTCGCCGAAGCGGTCGGCCGGCTCTGGGAAGTGGTGATGCGCGAGATGGGCCCGGAGTCCGACTTCACCTCGGCGATCAAGCCGATCGAGCAGGCCGCGGGTGTGATCGTCGGCGGCAAGGGTGGCCACACGGCCAAGTGAGGCGATCGCAAGCCCTCTCCTTCGTCGTCCCGGCCAAGCGAAGCGCGCGCCGGGATCCATAGCCACCGATGTCGATGATGCGCAACGCTGGAGCCCCAGCGGGCGCAAACAATGCGCAAATGTGGTTGGGTCCCTGCGTTCGCAGGGACGACAGCTGCTCACAGCCACGGCGCCGGCTTGTCCATCGCGATCAGGGCATCGACGTCGATGCGGGGCCGCACCACAGCGTATTGGTCGTCCTTGACCAGCACTTCCGGCACCAGCGGCCGCGTGTTGTAGAAGCCGGACTGCACCGCGCCGTAGGCCCCGGCGGTCATGATCGCCACGAGATCGCCGGGCTTCGGTTCGGGAAGCTTGCGGTCGAGCGCGAGATAGTCGCCGGTTTCGCAGACCGGCCCGACCACGTCGGCCGTGATCGTTCGCGCGCCCTTTTCGGCCTCGCGGACCGGCAGGATGTCGTGGTGCGCTTCATACAGAGTGGGGCGGATCAGGTCGTTCATCGCCGCGTCGATGACGACGAAGTTCTTGGCGTCGCCATGCTTCACATAGATCACGCGCGCGACCAGAATGCCGGCATTGCCGACGATCATCCGGCCGGGCTCGAACATCAGCGTGCAGCCGAGATTGTGCGTCACCCGCTTGACCATCGCGGCATAGGCCGATGGCAGCGGCGGTGCCTCGCGGTCCATGTGATAGGGAATGCCGAGCCCGCCGCCGAAATCGATATGCGAGATGGTGTGGCCGTCGGCACGCAGCGTCGTCACGAAATCCGACAGGATGCGAAACGCGGTTTCCATCCGGCTGAGATCGGTGATCTGGCTGCCGATATGCATGTCGATGCCGGTCACCTCGATCCCCGGCAGCTTGGCCGCGCGGGCATAGACGGCACGGGCCCGCGCGATCGGGACGCCGAACTTGTTCTCGGACTTGCCGGTGGCGATCTTGGCGTGGGTGCCGGCATCGACGTCCGGATTGACCCGCACCGAGATCCGCGCGGTCTTTCCCGTCTCGACGGCGAGCCGCGACAGCAATTCGAGCTCGGGCTCGGATTCGACGTTGATGCAGAGAATGTCCTCGGCCAGCGCCGCGCGCAGCTCGGCTTCGGTCTTGCCGACGCCGGAGAACAGAATCTTGTGCGGAGGTATGCCGGCGGCCAGCGCCCGCTTCAACTCGCCGCCGGAAACCACGTCGGCGCCGGCGCCGAGTTTCGCCAGCGTGCGCAGCACCGACTGGTTGGAGTTCGCCTTCATGGCGTAACACACCAGCGTCTTCTCGCCGGCGAAGGCTTCGCTGAACACCCGGTAATGGCGCTCCAGCGTCGCGGTCGAATAGCAATAGAACGGCGTGCCGACCGCATCCGCCAGCTCGATGAGATTGACCGCCTCGGCGTGCAGCACGCCGTTGCGATAGTCGAAGTGATTCATGGCTGGCGTTCTCAGTCGAGAAGCGGATCGAGGACGAAGGCTTTCTTGCGGCCTTTCGGCGCGGTGGGCTGCGCATCGGTCCCGTAGGCCGGATTGAACACGCTCGGCCGCGCGGCCTGCTCGGCTTCGGTATCGGCCTGCGCTGCCGCGGCCTGCGGCGCGTTCGGCGGCAGATCGAGCGCGCCCTTGCGTCCGCAGCCCCCGAGCGCGAGCACGGCCGCGCTCAGAACGATGACGGCCCATCCCTGATGTGTCGGGCGGTGGTTACGATTCACGACAAGATCCCCAATGCGGGCGGCACCATACAAAGATTGCCCGGTTCTGGCGAGACCCGGACAACCATGAAATCGCAGAGAAATTCTTATGCCGAGCCCAACTTTCGCTCTTTTTCAAGCCGCTTCAGCCAGGCCTTGGCCTGCGCCAGCACGTTCTTCGGGGCGGTTCCGCCGTAGCTGGTCCGGCTTTTCACCGACGATTCCACCGAGAGCACCCCCATCACCTCGGCGGTAATCCTCGGTTCGATCGCCTGCATGTCCTTCAGGGCCAGCTCGTGCAGCGCCACACCGTCTTTCGAGGCCTTGGCGACGATGCGTCCGGTGACGTGATGGGCGTCGCGGAACGGCATTTTCAGCGTCCGCACCAGCCAGTCGGCGAGATCGGTGGCGGTGGCGTAGCCTTCGCCCGCGGCCAGCTTCATCCGCGCCTCGTCCGGCACGATGTCCACGACCATGCCGGTCATCGCCCGGACCGCCAGCGAGAGCGCGCCGAATGCCTCCATCGCGCCCTGCTTGTCCTCCTGCATGTCCTTTTGATAGGCGAGCGGCAGGCCCTTCATCACGATCAGAAGCGCGGTGAGCGCGCCGATCACCCGGCCGGTCTTGGCGCGCACCAGCTCGGCGGCGTCGGGGTTGCGCTTCTGCGGCATGATCGAGGAGCCGGTGGTGAACTTGTCGCTTAGCCGCACCAGGCCGACCAGCGGCGAGGTCCAGATCACGATTTCCTCGGCGAAGCGCGACAGATGCACCGCGGCGATCGCCGCCGCCGACAGGGTTTCGAGCACGAAGTCGCGGTCCGACACCGCGTCGAGCGAATTGGCCATCGGCCGGTCGAAGCCGAGCGCCTTCGCGGTCGCGGCGCGGTCGATCGGAAACGAGGTGCCGGCGAGCGCGGCGGCGCCGAGCGGCGATTCATTGAGGCGCTTGCGCGCATCGGCGAAGCGGCCGCGATCGCGCGCCGCCATCTCGACATAGGCCAGGAGGTGATGGCCGAACGTGACGGGCTGCGCGGTCTGCAGATGCGTGAAGCCCGGCATCACCGTACCGGCATGTTCCAGCGCCCGCTCCACCAGCGCGCGCTGGAAGCCGGCCAGCGCCGCATCGGTCTCGTCGATGGTGTCGCGGACATAGAGCCGGAAATCGGTCGCCACCTGGTCGTTGCGCGAACGCGCGGTGTGCAGCCGACCCGCGGCAGGCCCGATCAGCTCGCTTAGCCTGCTCTCGACATTCATGTGAATGTCCTCGAGCGCGCGCTTGAAGCTGAACGAGCCCTTGCCGATCTCTGACAAAATCGTGTCTAGACCGCCTGCGATATTTTTCGCATCGTTTTTGGTGATAATGCCCTGCGCGGCCAGCATCGCGGCGTGGGCCTTGGACGCGGCGATGTCCTGGGCATACATGTGGCGATCGACGTCGATGGAGACGTTGATTTCCTCCATGATCGCATCGGGCCCCTCGCCGAACCGGCCGCCCCACATCTTGTTGCTCATGACTTCTTGCTCATAACTTGCCATTCATCGCCACGTCCCGCGAACGGAACGCCGCAGCCGGCGCAACCGGCCGCAATCCAGGCTCTGCATAGCCGTATCTGATACAGGATGACAAACGATATGCCCGAACTGCCCTCGCCTCCCCGGGCCGCCACGCGCCGGATTCCGCTCGCGATCGGGGCGGTGCTGATCGCGGCGGCGATCGGATTTGCCATGGTTTACGGCCTCGGCGGGCTGAACCGGCAGAGCGGCGATGCCGCCTGCCGCCCGGCGGTCGAGCTGGCGCGCAAGCTGGCGCCGCTGGCGCATGGCGAGGTCGCCGCCCTGACCATGGCGACAACCCCGCTGCGGCTGCCGGACCTCGCCTTCGAGGATGCCGATGGGAAGCCCAAGAAGCTCTCCGACTGGCGCGGGCGCACGGTTCTGGTGAACCTGTGGGCCACCTGGTGCGTGCCCTGCCGCAAGGAGATGCCGGCGCTCGACAGTCTGCAGGCCAAGCTCGGCGGCCCCGATTTCGAGGTGGTCGCGATCAATATCGACACCCGCGATCCCGAAAAGCCCAAAAATTTCCTGAGAGAGGCCAATCTGACCCGGCTCGGCTATTTCAGCGACCAGAAAGCCAAGGTTTTCCAGGATCTTAAGGGCGTAGGCCGGGCGCTGGGGATGCCCACCTCGGTGCTGGTCGACCGCCAGGGCTGCGAGATCGCCACCATCGCCGGACCCGCGGAATGGGCCAGCGACGACGCCGTCAAGCTGATCAAGGCTGCGATGGTGCCGGCCGCGGCCGGATTTTAGGCCGAAACGTCGAGATTGCCGCCGATGCCGGGGCCGAGATTGGCGGGCGAGTTCTGGCCCGCACCGAGCAGGGTCATCACAGCGGATTTCTCCGCATCCACGTTCGATTTCATGATCGAGGCGGCCACCTGCATCCGGGTGCTGCCCGCCTGAGCAGCGAGAAGGCTGCTCACTATTGCCATCATATCCATACGCATGACCCCCAACGCCGGGACGCTAGCGGACGGGGGTTAACGAATGCTGGAAATGGCGGAACGTAGAAAGACGTAAGGCGGGCAACGAATCCAAATCGTCATACGCGGGCTTGACCCGCGTATCCATCAATCTTCACGAAACGAATTTTTCGAAGGGATGGATTGCCGGGTCAAGCCCACGGCTGTCCGGCACGGGTTATGCTTCATGCCGCCTTCTCCAATGTGACGCAACCGCGGGCGGTGCGACGACGTCGCGCCGTCCGGGTAGCGGAGGGCTCGAAATCGAATTTGGCCTGGTGTGGTGTTGGGCCTGGCGGGGAGGCTTTTTGAAGAAGTCCTGCAATCGGCCGCCGATGCATAAGATTGGCACGGATCAGCCTGGTGAAGGCGAGCGGGCTTTTGACGATCTTGTTGGCGTCGTGAGCCAGGCGCAGCAACAGGAAGGCAATCAGGGCGACCGTGATCTGAATGCGAACCGCATTTTCGGATGTGCCGAGGAAGTGAGTGATCTTCAAGGTCTGTTTGACCCATCGAAAGAACAGCTCGATCGCCCAGCGACGCTTGTACAAATCGGCGATTTCCTCTGCGCTGGCGGTCAGATCGTTGGTGAAGATGCGCAGCACCTTGCCGGTCTCTATCGTGACCTGGACTTCGCGGACCAGGCCCGACATTGGATTGCAGCGGGAGGCGGCGAGCCGCTTCGGAAGATATCCGGTCCGATCGCTCAGGACCGGCGATCCCACCGCAACCGGCCGATCCTCGACGACCTCAAAGGGCGTGTTGCGCTTCAGCCGCGTTACGATACGGCAGCCGGCCTGATCGAGCGTCGCCCACCACCCGTAATCGTAATAGCCGAGATCGAAAACATAGGTCGCCCCCGCCTCGATCGGCATCGCTTTGGCCGCCGTGATGTCATTGACGTTGCAAGGCGTCACCATCAGGTAGAGCGGCTGGTCGGCATCGGGATCGTAGATGATGTGGGCCTTGGCGCCGCAAACGCCGGCCGAAAATGTCGCCCAATGGCCGCTCAGGCTGCTCAGCCGCACGCTGGTCGAATCGATCAGGCGAACGCAATCGCCGATCTTCCTGCGATAGCCGTTCTGCAACTGAGCGATCAGCGCCGAGAGCAGGTCGGCAAACACTTCCACAGGGCGCGAAGCGTTCGCGGTCGACAAGGCCGACTTCGAGATCGTGCAGCCGCCAAGGTGATAAAGCTTACCGGCGTGGCTTCTCAGGCCGGCTTCGATCTCCCGAAGGCCGCGCGCCCCGCAAAACTGTGCGTACAGCATTGCGATCAGATGCGGACGGCTCTTCGTCACCCGATCGTCCCAATCGGCATTGTGCCGGTCCACAAGACGATCAAACGTCGCCCACGGAATCTGCTTCAGAAGGCAGTGAAAAACGATATTCTGGTGCGGCACGGCGTTGATCCTCTTGCTGTTCAGATGATTCGCAACCAACTGAACCCAAGCAGAATCAATGCCGTGCACTTCATCAAGCAGAAAACGTGCCGGACAGCCGTGGGTCAAGCCCGGCAATGACGGATCCCCTACCGCGTCGGGACCGGCTTTTCGCCGCGATAGTCGTAGAAGCCGCGCTGCGTCTTGCGGCCGAGCCAGCCGGCCTCGACGTATTTCACCAGCAGCGGGCACGGCCGGTACTTGGAGTCCGCCAGCCCCTCATGCAGCACCTGCATGATCGACAGGCAGGTATCCAGCCCGATGAAGTCGGCCAGCTCCAGCGGGCCCATCGGATGATGGGCGCCGAGCTTCATCGCGGCGTCGATCGCCTCGACGTTTCCGACCCCCTCATACAGCGTGTAGATCGCCTCGTTGATCATCGGCAGCAGGATGCGGTTGACGATGAAGGCCGGAAAATCCTCCGACACCGCGATCTGCTTGCCGAGCCTGGTGACGAATTCCTTGGCGGCGTCGAAGGTAGCGTCATCGGTGGCGATGCCGCGGATCAGCTCGACCAGTTCCATCAGCGGCACCGGATTCATGAAGTGAATGCCGATGAAGCGCTCGGGCCGGTCGGTGGATGCTGCCAGCCGGGTGATCGAGATCGACGAGGTGTTGGAGGCGACGATGGCGTCGGGCTTCAGCACCGCGCAGAGATCGTGAAAGATCTTGCGCTTGACCTCTTCCTTTTCGACCGCGCTCTCGATCACCAGATCGCAGTCGGCGAGCCCGTCCATGGTTTCGGTGGAAACGATCCGCTCCAGCGCCTGCTTGCGGGCGTCCTCGCTGATGATCTTCTTGGCGACCTGGCGCGACAGATTGCCATTGATGGTCGCCATGGCGGACTTCAGGCGCTCTTCCGAGACGTCGTTGAGCACGACCTTGAGCCCGGCCAGCGCCGCCACATGCGCGATGCCGTTGCCCATCTGGCCCGAGCCGATCACGCCGACCTTGTTGATCATCACCGACATTTTGTCATCTCACCGGGGGAGACGCGGCTCGCGCGTCCGCCCACTTTTGCATAAACACCGGCCGGAGTCCGATCCATCCGGCCGGTTGTTGGAATCGTCGTTACTTTCCGAGCTTGCCGAGCGCCTCGGTCAGCTCCGGAACCGCCTGATACAGGTCCGCGACCAAGCCGTAATCGGCGACCTGGAAGATCGGCGCATCCTCATCCTTGTTGATCGCGACGATCACCTTGGAATCCTTCATGCCGGCGAGATGCTGGATCGCGCCGGAGATGCCGATCGCGACATATAGTTCCGGCGCCACCACCTTGCCGGTCTGGCCGACCTGCCAGTCGTTCGGCGCATAGCCGGCATCGACCGCGGCGCGCGAGGCGCCGACGCCGGCGCCGAGCTTGTCGGCGAGCGGCTCGATATATTTGGCGAAATTCTCGCGGCTCTGCATGGCGCGACCGCCGGAGACGATGATCCTCGCCGAGGTCAGCTCCGGACGATCGCTCTTGGCGACCTCCTCGCCGACGAAGCTGGAGAGGCCGGGATCGGCCGCCGCGGCGGCATTCTCGACGCTGGCGCTGCCGCCGTCGCCGGCCGCGGCGAAGGTGGAGGTCCGCACCGTGATGACCTTCTTGGCGTCCTTCGACTTCACGGTCTGGATCGCATTGCCGGCATAGATCGGCCGCTCGAAGGTATCGGGCGAAATCACCTTGATGATTTCCGACACCTGCATCACGTCGAGCAGGGCTGCGACGCGCGGCATCACGTTCTTGAAGCGCGAGGTCGCGGGCGCGACGAAGGCGTCATAGGAAGGCGCCAGCGCCACGATCAGCGCCGCCAGCGGTTCGGCGAGGTCATGGGCATAGGCGGCGTTATCCGCCAGCAGCACCTTCTTGACGCCGGCGAGCCTGGCCGCGGCGTCGGCTGCGGCCTTGGCGTTTTCGCCGGCGACCAGCACATGCACGTCGGCGCCGAGCGCGGCGGCCGCGGTCAGCGCCTTGTTGGTGGAGTCCTTGATCGACACATTGTCGTGTTCGGCAATCAACAGCGTAGTCATCAGAGAACCCCGGCTTCCGTCTTGAGCTTCGATACCAGTTCGGCGACGTCCTTGACCTTGACGCCTCCCTTGCGGCCCGGCGGCTCCGAGGTCTTGAGCACCTCGAGACGTGGCGTCAGGTCGACGCCGTAATCGGTGGAGCTCTTGTCGGCGATCGGCTTCTTCTTGGCCTTCATGATGTTGGGCAGGCTGGCGTAACGCGGCTCGTTCAGCCGCAGATCGGTCGTTACGATCGCCGGTCCCTTCAGCTTCACGGTCTGCAGGCCGCCGTCGACCTCGCGCGTCACCTTGAAATCGGAACCATCGACTTCGAGCTTGGAGGCAAAGGTCGCCTGCGACCATCCGAGCAGGGCGGCCAGCATCTGGCCGGTCTGGTTCGAGTCGTCGTCGATCGCCTGCTTGCCGAGAATGACGAGGCCCGGCTTTTCTTCGTCGACGACGGCCTTGAGGATCTTCGCCACCGCCAGCGGTTCGGCACTGCCCTCCGCCTTGACCAGGATGCCGCGGTCGGCGCCCATGGCCAGACCGGTACGGATGGTTTCGGACGCCTGCGCCGGACCGATCGACACCACCACGACCTCGGTGGCCTTGCCGGCCTCTTTCAGGCGCAGGGCCTCCTCGACGGCGATTTCGTCGAACGGATTCATCGACATCTTGACGTTGGACAGTTCGACGCCCGATCCGTCGCTCTTGACGCGAACCTTGACGTTGTAATCGACCACCCGCTTTACCGGTACCAGAACCTTCATCGACCCTCTTTCGCTTGTATTTTGGGGTATGGATCAGCTTGGGCGCGGAACCTAATGGTCCCGCTATCGGCGGTCAACGCGCGAAAGCCAAAAATCGGCCCCGGACATGGCTGCTTTAGCGGTTCTGGCCGGGGACCCACAACACGTCCCCGGCGCCGTCATCATTGACGGATCGGCTGGCGACAAACAGGAAATCCGACAGGCGGTTCATATACTGGATCGCGGCGTCGCTGACCGGCTCGTCGGGCTGGGCCGCGAGTTCCACCATGACGCGTTCCGCTCTGCGGCATATGGTGCGCGCCAGGTGCAGATGCGCCGCCGCCGGAGTGCCGCCGGGCAGCACGAATGAGGTCAGCGGCGCCAGCCGCGCGTTCAGCGCGTCGATGTCGCGCTCGAGGCGTTCGACCTGGCTCCCCAGCACCCGCAGGCGCTCGGCCTTGCCCTCGCGCTGGGGCACCGCGAGATCGGCGCCGAGATCGAACAGATCGTTCTGGATCAGGCCGAGCATCGCATCGAGTTCGCGCGCCTCCTTGAGATACAGCCGCACGATGCCGATGGCGGCGTTGGTCTCGTCGACGGTTCCATAGGCGCCGATGCGCAGGTCGTATTTCGGGCGCCGTTCGCCGCTGCCGAGCGCCGTGGTGCCGTCGTCGCCGGTCCGGGTGTAGATACGATTGAGGACGACCATGGTTTCCTCCTTCAGCGGCCCATCGCCCAGACCGCGAGCATGGTGATGACGATCGCGACGAATTGCAGCAATACCCGCCATCGCATCAGGCTCTGCGACCGGTTCGGCGAACCGCCCCTCATCATGTTGAGGAGGCCTAGCAGCAGCACCAGCGCAACGGCGGCGACTGCGACGGGAAGAAGAATCGTGCTCAAGAATGATGCCATCGGCGCTACATATCATCGCATCGGGCGGTCCGCCACGCATAAGACCGGGCCCTGCCCCCGGCGCAACGATCTGGCTTTTTGTGCAATAATATCAGAAGCTAGCAAGGTCGCCGGTTGAACGCGTCGCCCGCTCCATCAAGGTGAAATGTGAGGCATCTTCGCTACGTCTACCTGGTCGTCATGGATGCGTTCTACACGTTTCTCGCCGATGACGGCTGGGCGATCGCGAGCCATATCGCGCTGTCGGCGCTGATGGCGCTGTTTCCGTTCCTGATCGTGCTGACGTCGCTGGCCGGTTTTTTCGGCTCCAAGGAACTCGCCGACCAGGCGGTGGGGCTGTTGCTGCAGGTCTGGCCCAAGCAGGTCGCGGATTCGCTGTCGGGCGAGATCCACGACGTGCTGACGACGACCCGCGGAGACGCGCTGACCATCGGCCTCGTGCTCGCGGTGTATTTTGCGTCGAACGGCGTCGAGAGCCTGCGCGTCGGACTGAACCGCGCCTATTCGGTGATCGAGCCGCGGAGCTGGTACTGGCTGCGGCTGGAATCGATCGGCTATACCCTGATCGCGGCCTTCACGGCGCTGGCGATGGCCTTCCTGATCGTGCTCGGCCCGCTGATGCTGGAGGCGGCGCGGCGCCATATTCCGCTGATCGTCGAGACCAACGAACATTTCCTCAACGTCACGCGGTACGGCATCACCATCCTGGCGCTGGTGATCGCCCTATTCATCCTGCACGCCTGGCTTCCGGCGGGCCGCCGCGGTTTTCTGCAGATCCTGCCCGGCATCATCTTCACCTTCGCGGCGTCGCTGGTGTCGGGCATCGTGTTCGGACAGTATCTCGCGCGCTTCGCCAACAACTACGTCACCATGTATGCGGGGCTGGCGTCGGTCATCATCGCGCTGGTGTTCTTGTATTTCATCGCCGCGATCTTCGTGTATGGCGGCGAGTTGAACGCGGCGATCATCAAGTCTCGGCTGCCGCACGGCGTGTCGCTTCAAGCAGCGCAGTCGCTAGAGCCCTTGGACTCACAGGCTTGACCAGGAAGGCATTGGCGCCGGCAGCGCGCGAAGCCGCCTCGTCGTCGCCGCGGCCCGACACCCCGATGATGGCAATGCGGCCGAACGGGGCGCCGAGTTTGCGGATTCGCCTGATCGCCTCGATGCCGTTGATGCCCGGCAGCACCATGTCCATCAGCACCGCGTCGAACGCGCCTTGCGCGATCCGCTCCGCGGCGAGTTCGCCGCGGCCGATGAATTCCGCCTGATGGCCGAGTTCGGTGAGAATCGCATTGAGCACGACGCGGCCGAACGGGTTGTCCTCGACGCTGAGAACGCGCAAGCCCCGCGCCCGATCCGGCGACGCATCGGCATCCGCGCCTGCACTGGCCGGTTTCGGCGCTTTGGCGCGGGTCAGCGTCACCGTCAGCGTGAAGGTGACCCCTCCGCCCGGCCGCTGCGCCACAAGGATGTCGCCGCCCATCGCCCGCGCCAGCGCCTTCACCGATGAAAGTCCAAGCCCGGCGCCGCCGAAGCGCGAGGCGATGCTCACATTGGCCTGCGAGAACGGACGGAACAGGCGTTTGATTTCACTGAGTGTGAGACCGATGCCGCTGTCGGAAACCGAAAAGGCGACGCCGACCTTGCCCTTCGGACCCGATATCGGCTTGACCGAGAGCGCGACACCGCCCGCCTCCGTGAACTTCACCGCATTGTCGATCAGGTTTTCCAACGCCGCGCGCAGCCGGACCGGATCGCCGACCACGAAGGCCGGAAGCTTTTCGGAAATCTCGACCTCGGACTGCAAGCCCTTCGCCGTCGCCCGGCCGGCCAGCGAATCCCCGACGCTGCGGGCGAGCGCGCGCAGATCGAAGAAGTCCTGCCGCACGCCAAGCCCGGGACCGCGGCTCCTCGCGGCATCGACAAACAGCGTCGCAAGACTGGCGAGATGTTCGGCGCCCGCCTTGATGGTGTCGACCCAGCGCCGCTCGCGCTCGCCGAGGTCGGATGTCGCCAGGAGATCGCTGATGGCGAGAATTCCGGTGAGCGGCGTGCGGACCTCATGCGCGAACGCCGCGAGCGCGGCCTCGACCATGCTGGGCGCGGCAGTCGTGTCGGCGCGCTTGCGCGCCTTGCCGGCGGCAACCCTTGCAACACGTTTTTTCGGCGTCCGCTTCTTCGGCGTCCGCGCTGGGCGCTGTGAGCGCGACTTCAACGCCATGATTCCCCCGACCCAGGCCGGCCCCACCATGCCATGGCGGGCGGCAAGGAGTCACGCCGAAGGGCGTTTTCGGCCGGCGGCATACCCTGCCAATTAAGCCAGGCCGACCAGGCCGCGGATGTCGGCGGGCGTCGCACCGCCGGCCCGGAGTTCGCGGATACCAGTGGCCTCCGTCGACTTCGACAGCTTGCATCCCTCGCCGTCGAGCATCAGGCGGTGATGCCGGTAGGCAGGCGGCGGCAGGCCAAGCAGTTGCTGCAGCAGCCGATGCACGCTGGTCGACCAGAACAGGTCCGCACCGCGCACCACTTCCGTAACTCCCTGCAGGGCGTCGTCGATAACAACCGAGAGGTGATAGCTGGTCGGCGTTTCCTTGCGGGCGAGAATCACATCACCCCACGCTTCGGGCCGGGCGGCCACGGCGCCGGTTTCGCCATCGGGGCCTTCGCCCCGTTCGACCCAGCTCAGGCCGGAGGCACGCGCGCACGCCGCTTCCATGTCGAGCCGCAGCGCATAGGGGGTATCCGATTCGATCAATCG
The DNA here is from genome assembly GCF_018736085.1 of Bradyrhizobium sediminis. Classification (NCBI taxonomy): domain Bacteria; kingdom Pseudomonadati; phylum Pseudomonadota; class Alphaproteobacteria; order Hyphomicrobiales; family Nitrobacteraceae; genus Bradyrhizobium; species Bradyrhizobium sediminis. Next base: position 957,119 of record NZ_CP076134.1, on the reverse strand, counting down.
CCTGCGCTCGTCCGGCGACAGCGATTTCGCGGCACCCGGATAGAGCGGCGCGCCGTCGGGATCGCGCGGCCAGGGCGCGTCGGCCTCGCGCTGCGCCACCAGCCTTGCGATCTCGGCGCGGCTTTCGAAACCCGGATAGACCAGCCCCTCTGCCGACAGTTTCTCAAGCGCAGCGCGATAATCCGCCAGATGTTCCGACTGCCGCCGCACCGGCGTTTCCCAGGCAATACCGAGCCAGGCGAGGTCCTGGTAGATCGCAGCCTCGAATTCCGGCCTGCAGCGGGTCGCATCGATATCCTCGATGCGCAGCAGGAACCGGCCGCCGCTCTGTCGCGCCAGGTCGAAATTCAGCAGCGCCGAATAGGCATGGCCGAGATGAAGGTGACCATTGGGGCTTGGCGCGAATCGGAAAACGGGTGGCGGCATCACACAGTTCTCGTCATTGCCGGGCTCGACCCGGCAATCCATCCCTTGAGAGACTCAGTTACGATAGGAGATGGATGCGCGGGTCACCAGCGCGAAGACGCGCTTCGCGCTTTTGCCCGCGCATGACGACCTTTAGAACCGGCCCGCCATGTTCATCCATCTCCAGACCCAGGCCGACCTCGAAGACGCCGTCCACGTGCTGGTGAAGCAGGACCCGCGGCTGAAACCGGTATTCGAGGTCGCCGGAATGCCGGCGCTGCGGCGGCGCGAGCCCGGTTTTGCCGGTCTTGCGCACATCGTCTGCGGCCAGCAGGTGTCGACCGCCAGCGCCGCGGCGATCTGGGGGCGCGTCAGCGCCGCGTTCGACCCGTTTCACCATGACGCGTTGCGCAAGGCGCGCGCCGACCGGCTCGGCCGGCTCGGACTGTCGGCGGCGAAGATCAGGACCCTGAAGAATCTGGCCCGCGAGATCGCGGCCGAGCGGCTCAACCTGGATGTGCTGGCGAACGAGGACGCCGACGCCGCGCACAATACGCTGACCGCGCTGCACGGCATCGGCCCATGGACCGCCGACGTCTACCTCTTGTTCTGCCTCGGCCATGGCGACGCCTGGCCCGCCGGCGATCTCGCCGTGCAGGAAGCCGTCAAGATCGGCCTCGGCCTGACGACGCGACCGACCGCCAAGCAAATGGCGCCGCTGGCGGAGCCCTGGCGGCCGCTGCGCGGCGCCGCGGCGCATCTGTGGTGGAGCTATTACCGGGCGCTGAAGAAGCGTGAGGGCGTGATCGCGGGCTAGATGCATGGCCTGGACAAAAAAAGCGAAAACAACCCCATGCAAAGTTAAGTGGACCTCGGCTCGCGGCGCTCGTGCTGCGCTGCGTCCGGGGCGCCAGTGCCCGCGCCCCTACCCCTTCAACCGCGCAACATGACCCGGTCCTCGCGCGCGCATTCCGCGACGAAGCCGATCACCGCGCGCACCGCCGGGAGTTCGACGAGGTCCGGATGCGCCAGCAGCCAGAGATCCGACACGCTGGCGAGTTTCTGCGGCGCGACCCGGACCAGATCCGGATAGGCGGCGGCGACCAGGCAGGACAGCGCGGAAATCCCGAGACCGGCCCGCGCCGCGGCCAGCATGTCGCCCTGCGACGAACACCGCATCACGACCGTTCCCTGCCGCGTGATCAGGTCGCTCCAGCGCGCCAGATGCGCATTCGACTCCCGGTCGGCAAAGCCGATCACGCTGTGGCCCTTCCATTCGTCGCGCCGTTCCGGCAGCGGCCGCCGCACCGCGTAGTCGCGCGAGGCATAGAACCCGGTGCCGAGGCGGCCGACCTTGCGGCCGATCAGATTCTCTTCGCCGCTGTCGACCGGACGCAAGACGACGTCGGCCTCGCGGCGGCGGACGCTGGCCGGAAACGGATGGGTGATGATCTCGAGTTGCAGATGGTCATGCTCACGCAGAAACGCCCCCATCCGCGGCATCAGCCAATGGGCCGCCAGCGTTGCGCCGATCGACAGCTTGACCGCGCCGCGGGCATGCCGCCCGGTCGCCGACACCGCGGCTTCGGCACGCAGTGCCGCGGCCGCCATCGCCTCGACATGCTCGCGAAACTTGCGTCCCTGCGCCGTCAGCGAAAGGCCTTCGTTGGACCGCGCGAACAGCCGCGTGCCGAGTTGCTCCTCCAGCAAGGCGATGTTGCGGCCCACCGTCGGATGGCTGGAGCGCAGCTGTCGCGCCGCCGCCGCGAAGCTGTGGGTCTCTGCCACCGCGACGAAGGTCTTGCACAGGTCCCAGTCCATCGGCGTCCCCGCCTCCCGCGTCCTTGCTGTTCATTCCTGGAAGCTTGTCCGTTCAATATTGAACAGCCTCCGGGCACCCGTCCAGCCCTATAATGCGCGGCATCGGGCCGGCGCCACGCGGCGCAGACCGCTTCACCGGCCGGCACTTGCAAACAACAAACCGACGCGTTCCGGCCCCGGGCCGGCCTGCCGGCTCGCCGGCCTCGCGTTTCGAAGGGATGGATGAAATGCCGCTACCTGCTTCGCTCGTCGACACGCTCGAACTGCCCGTGGTGGGCTCGCCGCTCTTCATCGTGTCCGGCCCCGAGCTCGTCATCGCCCAATGCAAGGCCGGCGTGGTCGGCTCGTTCCCGGCGCTCAACGCGCGCCCGGTGGAAAAGCTCGGCGAGTGGCTGACGCGCATCGAGAACGAACTCGGCGAATACAAGGCGCTGCATCCGGAGAAAAAGATCGCGCCCTACGCGGTCAACCAGATCTGTCACGCCTCCAACGACCGGCTGATGAAGGACATGGAGACCTGCGTCAGGCACAAGGTTCCGATCATCATCACCTCGCTGCGGCCGCCGCTGGAGATCGTCGAGGCCGCGCATTCCTATGGCGGCGTCGTGTTCCATGACGTCATCAACGTGAAGCATGCGCGCAAGGCCGCCGAACAGGGCGTCGACGGGCTCATTCTGGTTTGCGCCGGCGCCGGCGGACATGCCGGCACGCTGTCGCCGTTCGCGCTGCTGCGCGAGGTGAAGCAATGGTTCAAGGGCACGATCCTGTTGTCGGGCGCGATCTCCGACGGCTGGAGCATCGCTTCCGCGCTCGCGCTCGGCGCCGACCTTGCCTATATGGGCACGCGCTTCATCGCCACCCAGGAGGCGAATGCCGATCCAGCCTACAAGGCGGCGCTGACGGAATACGCCGCGCACGATATCGTCTATTCGAACCTGTTCACCGGCGTGCACGGCAACTATCTGGGGCCGTCGATCGTGGCGGCGGGTCTCGATCCCGATAATTTGCCGGTCGCCGACAAGACGAAAATGAATTTCGGCTCCGGCGGCAATACCAAGGCCAAGGCCTGGCGCGACATCTGGGGCTCGGGCCAGGGCATCGGCCAGATCGCCGACGCGCCGCCGGTCGCCGAACTGGTGGATCGCCTGAAAGCCGAGTTCGGACAAGCCAGCGTCGATTTTCTCAAGCGGGCGCGCGCCTGAGCGCGATCCGGTTTCGAAAAACAGATCAAACAGAGGGAGTGGGACGATGAGACTGTCGCGACCTGCATTGGCTATCGCGTTCGGCTTGAGCGGTATCATCCTGGGCGGCATCGTAACGGCTGCCGCCGATGACGGCGCGAAGGGTGAGATCCGCATCGGCCAGACCCTGCCCTACAGCGGCCCGGCATCCGGATTTGGCATCATCGGACGGGCGCAGGAAGCCTTTTTCGAAAAGGTCAACGCCGAGGGCGGCATCAATGGCCGCAAGGTGAAATTCATCAGCCTCGACGACGCCTATTCGCCTCCGAAGACGGTCGAGCAGACCCGCAAGCTGGTGGAACAGGATGAAGTGGTGATGATGTTCGGTTCGCTCGGAACCGCCACCAACAATGCCGTGCATCGCTACCTCAACGGCAAGAAAGTGCCGCAGCTGTTCGTGTTGAGCGGCGCGACCAAATGGGCCGACCCGAAGAATTTTCCATGGACCATGCCGGGAATGGCGGCCTACGAATCCGAAGGCGTCGTCTACGCCAAGTACATCCTGCAAGCCAAGCCGGACGCCAAAATTGCGATCCTGTCGCAGAATGACGATTTCGGCCGTGACTATGTCGCCGGTTTCAAGCGCGGGCTGGGAGCCAGGGCTGCGACCATGATCGTCTCGGAAGCGACCTATGAGACCAGCGCGCCGACCATCAGCTCGCAACTCGCGACGCTGAAAGCTTCCGGCGCCAACGTGATGTTCGGCGTGGTGCTCGGCAAATTCACCTCGCAGATGATCAAGGGCACGGCCGAACTCAACTGGAAACCCGATCTGTTCTTCGTGCCGACCTCGGCGTCATCGATCTCGTTCCTGGCGCCGGCCGGACTGGAAAACGCCGTCGGCCTGATCTCGTCGAGCAACCAGAAGGACACGCTCGACGCCCAATGGGCCGGCGACGCCGGGGTGAAGGATTACTTTGCCTTCATGAAGCAATATATGCCCAATGCCGACCTGAACAATTCGAACTACGCCGCCGGTTATCACTATGCGAGCCTTCTGATGAATGTACTGAAGGCCTGCAAGGACGACTTCAGCCGCGAGAACATCCTGAAACAGGCGACCTCGCTTCATGGGCTTTCGCTGCCGATGCTGCTGCCGGGAGTAACGGTGTCGACCGGTCCCGACGACTATCTGCCGTTCCAGCAGTTGCGGCTGCGGCGCTTCAACGGCAAGAGTTGGGTCGGCTTCGGCGATATTCTGGACGACCGCTGAGCGGCCGGGGAAACACAGATGATCATCAGCGGCGACCGCAGCATCGGCTATCCCGAGATTCACTCCCGCATCGCCAGGGCCGCGACCGGCTTGCGGACGCTCGGCCTGCGCGACGGCGCGCCGGTCGGCATGATGCTGCGCAACGATTTCGCGTTCTTCGAGGTCGCCGGCGCCGCGGCGGCGCTCGGCAGCCCGGTGGTGCCGATCAACTGGCATCTGAAGGCCGAAGAGGTCGGCTATATCCTGGCCGACAGCGGCGCCGATATCCTGGTCTGCCACGCCGACCTGCTGCCGCAGATCCGCGACGGCCTGCCCGATCGTCTGCGGCTATTGGTGGCGGCAACCCCGCCTGAAATCGCCGCGGCGTTCAATGTCGCGCCGGCGCTGACCAAAGTGCCCGACGGCATGACCGATTGGGACCGCTGGCGCGACGGCCATGCGCCGTCGCTAGCGCCGCCGATCGGCGCCTCGCCGATGTTCTATACCTCAGGCACCACGGGCCAGCCCAAGGGCGTGCGCCGCAAGCCGATGCGGCCCGAACAGCTCGCGGCATCGGCGCGGGTCGGCGCCATCGCCTATGGCATCAAGCCGAACGACGATCAGGTCATCCTGATGAACGGCCCGATGTACCATTCGGCGCCGAACTCCTACGGCATGCTGGCGTTCCGCAACGGCTGCCGGATCGTGCTCGAGCCGCGCTTCGACCCCGAGGACATGCTGCAGCTGGTCGCGCGCCACGGCGTCACCCACATGCATATGGTGCCGACCATGTTCGTGCGGCTGTTGCGGCTGCCGGAGGAAGTGAAAAGCCGTTACGACCTGTCGTCGCTGCGCTTCATCGTCCACGGCGCCGCGCCCTGCCCGCCGCAGGTCAAGCGCGCGACGATCGACTGGTGGGGACCGGTGGTGCACGAATATTTCGGCTCGACCGAAACCGGGATTCCGGTGTGGCACTCGGCCGAGGAGGCGCTCCGCAAGCCCGGCACCGTCGGCCGCGCGATCGAGGGCGGCATCGTCAGGACCTTCCGCGCCGACGGCGAGCCATGCGCCGTCAACGAAGCAGGCGAAATCTTCATGCGGCAGACCGCGACCTCGGATTTCGACTATCACGGCAAGGCCGAGGCACGCGCCGAGGCCGGGCGCGACGGCCTGGTCAGCGTCGGCGACGTCGGCTACCTCGACGAGGACGGCTATCTGTTCCTGTGCGATCGCAAGCGCGACATGGTGATCTCGGGCGGCGTCAACATCTATCCGGCCGAGATCGAGAACGCGCTGATCGGCATGACCGGCGTGCGCGACTGCGCGGTGTTCGGAGTTCCCGACGACGAATTCGGCGAGCGGCTGTTCGCCTGCATCGAAAAGGAACCGGGTGCGGCGCTGTCGTCCGCTGCGGTACAGCAGTTCCTGCGCGGACATCTCGCCAACTTCAAGGTGCCGAAGGACATCCAGTTCCTCGACGCGCTGCCGCGCGAGGCCAGCGGCAAGATTTTCAAAGGCAAGCTTCGCGATCTCCATGCCGAGGGGAAACTGCGCGCGATTGCGTGAACCCTAACCCCGTCATTGCGAGCGAAGCGAAGCAATCCATCTCCCCGCGCGGGGATAGATGGATTGCTTCGTCGCTTCGCTCCTCGCAATGACGCGGTCAGTAACCGGCATTCCCATGAATCAAAACAGCGTTTTAAACATCATTGCTGTTGCAAAGCGGACATCGAACGGCGCAATGATCGCGGCATGTGAAGCGCAGGAATTTGAAACATGAAATCCACCGACTTCATCGTCGCGCGCAATGATCTGCAGCAGTGCAAGACCATCGAAACGCGATTGCCCGATGCCGCAGCGCTGCCCGACGACGCACTGCTGGTCAAGGTCGATCGCTTCGCCTTCACCGCCAACAACATCACCTACGCCGTTCTCGGCGACACGCTGAAATACTGGCAGCTGTTTCCGGCGCCGGAGAATTTCGGCAACGTCCCGGTGTGGGGATTCGGCGAGGTAATCGGCTCGCGCCACCCGGGCATCGCCATCGGAGAACGGCTGTTCGGCTATTTCCCGATGGCGTCGCATCTGGTGATCGAGGCCGCCGACGTCAGCAAGCGCGGCCTGCGCGACGCCGCCGCGCATCGGCAAGGGGTGGCGCCGGTCTACAACGCCTATGCCCGCGTCAGCGGCGACCCCGCCTTCGCCGGGCGGCAGGGCGACTATCAGGCGCTGCTGCGGCCGTTGTTCATGCTGTCGTTCCTTGTCGACGACTATCTTGCGGAGAACGATTTGTTCGGCGCACGCAGCGTGCTGCTCTCCAGCGCCTCCAGCAAGACCGCGTTTGGCCTCGCGCACCTGCTGCATACGCTGCGCAAGCCGGTCCGGGTGATCGGGCTGACCTCGGCAGGCAACACCGCCTTCGTCGAAAAGCTCGGCTGTTACGACGAGGTCGTGACCTACGACCGCGTAACCTCGCTGCCGGCAGACCCGCCGGTCGCCTATGTGGACATGGCGGGCAACGGCGCGCTGCGCGAGACGCTGCACCGGCATTTCGGCGACCGGATGAAATATTCCGGCCGCATCGGGCTCACCCATCACGACGCTTCCGGCGTCGAAGGCAATTTGCCCGGCGCCAAACCAAGCTGGTTCTTCGCGCCCGACCAGATCCGCAAGCGCGCCAAGGAATGGGGCCCCGGCGGCGTCGACGTCAGGTTCGGCGCGGCATGGTCGGGCTTCGCCCCGAAGCTGGACCGGTGGCTCACCGTGACCGAGGGTCGCGGGCCGGCAGCCGTGAGCCAAGTCTATTTCGATACCCTGAACGGCCGCGTTCCCCCGGATCAGGGCCACATCCTGTCGCTGGCGGAATGGCCGGCATCTGATCCCGCCCTTTCTGCGCCACCCCGGACGGTATAGGCTTGTCCCCAAGGGAAACGCCGCGCAGACGGCTGGCGAAGAGAAACGCGCATGCTGGACAAGACATCGGACATTTCGATCGCTGCCGAAAACTGGCTGGCGCAGTTTGAATCCGCGCTTGGTGCGCCCGGCGGCGGCGAACTGGAATCCCTGTTCGTTCCCGACAGCTATTGGCGCGACGCGCTGGCGCTGAGCTGGACGCTGCAGACGATCAACGGCCGCGACGCCATCCTGGAAGGGCTGCGAGCCCTTGCGCCCGGTGCGGCGCTCGCGAACCTCGCCGTCGATCCCGCCCGCGCCGCGCCGCGCAAGGTGACGCGCGCGGGCGCCGACTGCATCGAAGCGATCTTCAGGTTCGAGACCGCTACCGGCCGCGGCAGCGGGATGCTGCGCCTGATCCCGGATGCCGGCGACGGCAACCGGCTGAAGGCCTGGACGCTGCTGACCGCGCTCGAGGAACTGAAAGGCTTCGAAGAACAGCTCGGCGCATCGCGGCCCCGCGGCCAGGCCTATTCGCGGGATTTTCGCGGCCCCAACTGGCTCGACCTGCGCAAGGCCGCGGCCGAATATGCCGATCGCGACCCGGTCGTGCTGGTGGTCGGCGGCGGACAAGCCGGCCTTGCGATCGCCGCCCGCCTCAAGCAGCTGAACGTCGACACCCTGATCGTCGACCGGGGGCTGCGGATCGGCGACAACTGGCGCCATCGCTACCACGCGCTGACGCTGCACAACCAGGTGCACGTCAATCACCTGCCCTATATGCCGTTTCCGCCGAACTGGCCGACCTACATCCCGAAGGACAAGCTCGCCAACTGGCTCGAGGCCTATGCCGAAAGCATGGAACTGAACTTCTGGACCGGCACCGAGTTCGAGGGCGGCAGTTACGATGAAAATAAACAGCGCTGGACCGTGGCGCTGCGCCGTTCCGACGGCGGCAAGCGCACGATGCATCCGCAGCATGTGGTGCTGGCCACCGGCGTCAGCGGCATTCCGAGCCTGCCCGATATTCCGACCCTGAAGAACTTTGCCGGCACCGTGATCCATTCCAGCCAGTACACCGACGGCGAGGAATGGAAGGGCAGGAAGGCGATTGTCATCGGCACCGGCAACAGCGGCCACGACATCGCGCAGGATCTGCATTCGAGCGGGGCGGAGGTCACGCTGGTGCAACGCAGCTCGACCCTGGTCACCAATATCGAACCGTCGGCGCAACTGGCCTACGCGACCTATGGCGAGGGAACGACTGAGGACAACGATCTGATCGCGACGTCGATGCCGCTGACACTGGCGAAGCGAACCCACGTCATGCTGACGAAGCAGTCGAAAGAACTCGATCAGGAATTGCTCGACGGCCTGGCGCGCGTCGGCTTCAAGCTCGATTATGGCGACGGCGGCACCGGCTGGCAGTTCAAATATCTCACCCGTGGAGGCGGCTATTATTTCAACGTCGGCTGCTCCGATCTCGTCGCCGGCGGCAAGGTCGGACTGAGACAGTTTTCGGATATCGAATCGTTTGTCGCCGAGGGCGCGCGAATGAGGAACGGCGAGACGCTTGCCGCCGATCTGATCGTGCTGGCGACCGGCTACCGGCCGCAGGAGCATCTGGTGCGCAAACTGTTCGGCGATGCCATCGTCAGCCGCATCGGCCCGATCTGGGGATTCGGCGAAGGCCAGGAATTGCGCAACATGTACACGCGCACCGCACAGCCGGGCCTCTGGTTCATCGCCGGCAGCCTGGCGCAGTGCCGGATCAACTCGAAATTCCTGGCGCTGCAGATCAAGGCGATCGAGGAAGGCCTGCTGCCGCGGGTGGCGCCAACAGCAGAGCCCGAAGCGGCGGTGGCGTGAATCCGTTCACTGTCATTCCGGGGCGCGCGCAGCAAGAACCCGGAATCTCGAGATTCCCCGATGCGCAATTGCGCATCTGAGGTCTGGTCCTTCGGACCATCCCGGAATGACAACCCGAACAATCCTGGGGGAACACACATGCCGACCATTCTCGGCTCGGGCGAGCATCGCTACCGCGTGGTGGAGAACTGGGCGAAGCTGCCGGCGGGCTGGAGCCTGACCGACGTCGCTTCGGTCGCGGTCGACAGCAAGGACCGCATCTACGTCTTCAACCGCGGCGCCCATCCGATGGTGGTGCTCGACCGCGAAGGCAATTTCATCAGGAGCTGGGGCGAAGGCCTGTTCAACCGCGCGCATGGCCTGCACATCGACACTGAGGACAATCTCTATTGCACCGATGACGGCGACCACACCGTGCGCAAGTGCTCCACCGACGGCAAGGTGCTGCTGACCATCGGCATTCCCCACAAGCCGGCGCCGTTCATGAGCGGCGAACCGTTCCACCGCTGCACCCACACCGCGCTGTCGCCGAAGGGCGAGATCTATGTCTCGGACGGTTACGGCAACGCCTGCGTCCACAAGTTCACGCCGGACGGCAGGCTGCTGAAGACCTGGGGCGAGCCCGGCACCGATCCTGGCCAGTTCAACATCGTCCACAACATCGTCACCGACGCCGACGGCTTCGTCTATGTCGCCGACCGCGAGAACCACCGCGTCCAGGTGTTCGACGGCAACGGCAGATATGAGACGCAGTGGAACAACCTGCACCGCCCTTGCGCGCTGTGCGCTTGCGGCAGCAAGCAGCCCAATTTCATCATCGGCGAACTCGGCCCCGGCATGGCGGTCAACCGCAAGGTGCCCAATCTCGGTCCCCGCCTCTCCATCGTCGACTCCAACGGCAAACGCATCGCGCGGCTCGGCGGCGAGCATGGCCCCGGCGTCGAAACCGGCAAATTCCTCGCCCCGCACGGCATCGCGCTGGATTCCAAAGGCGACATCTATGTCGGCGAGGTCGGCGTCACCGACTGGAAGACCAGTTTTCCGGATACGCCGATGCCCGCGGAGGTCGGCGTGGTGCGCTGCCTGCAGAAGCTGGAGAAGATCTAGCGCATTATTCCGCCATCGCGGGGAGCCGACGCCGCCGATGACGACAGGCTGGCCGAGAATCGGTCGCATCTGGCGACGCGAAACCGGCAATGGCGACCGCTGGCGTCAGCAGCCTACCCGTGCGGCCTTCCCGCGGTTTCTGACGCGTCCGGATGCTGCCGCCAGCGGGTTCCCCCCGCTGGATAAGGCCCTCAATGCTCTTCACAATCCCGTCACGCTGCCTGTAGTATGTCAACGCATGCTGCTTCGCAGCTAATATGGGGGTCAGGAGCGTTTCTTGAACGCACATGTCTCACAAGGCGGTTGGCCGGTACTGGTGCTGAACGCGGACTTCCGCCCGCTCAGTTACTATCCGTTGTCGCTCTGGTCGTGGCAGGACGCGATCAAGGCGGTGTTCCTCGACCGCGTCAACATCGTCGAGCACTACGACCGCGCGGTGCGCAGCCCCTCCTTCGAGATCCAGCTGCCGAGCGTGGTGTCGCTGAAATCCTTCGTCAAGCCGACCACCCACCCCGCCTTCACCCGGTTCAACGTGTTCCTGCGCGACCGCTTCGTCTGCCAGTATTGTGCGGCGCCGGAGGATCTGACCTTCGATCACATCATCCCGCGCTCCAAGGGCGGCCAGACCACCTGGGAAAACGTGGTCGCCGCCTGCTCGCCCTGCAATCTGCGCAAGGGCAACCTGACGCCGCAGCAGGCGCGGATGTTTCCGAGACAGGCGCCGTTCGCGCCGACGGTTCATCAGCTGCACCGCAACGGCCGGCTGTTCCCGCCGAACTATCTGCACGACAGCTGGCTGGACTATTTGTATTGGGACACCGAGCTCGATCCGTAATTTCCAGGCGGCGTTGCTCGCGCCGGCGCCCATATGGACGCCGCGGTTTTCTTCAGTCACAACATCCTTCGTTGCTGAGCAGAGCGTGGCCGGGTACGGCCCGCGCCCTCGTTCGCTGTAAATAAACGGCATCCACAAAAGCCGGATAACGGAGGACCCACATGCTGATTCCCATCGCCGACGTGCCGCGCTGGTATGCCGAACGCAAACCGAAGGATACGGTCGCGGTCAGCCATGGCAAGGACACGCTGACCTGGGAACAGCTCGAACGCGGCGCCAACCGGCGCGCCCGCGCCTTTGCCGCCAAAGGCGTCAAGCCAGGCGATTTCGTCGCCATCGGGCTCCCCAACGGCAATACCTTCTTCGAGACCAGTTTTTCGGTGTGGAAGTGTGGCGCGACGCCGACGTCGCTGTCGTGGCGGCTGCCGCGCGGCGAGGCCGCCGCGGTGCTGGAGATTCTGAAACCCTCGTTGGTGGTCGGCGGCGAGACCGACTGGAATGCGCCAAATCGCCTGCCGGCCGATTTCGTGCCGGAAGGCATGTCGGACGAGCCGGTCAACAGCCCGGTGGCGCGCTACTGGAAGGCGATGACCTCTGGCGGTTCGACCGGACGGCCCAAGGTGATCCTCGACCATCAGCCTGCTGTGGTCGATCCCGATGCAGAACAGATCCTCGGAATCCCGAAGGGCGTGTCGCTGCTCAATCCCGGCCCGCTCTATCACAACGCCCCCTTCATCGTGTCGCATACCGCGCTGTTCGCCGGCGGAAGCCTCACCGGCATGGTGAAATTCCATGCCGAGGAGACGCTGCGCCTGATCGCCGCCAACCGCGTGCAGTGGGTCAACTTCGTGCCGACCATGATGCATCGGATCTGGGCGCTGCCCGAGGAGGTCCGCAACGCCCATGACGTGTCGAGCCTGCAGGTGGTGTTTCACATGGCGGCGCCGATGCCGCCGTGGCTCAAGGAGAAGTGGATCGAGTGGCTCGGCCCGGAACGAATCTTTGAACTCTATGGCGGCACCGAGCGGCAGGGCGCCACCATCATTTCCGGCGTCGAGTGGCTCGCGCACAAGGGCTCGGTCGGCAAGATCGGCGAAACGGCTCGCTTGCGCATCATCGGCGAGGACGGCAACGATGTCGCGCCGGGCGAAACCGGCGAAATCTATTTCCTCCCCAACGACGGCCCCGGCAGCACCTATCACTATCTCGGCGCCGAGCCGAAGCGCCGCTCCGACGGCTGGGAATCGCTCGGCGACATCGGCCGGCTCGATGCCGAGGGCTACCTCTATCTCGGCGACCGGCTCGCCGACATGATCCTGCGCGGCGGCGCCAATATCTACCCGGCCGAGGTCGAGGCCGCGGTGACGGCGCATCCCGACGTGCGCTCCTGCGTCGTGGTCGGCCTGCCGGACCCCGAACTCGGACAACGGATTCACGCCATCCTCGAACTGACCGAGGCTGCCGACGCCACAGCCGTCGTCGGCGGGATGGGCGGTTTCCTGGCCGACCGGCTCAGCCGCTACAAGCATCCGGAAAGTTTTGAAATCGTCGGCGTCGGGCCGCGCGACGATTCAGGCAAGGTCCGCCGTACGATGTTGCGCGACGAGCGCGCGGCATGGCTGAAAGAGGGCCGCGCATTCCGGATTCTGCCCTCGCGCAAACAGACCAGGGAGGCCCAGGTGCGCATGACTGGCTCGATTCTACCTGGCGATTGACCGGCGACGGCCATGCACAGCAAGGCAAACCCGCAGAACTTCAGTGCCCGCGACCGCCATGTGACCCGTTTCCAGCGCGTGTTCCGGTTCCGGGACATCGCGATCGAGAAGCCGGCTCCCATTCGCAGCCGGTATTCAGTCCCGTCACGACACTTTCATGACGGCCGTTTGCGACATAGATTGTCACTGGTTTCGCGCGCACCTCGCGCCCGCCCGGTTGGCCAGGAGATCTCCATGCCCTCAATGACTGAATGGAAAGTGCCGCCCGCGAACCAGCCTCGCCCCGGCGACTACGGCTTCGATCTCGACCGCGCGCTTTCGTCAGTGGTCGGCCTGCATTCGATCATCCCGGCCGATGCCTTCAGCGCGGACACGCTGGGCACCGAGCGCGCCGGCAACGGCGTCCTGATCGACGACGGACTGGTGCTGACCATCGGCTACCTGATCACCGAAGCCGAAACCGTCTGGCTGCACCTCGGCGACGGCCGCGTGGTGGAAGGCCACGCCCTCGGCTTCGATTCCGAGACCGGCTTCGGCCTGGTCCAGGCGCTCGGCCGCATCGACCTCGATCCGCTGCCGCTCGGTTCTTCCAGCGCTGCCCAGATCGGCGACCGCGTCGTGGTCGGCGGCGCCGGCGGACGCACGCGGTCGGTCGCCAGCCACATCGTCGCCAAGCAGGAGTTCGCCGGTTACTGGGAATATCTGCTGGACGAGGCGATCTTCACCTACCCCGCCCATCCGAACTGGGGCGGCACCGGACTGATCTCCTCGCACGGCGAGTTGATCGGCATCGGTTCGCTGCAGCTCGAGCGCGAGCGCGACGGCAAGGCCGAGCATGTCAACATGATCGTGCCGATCGATCTGCTCAAGCCGGTGCTCGAAGACATCCGGAAATTCGGCCGCGTCAACCGGCCGGCGCGGCCATGGCTTGGCATGTACACCACCGAAATCGACAACAGGGTCGTGGTGGTCGGCATCGCCGGCAAGGGGCCGGCGGGGCGCGCCGAACTCAAGGCCGGCGATGTCATTCTGGCCGTGAAGGGCGAAAATATCTCCAGCCAGACCGGATTCTACCGGAAACTGTGGTCGCTCGGATCCGCCGGCGTCGACGTGCCGCTGACCGTCTATCATGAAGGCGTCACCTTCGACGTGGTGCTGACCTCGACCGATCGCGCGAAGCTGCTGAAGGCGCCGCGGTTGCATTAGGGCCGATCGGCAGGCCCGGAATCCGGCTTTTGCGTCGGCGCGCGCTCTGAAATCAGCAGGAAATGGGGAACGCGCGATGAGCGAGGCGGTGGTGGACGACATCGCGGCCGTGCTGCCGCCATTGCTGCAATCGCTGGAATCGCTCGCCTTCATCGCACGCCACCTGAACCCGCCGGATTTCGATCGGGTCATGGAAGCCGCTGGCTCCCCGGATCAGGCGCTGCGGGCTGTCCGTCCGCGGCTCGCGGAGTGGCCGGAGGAATTTTCCGGGATACGGACCTCGCTCGAAGCGGCGAGCGACGCGGCGCTGGCGGCGTTTATGGGATTGCGCGCGGTACAGAACGGCAATGGCGATCTCGTCGCTGTATTTCGCGCGCTGCGCTATGCCCCGCGCGCGCAGGAGGCGCTGTACCCGCTTGCCGCCAAACTGCCGCCGGTGAGCAGCTTCTTCCTCGATCCGGCTTTGCGCGACGACGCCGGCCTGCTGGCGCGCCTCGCCGGGCCGGCCAACGAGGATACCGGCATCCTGCACGATCACAACGAACCCGGCAGCTGCGGCGGCTTCTCGCTCTACGTGCCGGAATACTATACGCCCGACCGCGCCTGGCCGCTGGTGATGGCGCTGCATGGCGGCAGCGGCAACGGGCGCGGGTTTTTGTGGAGCTGGCTGCGCGATGCGCGCAGCCGTGGCGCCATCGTGATCGCGCCCACCGCGACCGGCAGCACTTCGAACAAGAATACCTGGGCACTGATGGGAGAGGACACCGACACGCCGAATCTCCTGCGCATTCTCGATGCGGTGCGGGCGCGCTGGAACATCGATCCCGATCGCATGCTGCTGACCGGGATGAGCGACGGCGGCACGTTCTGCTATGTGAGCGGACTGCAGAGCACTTCTCCCTTCACCCACCTCGCCCCGGTCTCCGCCACCTTCCACCCGCTGATGGCGGAAATGGCCGACGCGGAGCGATTGCGCGGCCTGCCGATCTATCTCGTGCATGGCCGGCTCGACTGGATGTTCCCGGTGCAGGTGGCGCGGCAGACGCACCAGCTATTATCGGCAGCCGGCGCCGACGTCACCTATCGCGAGCTCGACGATCTCAGCCACACCTATCCGCGCGAGATGAACGCGCCGATGCTGGACTGGCTGCGCGGCGGCGAACGGCCGCCTGCCGTAACCATTCCGTGATCCGGTCACGCGAGGGATCGCGCTGGGCAGGGAACCTTTCCACCCCGGCAACGTTGTTGCTTTTCATCGGAGGTTGCCATGCGCATTTTCTTGGGAATGATTTTGGGGGCGCTGCTGCTGGTCGGCGGCGTCTACATCTACGATTCGCAATCGACCTCGACGGTCGCGAACGGCCAGGCGGCATCGGCCAATCGCACCATCGTCAACTGGGACGTCGCGGCGAGCGAATGGAATCTGCTGAAGCGGCGCGCGCACGACGACTGGACCAAGCTGTCGTCGAAGTAATCGCCCTGACATATCCGCGAAAGCCGGGCGCCCTCGTCCTCGACGGGGGCGCCTTATCGTTGCGATGCTACTTCTTCTTCGCCGCCTTGCGCGCATCGGCGATGGCCTGATCGAACTGCGCCATGGTCAGGACGCCCGGCACCCGGAATTTGCCGATGATGAAGGCCGGCGTGCCCTTGAAGCCGAACGCCTCCGCCTGTTCGCCATTGCGGGCGATGATCGCGTCGATCGCCTTGGCATTGGCGGCGAGGTCGCGGTCGAGGCGGTCGAGGTCGATGCCCGCGCCGGCGAGCAGTTCGCGAACCCGCGGCGCGGTCAGCTTCGAGGAGACGCCGATCAGCGCTTCATGCGCCTGTATGAATTTGTCCTGGTATTTGCTGGCCAGCGCCATTCGCGAGGCGAGCACCGAGACCTCGCCGAGGATCGGCCAGTCCTTGAACACCAGGCGGACCTTGCCGTCGTCCTGCACCACCTGCCGCAGCTCGGGCGCGAGCTTGCGGCAGTAGGGGCAATTGAAATCGAAATATTCGACGATCGTGATGTCGCCATCGGGATTGCCGGCCACAGGAATGTCCGGATCGCGCAGCACCAGCGCTTCGGTCAGCACCTTTTCGCCGCCGTTCTGGGCGGCTGCCGAGCCTGGCGCGATGTCGAGACCGAGCAGTAGCGCGCCCGCCCCGAGCGCGCCAAGCGTTCGGCGCCGGGTAAGCGGCCGAAACAACCGGTCCGGCTCGATCGATTTTGTCATTGTGGTCTCCCGGCCGGCGCGCGGCATCTTCTGCGTTCAGGAAAAATACGTGCTGCGCGCCAACATATAGAGCGCCACTGCAATAATGACAGCGGCAAACACCAGATTAAGTGCGCCGCGCCGCGCTGCCAGCAGCTGCGCCAAACGGGTGCCGATCAATCCGCCGGCGATGCCGCCGGCGATGAACAGCCCGGCGAGCCCCCACGAGATCAACCCGGACCAGGCGTAGCTGGCCGCCGTCGTCAGGCCGAACGCGGTCACGGCGACCAGCGATGAGGAGATCGCGTTCATGATCGGCATGCCCGTCGCCAGCATCAGCGCCGGCACGATCAGGAACCCGCCGCCGATGCCGAAAAAGCCGGACAGCGTCCCGGTCGCCAGACCGAGGCCGACAATGGCCGGCGTGTTGGTCCAGCTCATCTGCACGCCGGGCAGGCCGACCCGCGCTCGCGTCTTCAGCATCAATGCGGCGATCACCAGCATCAACAGCGCGAACAGCGCCAGCAGCTTCTGGCCATCCATCATCTTGCCGAGGATCGAGCCGGCGAGCGCGCCGACGATTCCCGCCGCCGCGAAGGTCAGCGCGCACGGCCACAAGACGGTGCCGCCGCGCGCATGGTTCGACAGATTGACCGCGGCATTGGCGGCCACCGCGATGGCGCTGGTGCCGATCGCCACATGGGGATTGGGCACGCCGACCACATAGACCATCAGCGGCACCGCGAGGATCGATCCGCCGCCGCCGACCAGGCCGAGCGAAAATCCGACCAGCGCTCCCGACGCCAGTCCCAGCACGCCCTGCATCACCGAGATCATTACGCTCGCAACCTCGCTCGCACGGCGTGATTCCTGGAAGAAATTTCTCCAAACTCCTACGCTGGCAGCATGGAAACTGCAACGCGGCCGGTTGAACCGGCCGCGCTGCCGGGCAAAAGGCGCCTACGCCGAGCCCTTCAGTTTCTTGGTGCACTCGCTGTAATAGCCGCCGCCCTTCTGGATCCATTTCAGGCCGCCATTGGCGTTGGCGGCCTTGTTGGCGTTGTACTGGTCGACGCAGGTGTGCATCCGCGCCTTCCCGGCGGTTTCCTTGGAATATTTCGGATCGACCGCGGATGGGAACACCGCTGGGCCGGCCGGCGCCGCCGGCGTTGCGGCAGCCGCGGCGTCCTTCTTCGGCTTGGCGGCCGCCTCTTTCGGCGCGGCGGGCGTAGCGGGCGCGGCGGCCGGCGCCGCGGTGGCGTCCGCACCGCACTGCGCCTTGCGGAAGTCGTTCCACTTCTGGCCGTCGAGCGTGCCGGCGGTCTTGGCGGCCTGGTATTTCGCGCTGCATTCCTGCGCGGTCAGGGCTTGCGCCGACGATGTCGCCGCGAACGCCGTCAACGCCGTTACCGCAACGGCCGAGAATAATTTGACTTGAAAGCTCATTCTTGTCTCCCTGGGCATGGCAAATCCTTGAGGCCCCCATCCTAGCGCAACCGAAGCGTGCGACAACATCGCGGGGCCACGATTCGGTCAACATTTTGCAAGCACTGCGCGTGCAGAAAGTTTGCAGAGGGTGGCCGCGCGGGAGGGAGGAAAGCGCATTGCTGCAGTCGCATGAGCGCATTTGTCCCGCGAGCGCGGATTTGCCATAAGGCGGCGTGAGCCTGATCCCCGCATCGATGGCGGCTGCGTTTCCCAGCCGCGCCAGAATTCTCAACGTGCTCGAGACGCTCGCGATCGGCGCCGCCGGCGGCGCGCTGTTTCTTTTGCTCAACCTGCCGGGCGGACTGATCTCCGGCGCGATGATCGCGACGGGCATCGCCGCGATCGCGGGCCGACCGCTCGCCATGCCGCCGATCCTGACCCAGGCGGTGCTGCTGCTGCTCGGGATCACGCTCGGCTCGCTGGTGTCGCAACAGATGCTGCACAACATGGGCGCCTATCCCCTGACCATCGCGCTGCTGGCGCTGGCGACGTTCTGCGCGACCTTCGGCTCCAGCCTCTATCTGCAGCGCATGCACGGCTGGGACCGCACCTCGGCGCTGCTGGCCGGGAGCCCCGGCGCGCTGTCGCAGATCACCATGCTCGCGGTCGAGAAGGGCGCCGACGTGCCGGCGATCGCCGTGGTGCAGACCATGCGGGTGATCATCCTCACTGCCGCACTTCCCTTGCTGCTGGCGTTGATGGGGGTCGCCTCCTCCGCGCCGCCGGCTGCAGCGGGGACGATCGCCTCCCCGCTCGAACTGACCGGGCTGATCGCGGCCTCGGTCGCGGTGGCGCTGGTGCTGCGGCTGTTGAAATTTCCGGCAAGCTGGATGTTCGGCGCGATGATCGGCTCCAGCGTGCTGCATGGCAGCGGCATCATCGAAGGCGGCCTGCCGCCGTGGATGCGCAACGTCGCGCTGGTCGGGATCGGCGCGGTGATCGGCACCCGCTTTGCGCGGATGAAGACCAGGACCCTGCTCAGTCATGTCCATGCGGCGCTGGGATCGTTCACCATCGCCGTCGGCATCTCGGCCGTCTTCGTCGCGGTGATCGCGCTGACCACTGATGTGCGGGTGGCCGACATCATCGTCGCATTCGCGCCGGGCGCGATGGACGCCATGCTGGCGCTGGCGCTGACCCTGCATATCGACCCGATCTTCGTCGGCGCACATCATCTGTCGCGCTTCGTGTTCGTCAGCATCACCACGCCGGGCATCGTCCATCTGTTCGGGCGGCCGCAGGAGGATGTCGACGATTGAAGCGATTCTTGTCCACCTACATCTCGTCGCCCCGGCCTTGAGCCGGGGCCCACAACCACTGAGTTGAGTGGCGAAAAAGATTGGGGCTCCAGCTTGGCGCAACATCAACTTCGGTGGCTATGGGTCCCGGCTCAAGGCCGGGACGACAGAAATTACTCCCGCGGCGCGAGCCGCCCGGGTTGTGCTGAAATCTTCCGCCCCTGAGAGGGCGCGGGGAATGCCGGGCGCCCGATGCGCCCGATAGCCGCGCGTGCAATGATAGTGGTTGCCCGTCGGGTAGTCACATCGACGTCAGCGGCGCTGCAGCCGAAGAATCCCCCAGCCTGCGATCGCGGCCATCAACAGCGAGATCAGCGCGTTGTAGCCGGCCAGCGACAGGCCGAGAAAGCGCCACTGCACCTCGTCGCAGCGGACCACCTTCACGGTGTCGAGCCGCTCCAGCAGGCTGCCGGCGCTGCCGAGATTGACCACCGGACCCGAGCACTCGGTCGGCCCCTGCCAGAATTGCCATTCGACGCCGGCGTGATAGGCGCCGAGCCAGGCATTGCCGAGCGCGGCGAGCGCGAGAATGGCGAGCCCCGCCAACAGCACGGCGCGCGGGGTATCCTTCACTGCTGCGAACGCCACCAGCGCGCCGAGCGGGATCGCCAGATAATAGGCGTAGCGCTGCTCGAGGCAGAGCGGACAGGGACGGATATCCAGCACCAGCTCAAAGAACCACGCCCCCGCCAGCGTCGCCGCGGCGATGACGGCAATCGCCAGCGCCGCCGCAAACGCGGGGTGGGCTTGCATGGGCACATGCGACTGGCTTGCGGTGGCGTTCAGCGTCACGATCGTCTCCTGTCCACCGCGTCGTATCCTGCAGCCACGGCGCTGTCGAGGCGAGGCGCGATCACACTGGAGTGTCTTTGGACGGCTGGGGGCCTTTGGCGCGCCGTTTCGGGTAACGAAGGATTGGAAGCGGCTTCCATACCAGCGGGTTGACCCGCCCTCACCGGCCGCTATATTCCGCCCGCTTCACGACATCAGGCCCTCCGGCCGCCGTCGCGAATGCCCCTGTGGCGGAATTGGTAGACGCGCTCGACTCAAAATCGAGTTCCGCAAGGAGTGCTGGTTCGATTCCGGCCAGGGGCACCATAGGATTTTATTCCTTACGCATTTTTAGCTAGATGCTCTCTGAAAACCTAGAGCGTGATACGGCCGGGAACACGGCGGCGCCCGCGATCGGGTGCAGAAAACGTCGACGTGTCACGACAGGCCCGCCCTTCTGAGGCCGTCCACATAGGCCTCGATCTGCTCCGAACGCTTGAGGTAGAATAGGTGTTTTCGGGCGAATGCGAGTGAGAATTCCGGCTTGATCCTCATGAGATCGGCCACTGCAATCCGCGCTTGGTCTTCATCGCCGAGGTGGCCCAGGGCCGCCACAAGGTGTGCCCGGGCCCAGTATTGCGCATTCGGTATCTGGACCGATTTACGTGCCCAAGAAGCGGCTTCCGTGAACTCTCCGCGAAACAGATGGGCGAGCGAGCGATAAGAGTAGAACGCCCAGCGAAATGGATCGTGAGGGCTGAGCCTTATTGCAATCTCAAACTGCTCGATCGCCTCGTCAAGCCGCCCTTCGTAGGCGTAGGAATCCCCAAGTCCACAATATGTAACGGCCAAAGACGGATTGAGTTCCAGTGCGTGCTGAAGCGCGTCGATCGCCTGACCATACTCGCGCCGTGCCAAGTGAACGCGGCCCAAAGTAAAGAAACCGTTCGCATCCTGATCATCCAGCTCGATGGCCCGTTGCGCCGCATTCAAGGCATCGTCCATCCGCGCATCGTCCGGCGTGACGTCGAAATATACCATGCTGAGAACGATTGCGTAGGCCAGTCTCGAATGGGCGCCGCCATAACCAGGATCCAGCTCGATGGCCTTGCGAAGCAACTCCTGGCACTGCAGATTTCCCTCCCGCGTGAACTTGTAGAATTCCGCAATGCCAAGCTGATAAAAGTCCCATGCGCCACGATTCTTGCGAGGCCGTCTCTCGGCCTTTTTCTGCTCGCTCAGACCCAGCTCTGCTTCGATGCGGCACGCTACAATCTCGGAAATCTCGTCCTGAAGCTCGAAAATGTCGACCATGTCGCGGTCAAATCTTTCCGACCAGACGCTCTGCTCCGTTTCGGCATCGACAACCTGGACGGTGATGCGGAACCGAGATCCGGCCTTGCGTATACTTCCCGTCACCAAATACGTAGCATTGAGTTTTTCACCGATGACCCGGATGCTGTCCTTCGATCCACGAAAAGCAAACGCTGGATTGCGAGCGATAACGGTCAACCACCGGTTCTTGGCCAGGGCCGTGGTTATGTCTTCGGTGATTCCATCGCCGAAGTAATCCTCGGAAGGGTCTTGGTTCAAGTTTGCGAATGGCAATACTGCAACCGATGGCTTGTGCGCCACCGGCGACATTTCACTCTCCACTCTCCCGTCGGCGCTTTCATCGACCGCATCAGAACCGACATTCTCAATCGCCGCGACAAACCGGAAACCACGACCATGAAGGGTCGCTATCGTGTGTTGCGAAACGCCATCGTCGCCGACAGCGCGGCGCGCCGCTTTGATCTGGCTACTGAGTGCCGAATCAGAAACGATCCTTTCGCCCCAGATTGCAGCGAAAATCTCTTCTCTTGTGACCGTTCGATTTGCGTTACGCGCGAGAAAGACGAGGAGGTCGAATACCTGGGGTTCAACCGCAATCCGTTCACCCGCTTCCCGAAGCTCGAAGTGGGCGGTGTCGAGTTCGAAGTTGCGGAAGCGAATCACATACGCAGAGACGGCGTCCGCCCCAAAGTCGACGCGATATGCCTGGATAGGCCGGTTGATATTCTTCACCGTCTGCTCGCCAAGGGATATGAACCGCACCGGAACATTGGCACCGATATGGTCATGGACCTGCTTCGACAGCACGATGCCGCCTGGCTGTGAAATGCTTTCAAGACGGGACGCTACATTGACACCATCGCCGTAGATGTCGTCTCCCTCTACGATTACGTCACCGAGGTGAAGACCGATCCGAAATTGCAATCCATGCATCCCGTCCGCCATGCGGCGGCGTGACGCGAATTGCCGTTGGATCTCCACCGCACACTGAAGGGCCCCGACTACGCTCGGGAACTCGGCAAGCGCGCCGTCTCCCATCAGTTTGACCGTGCGCCCGGAGTGGCGGGCAATGGCAGGGTCGATGATGTTCGAGCGCGCATCCTTGAGGAGACCAAACGTACCCTGCTCGTCGATTTCCATTAGACGGCTGTAGCCGACAACATCCATCGCAATAATGGTCGTCAGTTTGCGTTCCATGGTTTCGCTCGCATCCCTAGCTACGCCGAACCTGCTTCCTCCGCCTCGATTACCGCTCTCCAACTAAGCTAGCTAGATTACTGCGCGACTGTGGTGCACCTGTGACCCTGTGACTGGCGGTCTTACGATCCAACTCAATCTTCAGCGTATCCATCGAACAAAGCGGTTGACAAGTATCGCTCGGCAAAACTCGGCAGGAGGGTGACAACCGTGCGCCCCTTCATCTCGTCGCGTTTTGCGACGCGCATGGCGCAGGCTAGTGCGGCTCCTGATGATATGCCAGCAGGTATGCCCTCAAGCGCGGCCAGCCTGCGGGACGTTTGTATTGCTTCGTCGTTGCTCACGAGGAGAACTTCATCGATGAGGCTGATATCGAGAACGTCCGGCACGAACCCCGCTCCGATGCCCTGGATCAGGTGTGGCGAATGCGTTCCACCGGACAGCACCGGGCTATTTTCCGGTTCGACTGCGATGATGCGTATGCCGGGATTGCGAGCTTTCAGCACCTCTCCGACGCCCGTGAGCGTGCCGCCCGTGCCGACGCCAAGAACAATGGCATCGACGACGCCGTTAGTGTCGCGCCAAATCTCCTCGGCCGTGGTTCTGCGGTGTATCTCTGGATTCGCCGGATGACCGAACTGCCAGGGCATGACAGCTTTTTCGGTTGCGGCGATGATCTCCTTGGCCTTCTCGATGGCGCCGCCGATGCCCTTCTGACGGGGAGTGAGCACGAGTTCCGCGCCGAGGAATCGCATCAACTTGCGGCGCTCGATCGAGAAACTGTCAGGCATGGTCAGGATGCACCTGTAGCCCTTGGCGGCGCAGACGAAAGCGAGCCCGATGCCCGTGTTACCCGACGTTGGCTCCACGATCACGCTTCCCGGGCCGATGGTACCGTCAGCTTCCATGGCCTCCAGCATCGATACGGCGATGCGGTCCTTGACGCTGGCGAGCGGATTGAAGAACTCGAGCTTGGCCAGCACTTCGGCCTGGCATCCTGCCTCCCGCGCGAGCCTCCCGATACGGACCATCGGGGTGTTACCGATCGTTTCCAGAATGCTTCCGTAGACGCGGCCACGCCCAGGCTTGTCCAACACTACAGGTGGCAATATATGCTGCTCGATCATGAATGTCTCCCTTGCTATTGAGGATTGATTGCGCTGATGACCCAGGAGGAGCTGTCCATGACCACTCCGTCTGCAGCCGTTTTCTGACCGTTGATTGCCGCGGCCAGCGCGGACTCGATATCGGTCCGCTTTGATTCCGCCAGGGCGCCAGCTTCTCTAAAGACCTCGCCGGCTGGACCGATTGCCAACTGGAAGGCGATGGCGTCGTCGACATCCTTTCCAACCATGACGGGAGCGTCGACCCTGCGGAATTCGATCCGATCATAGCCGGCGGAGGTCATCATCGCCCTGACCACCGCCTCGTTCGCCATCGAGAAGGGACCCGGACCACAGGTCAGGGCGTCTGTGCCTGGTGATGGCAGGTACCGAAGAACGACATCCTTTGCCATCGACAGCCAGGGATTGTCAGCCCGATCGCGCCAGACGATATGCACCATCCGTCCGCCCGGCCGCAGGGCTTTGCGCATATTGCGCATACCGGCAACCGGATTGGCGAAAAACATTGTGCCGAAGCGGGCGAAGACGAAATCGAATTGATTTGTCGGAAGTGCAGTTTCTGCGTCTGCCCTCACGAAACAAACATTGGTGAGGCCTCTGGTCCTGACTTCCGCCCGGGCGTAGTCCAGAAAGGCCTCACAGCAGTCCACCCCGACAACCCGGCCGCTCGGTCCCACCAGCTCGGCCAGCCGGATCGCTGTGTCGCCAAATCCGCAACCCACGTCCAGGACGTGGTCGCCCGGACGTACCGGTAGCGTGGGAAACACCGCCTCGCTGTGACGTGACAGACCCCCGACCAGTATGTGTTTGAATCGGATGAATTTCGACGCCAGGACCTCGTTCCAAAACCGAACGAATTGACTGTCTTCCGTCGTTGGCGTGATGTTCAGTGCTGTGTTGCTCATGGGCCCGTCTCTCTCGTACCTTGTCTCGAATTGAGAATGGCCAAAAGGTAGTCTGCCCGCGTCTTGTTTGCTTGGCGGCCGCCTGAGGGATGTCTGGCCTTTTCGTGAAGAACGGCCGGAGAATTCGCCTTGGCTCACCTAAGGGCCATGAAGCTGCTAGAATGGCGCCGATCACGCCGGTGATCATCGTGATCAGCGTCGCAAGCGTTGAACCCGACGCCGGCGTTGCGGCCGCAGCCTCGCCCGCGGCCGCAGCCCCGGTCGAACCCAAAGCCCCCAGATTGAACGGCAAGTTGAGGCAGCGGCATCAGCAGCGTGATGATGAGATCGGCCGACGTCCCCCATGAACATGGCTGTCGCCAAATCCGCTCCCGGGGTTAAACTGCATTCGCCGCGGGAAGGCGGCCGGGGCACGATAATGAGTCTGCTGAACGACCAGGGGCCTTCGCAGGTCATCACGATTCTGCTTGTCGAAGACGACGCGCCGACATCGTGGCGGCTGCAGGACGCGCTTGCCAAGGCCGGCTTCCAGGTTACATCGGCCGCGACGCTCGCCGAGGCCCGCGCCAGCCTGGCGCAAGCCGGCCCAAAGGTGCTGCTGACCGATCTGCAGCTGCCGGACGGCCACGGCATCGAGCTGATCCGCGAGACGCGGCAACGCTTCCCCGACACGGAAATCATGGTGATCTCGATTCTCGGCGACGAAGAGAGCGTGATCTCCGCCATCACCGTCGGCGCGACCGGCTATCTCCTGAAGGATGCATTTCCGACCGACATCGCGGCCACGGTCCACGAACTGGTTGCCGGGCATTCGCCGATCTCGGCGTCGATCGCACGCTTCATCGTGCGCCGGACCCAGAGCACGCCGGAGCCTCCGCCCGGCCCGCAACTCAATACCGCCAGGCTGACGCCGCGCGAAATCGATATCCTGTGGGGCATCGCCAAGGGCTTCAGCTACGCCGAGATCGCCGGCCATCTCGGCCTGTCGCGCCAGACCGTGCCCGGCCACATCAAGAACATCTATCGCAAGCTGGAAGTCCACACCCGGGGCGAGGCGGTGTTCGAGGCGCTGCAGCAAGGCTTGATCCGGTTGTGACGGACGCCGCGCCGCCCGCCACTTCATCCGGCCGTCGCCGCCGGCCCGAGCGGGCCGCGCTGCTGATGCAGTATCTCCTGCTCCAGGCGGTCATCGTCGTCTTGTGCCTGTTCGCGCTGCGCATACCGCCGCCGGAGCCCTCCTCGCGCTATCTCGTCACCGATTTCAGCCTCAAGGAGAACGGCGCCGAGCGCTCGGTGACGCTGCCGCATTTCACCGCCTCGCGTTATCAGTTGAACGATCCGCCGCTCTACAGCGGCCGGTTCACATGGCCGGGCGGCGAGCCGCAAGGCGCATGGTCGGTGTTGCTGCCGCGCTTCACCAACGGTGTCGAGGTGGCCGTCAACGGCGTCGTGATCCTGGACAGCCGGCGCAACCCCGCCGCCAACCGGCCCGATCGCAACACGCCGGAGATCGCGGTGATCCCGGCGTCGCTGCTGCGCGAGGGCGCGAACGATCTCGCCATACGGCTGTTCGTATGGGGCCCGATCAAGGGCTTTCTGGATCGCCTCTATGTCGGCCCCGACGCCATGCTGCGGCCGAGCTACAACGCCCGGACGCTGTTGTTCGTCACCCTGCCGGTGGTGTTTTCGGCATGGCAGGCGATCCTCGCCGTGATCCTCGGCATCATGTGGATGATGCGGCGCCACGAGCCGGCCTATGGCGTGCTGGCCGCGGCGATGGCGATCGGCGTCGGCCAGGCGTTCTTTCAGACGCCGATGCAGGATTCGCCGTTCTCCAGGCTCAACGCGATGCTGATCTCTTCGGCGCCGCTGGAGAGCGCTTTCGTCCTGACCTTCGCGCTGTTGTTCTTCGGCTGGAAATGGCCGCGCTACGGCTGGCTCATTTTCACTCCCGGCCTTGTGGTCGCAGCAGCAGGACTGTTCGGCGATGCGACGCTGAGCCGCGAAGCCTTCCTGCTTGTGGGGGCGCCGACGGTCGGCCTTTGCGTCGTGGCGCTGGCGCTGATCGCCGCCCACGCAGTATGGCGGAAACAGGACGCCATCAGTCTCATGCTGGGCTGCGCGCTGACCATCGTCCTGACCTGCTGGGCGCTCGACCTGCTCTCGGTGCTCCAGCTGATGCCCAACCGGCGCATCCTGCTCGCGCGGCTGTCCTATTCGGCCATGCTGGCGGCGATCGGCGCCGGGCTGACCTGGCGCTTCGCCCGCGCGCTCAACCAGGTCGACGGCTTTGCCGCCAGCATGGTGACGCTGGTGCGCGAGGCCGAGGACAAGCTGAAGGCCAGTTTCGCCCGCGAGGAAGAGCGCGCCCGTGCGGCGGCGCTGGCGCGGGAGCGCACTCGCCTGATGCGCGACCTGCATGACGGGCTGGGCGGCCAGCTTGTCTCCATCGTCGCGCTGAGCGAGCGCGGCAATGCGGGTGCGGGAATCGGCGAAGCGGCGCGGGCGGCGCTGAGGGATCTTCGCGTCGTGATCGATTCGATGGACGATATCGGCGGCGACCTGATGCTGGCGCTCGGCTCGTGGCGCGAGCGCGCCATGGCACAGCTGCGGCCGCACGATATCGCGCTGGATTTTGCGGTGAGCCCGCAGGGCCTGCCGGTGCATCCCGAACTCAGGCCAGGGCACGTCATCCAGATCGTGCGGCTGTTGGACGAGGCGCTGACCAACGCGATCAAGCACGCCCGCGCGCGGCGCATCACGGTCAGCATCGAGACGCTCACCGATGCCGCGGGCCTGCCGCGCGGCTGCATCGCCATCGAAGACGACGGCAAGGGATTCGAGGTCGCCGCGGATGGCGACGCGGCCGGCGGCGGCCTGAAAGCGGCGCGCGGCTTGCGCAACATGCGAAGCCGCGCCGCCCGTTGTGGCGCGGAACTGGAGATCAGCTCCGGCACCGGCGGCACCCGTGTCAAACTGACATTGCCCCGCCGCTTTCCCGACAGCGACACCGCTGCCGGCTGAAGCGGTTTAGCGACGGCCGACGCGGTCGACCGGACCGCCACGATTCATCGGGGTGCCGGCGCGGACGCCCACGCCCGGTGCGCCGACGCCGGGAGTCGCCACCGCGGCGGCGGCCACCGGTGCGGCAACCACAGGCGCGACCACCACGGGCGCGGTCGGCCGCACCACGCAGCCCTTCGGCACGCCCACGGTCTTGCAATAGACGACGGCGGCCTCGGCCGAGCCGGCGCCCAGCGAAACCGACGCCAGTGTCGAAAGCACCGTCAAGGTCAACCCGGCGCCCATCCATCCTGCCTTCTTCAACATCTCATCTCTCCCGATTGGACGTGCAGTCTTGCGAGGACCGATCGATCTTTCGCAGCCGACGCACGACGATCCATGGGCCATGGCCGCGAGCGGCGACATCCCATGAAGATGGGGGAGCCGGAATCGCCCCGGCGGCGCTGCGCATCGTTGATGCCATGAACATGGCATGGACCGCGATGGCGGCCCCGGCGAGGTTGCGGCCGGTTCAATCCAGGCCAACCATTTTTTCAGGAGAGGTAATCATGAACAAGTCATTGTTGCTCGCAGTCGCCTTGCTGACGGCCGGCGCCGCATCGGCGGGCGCGCAATCGGGCCCCAGTCCGCAGGATCAGATGGCCTGCCGTTCCGATGCGGGTAAATTCTGCGCCGAACACGTCGGCAAGCCGCCGCAGATGAACGCCTGCCTGCGCGAGAACAAGACCAAGCTTTCCGACTCCTGCCGCAAGGTGGTAGAATCCCGCGGCGGCTGAGTTCGCGTTCGTCGCTTTGCGCGGAGGAAAGGGCGAGCCAGTACGCCGCGGGGCTCCTCGGCTTTATCGCTGGCGTCTCTGGAATACTGGGTCACCCGCTTTCGCGCGGGTGACGACAGCCTGTGTTACTCGGCAAACCGCCAATTTGCGGGCGCACCCCGCCTCAGATCATCGAGGCGACTTTTTCCAGGCCGATGATGCGGGCGAGCGAGCGCACTTCGCGCTTCTGGTCCTCGCGCAACTGGAACAACAGCGGCATCGCCGCCGATTTCAGCTGCTGGACTTCTTCGGCGTCGGGATCGATCGGCGTGCCCGTCGCGTGCGGATCCGTCTTGCGGGTGGCGTGGATCTTGCGGGCGATGGCGCGCAGCGCGTTTTCCACCCCCGGCCAGTAGGATTCCTGGTCGGGCGAAAGTTTGAGGCGCTCCTTGATGCCGGCGATCTGCACGTCGCTGAGCAGCGCGTAGGATTTCTGCGGCTGCGGCCTGGCGGCCGCCTTCGGCTTCGGCGCCTGCGGGGCCGCGATCTGCGGCGGAACGATATCGGCGGGACCGGCGGCAGCGAAAGCCTGGCGCAGCGGCTCGCTCAGGATCGCGGTTTGCTGCGGCTCGTACGAGGCCAGCGCGACGGGAGCGGCAACCGCCAACTTATCCTTCTTGCTTGCCTTGTTGGAGACCGGGTTCTGGATGACGGAAGCGGCGGCCATTTCCAGCCGGGCGCCCGGTATGCTGTCGCGGCCGAGTATGCTGGTGGCGGCGGCGCCGACGACGAGAAAGCAGGTCATCGCAATGATCGTGATGGCTCGCGTCAAGCAGCTCTCCGTTTCCTCAAGCGACATGATCACTTTCCCGATAACTGGGCATTAATTATGGCGTAACCACGCCGGCGTGGCGGCGGTCGCCAATTCGGGCGGAATCGCCGCCAAAATGGTTAATTTCAGGCCGCAACGGCCAGATCGTAGGCGTCCTGGATGTCGGCGACGATGTCGGAGGCCTCCCAGAGCGCGTCCGGCGCGACCGAGCGCAGGCTGATGGTCCAGTTGCCGCCCCTGGAGGTGCGGGGCGTCGAGACGATGTCGAACTGCACGCTGCGGCACAGCGGATGCCGCTCGAGCGCATAGGCGACCCGGGCCCTGATCTCGTCGATAGTGGCCGGGGTTTTGGCAAAAAGTGTCTCGAAATCCATCTCGCATCCCCTCGAACGGACTTGCGGCCCGGCCCGCTGCGATAAGCGATGGCCGGTCCTGGACCTGATTCTTGGAGCGAGATGGTTAATGACGCCTTAAGCGACGCCTGTCCGTAGAACCACGGCGCGCACGGCGCCGCGGTTTCGATCAGTCCGGAACGATGCGCACCGCGCCGCGCGCGGCGCTGGTGGTCAGCGCCGCATAGGCCTTGAGCGCCATCGACACCTTGCGGGTTCGCTTCGCCGGCTTCCATGCCTCGGCCTTGCGGTTCAGCATGGCCTGCCGGCGCTGCGCCAGGACCGTGTCGTCGACCAGCAGGCTGATCGAGCGGGCGGGAATGTCGATGCTGATGCGGTCGCCCTCCTCGACCAGTCCGATCAGGCCGCCTTCCGCCGCTTCCGGCGAAATATGTCCGATCGACAGACCGGAGGTTCCGCCGGAGAAGCGGCCGTCGGTGATCAGGGCGCAGGTCTTTCCGAGCCCCTTCGATTTGATGTAGCTGGTCGGGTACAGCATCTCCTGCATGCCCGGCCCGCCTCGCGGCCCCTCATAGCGGATCACGACGACGTCGCCGGCCTTGATCTTGCCGCCGAGGATGCCCTCGACCGCGGCGTCCTGGCTTTCGAAGATCCGCGCCGGTCCCTCGAATTTCAGGATGCTCTCGTCGACGCCTGCGGTCTTCACGATGCAACCGTCCAGCGCCAGATTTCCCGACAGCACGGCGAGGCCGCCGTCCTTGGAAAAAGCATGTTCGGCGTCGCGGACACAGCCCTTGGCGCGGTCGGTATCGACTTCCTCGAAGCGGCGTTCCTGACTGAACGCCACCTGCGTCGGCACGTTGCCGGGCGCCGCCTTGAAGAAGGTGCGCACGCTTTCGCTCTTGGTGCGCCTGATATCCCAGCGGTTCAGCGCGTCCTCGAGCGACCTCGAGTGCACCATCGGCAGCTCGCGATGGATCAGATTGGCGCGGTCGAGCTCGCCGAGAATGGCCATCACGCCGCCGGCGCGGTGGACGTCTTCCAGATGCACGTCGGGCACCGAGGGCGCCACCTTGCACAGCACCGGCACCCGGCGCGACAGCCGGTCGATATCCTGCATGGTGAAGGGGATGCCGCCCTCATAGGCGGCGGCCAACAGATGCAGCACCGTGTTGGTCGATCCGCCCATCGCGATATCGAGCGTCATGGCGTTTTCGAACGCCTTGAAGCTGGCGATGTTGCGCGGCAGGACCGTCTCGTCGTCCTGCTCGTAATAGCGGCGCGCCAGATCGACGATCAGATGCCCCGCTTCGACGAACAGCCCCTTGCGATCGGCATGGGTCGCCAGCACCGAGCCGTTGCCGGGCAGCGCCAGGCCCAGCGCCTCGGTCAGGCAGTTCATCGAATTGGCGGTGAACATGCCCGAGCACGACCCGCAGGTCGGACAGGCCGATCGCTCGATGATCTCGACGTCGGCGTCGCTGACGGTGTCGTCGGCGGCCGCGACCATGGCGTCGACCAGATCGAGCGCGCGAATCTTGCCCTTGAGGCTGACCTTGCCGGATTCCATCGGGCCGCCCGAGACGAACACGGTCGGAATGTTGATCCGCAGCGCCGCCATCAGCATGCCCGGCGTGATCTTGTCGCAATTGGAGATGCACACCATGGCGTCGGCGCAATGCGCATTGACCATGTACTCGACGCTGTCGGCGATGAGCTCGCGCGACGGCAGGCTGTAGAGCATGCCGTCGTGGCCCATCGCGATGCCGTCGTCGACCGCGATGGTGTTGAACTCCTTGGCGACGCCGCCGGCCTTCTCGATCTCGCGCGCCACCAGCTGGCCGAGGTCCTTGAGATGGACGTGGCCCGGCACGAACTGGGTGAACGAATTGACCACGGCAATGATCGGCTTGCCGAAATCCTCGTTCTTCATGCCGGTGGCCCGCCACAGGCCGCGAGCGCCCGCCATGTTGCGGCCGTGGGTGGTGGTCCTGGAGCGGTAGGCGGGCATGGGCTGTCCTTTTGAGGGTCGGGAATTCGACGCGGCGACCGTCTTCTAGACGGCGAACCCCGCCGGTTGAACGTGGCTCGGCGCAGGGGCGCTATGCGGTCGCCCTTTGGCACGGTCAGGGAAAGTTGGCAATCATTTCGGCTTCGATCGGGCTGCCAGGTCCGCATTGGGTCTGCGTTAGCCCGACAGCTGCCGGTGTGTTGCAGCGCAGCGAAACGAAGGATGAAGGGCCAACGGCGGAGCCCGGTCGCGCTGCGAAGGCCTGTTTGAAACCCACGACTTGTCATTCCGGGGCGGCGAAGCACGAACCCGGAATCTCGAGATTCCGGGAGGCGCATCCCGGAATGAACCCAAGGTCTACCGCTTCTCGATCACGAGACTCTGCACCACGCGACCGAAATAGCCTTCTGTGTCGGCAAGCCGCGCCATGGCGAGGCCTGCGCCATCCGGGCCGATCCAGGATTCCGCATCGAGCAGGATCCACTCGCCGACCGGCTGCCGCGCCATGCTGACGGTGAGGTCGGCATTGATGAAGGTCCATTCACGGAAATCCAGCGCCGCCGAGGTGCCGTTGCAGAAATCGGCCGCCACCACCGCCCGCATCGCCTGCGACACCGGCGCCCCCTCCACCAAAGTGCGGTCGGCGCGATACCAGATCGCGCCTGGACCCGGCGCGCCGAAGCGGCCGCGGGCCGCCCGCAACGACATGCCCGATACAAAGGGGCTCGAGGAGAAGTCCGCCGGCTCCGGGCGCGATTGATCCGGCCCCGGAAGCTCGACCGGCAAATCCGCGACATCGGGCGGCAAGCTCAAAGCCTGCGTCTTGATCTTCAGCACGGTGGCGCCGACCACGACAACACCGTCGGCGAGCAGCCTGACCGCGCAGAGCTGGATCTTGCGGCCCGCGCGCAGGATTTCAGTCTCAAACGTCAGCGGCGCCACCGGCACCGGGCGCATCAGATCGATGGTGACGCGCGCGACCAGCATCGGCACCGGCGTCGGAATGGCTTCGGCCGCCCACACCACCAGCGATGACGGCGCCGAGCCGTGCTGCATGCGGGGGTCCCAGGGGCCGGCGGCATCGGGACTCGTCAGCACGCGATTGCCGTCCACGCGATAGATGGCGTCCATCAGATCAATTCCGTTTCAGCTGGGTTCGGGCTGCGGCGCGGCGCACAACTGGCCGGCCAGCAAAGGCCACACCCGATGCGCCCACGCAACCCCGGTTCGACGAACCGCGCCGAAAAGTGTCGAACTGGCGATCGGTGGTCAACCTGCGGCGGCGAGCGATCTTTCAAAGCCGTTGGGCACTTCGATATCGACTTCAAGCGTCGATACGTGTTTGCCCCGTTCCATCCTGACGATGACCTTCTCCGGATCAAGCACGACATGCCGCGAAACGACGGCGAGGATCTCTGCCCGCAGCAGGCCCAGCAGCTCCGGCTGGCCGCGCATACCGCGTTCATGAGCGAGCAGAATCTGCAGCCGTTCCCGTGCAACAGGCGCGGAAGCATTACGGCCACCGAGAAGCCGCAGCAGATTCATCATGCGGCCCTCCGTCCCAGCAGCCTGTTCATCAGTCCCTTGCGCTCCGTCGGGACCGCCATGGTGACGGTTTCTCCCATCAGACGGCGCGCTGCATCCATGTAAGCGCGGGCCGGCGCGCTGGCGGCGTTATTCAGCGTCACCGGCGATCCGACGTTCGACGCCCGCAACACGTCCTGGCTTTCCGGAATGATCCCGAGCAGCGGCGTTGCGAGGATTTCGAGAATATCGTCAATGCTGAGCATTTCGCCGCGCGCTGCGCGCCCCGAATCGTACCGGGTGATCAGCACGTGCTTTTCCACCCGCTCGCCCCTCTCGGCCCTCACGGTCTTCGAATCGAGCATGCCGATGATCCGGTCGGAATCGCGCACCGACGAGACTTCGGGATTGGTGACGATGACGGCCTCGTCGGCGTAGCGCATCGCCAGCGTCGCGCCCCGTTCGATTCCCGCCGGGCTGTCGCAGAGGATCCAGTCGAACCTGGTGCGCAGGTCCGCGATGATGCTGCCGACGCCCTCGTCGGTCAGGGCATCCTTGTCCCTGGTCTGGGAGGCGGGAAGCAGCCACAGATTCTCAAGACGTTTGTCGCGGATCAGCGCCTGCGAGAGCTTGGCAACGCCCTGCACCACATTGATGAGGTCGAATACAACGCGTCGTTCCGCTCCCAGCACGAGGTCGAGGTTGCGCAGGCCGACGTCGAAGTCGACCACCACCACCTTTTCTCCCATTTGCGCGAGCGCCGCGCCGAGCGCGGCCGTCGATGTCGTTTTTCCGACGCCGCCTTTGCCGGACGTCACGACCAGGACTTTGGCCATTCTTTGCTCCCTTAACCGGTTAAACCAGCGCTGTGATTTTCATGATGTCGCCTTCCAGCCACGCCTGGGCCGGCCGATTGCGCAGAGAGGGGTCTATTTCTTCGGCAGTCTGGTAGTAGCCGTCGATGGCCAGAAGCTCGGCCTCGATCTTCTGGCAAAAGATCCGGGCGGCGGAGTTGCCGTTCACCCCTGCCATCGCCCGGCCGCGAAGCGCCCCGTAGATATGGATCGAACCGCCGGCCACGATTTCCGCACCGGAGCCGACCGAACCGAGCACGGTGACGTCACCTTCGGTAAAGACCACCGACTGACCGGAGCGCACCGGGCTTTCGAGCAGCAGAGAGGTCGATTTCGGTTTGGCTTCGGGCTTTGCGGGTTCGCTGGGCTTGAGCGCGCAGTGGCGTCCGCCCGTGAGCAAGGGCGGCAGGCTCTTGGTCATGTGGCCCTGGTCGACGCCTTCGATCCCGAGCACGCGGATATTCCGCTGCTCGAGGCTCGTGACAAGATGTGCGATGGCGGATTGACTGAGATCCAGCGCCGAGAGGTCGAGCACGACCGGCTTGCCGACAAAGAAACCGGGCGAACGCGCGAGCGTGGCGTCCAGTTCTTCAAGCCAGCCCACGATCGGCACCACCGGACAAAATACAAACGCCACATATGAGCGTCCGCGCAGGCGCACCAATTGTCGCGTTGGCTCCACGATTGCGTCCATGGGGGATCGACTCGCCTTTCCTTATCGAATGGTTAAGAATCGGCGGTCTTGGTTAACGGTTCGTTAATGGCGCCGGTTATTCGGCAACAGGGTGTCAGGTCGCATCCCGCCGAAGAAGAATCCTGTCCTGCTCATGTTCGGACATCGCAATGCGGCATTTGAAAAACCGTGGACTTATTTTGTCGAGTTTGTGGCCGCCCCGCACTTTCGATAGCGCGGTTAATGCCAGCTACCAATGATTCGCGCGCGATTTCGCCACTGTGCCAAAGCTGTTGACCGGCAAAAACTGACCTCAATTCAGTCGAGGTTCCGACCTAATAATGTCTCGCCCCAGCTCCATCACATCTCAGTGACTTTGCCAGCGCGATTGCCGGCGGGTCATTTCCACCGTCGTTCGCGACGGACACTTGCCGGGGAACCAAGGCAATGGAAGGGGCGGAAACGGCGCCGTCGCGCGATTTCAATCGCAGGCTGACGCGCGAAGCGCATGATGCAAAGTCTGCGTCCGGATCTTTGACTCGGATTCCACGGCCGAACTCGTCATCTCGTTCGGCGAGATCGCGTCCCCTCGCCGGCTGGAACCTTTGTCCAATCGTTCCGGAGAAAAATCCGGAGTTCAGTTCCCGCGGCGCCATCCAGCGCCCGGTGCCATTCCCAAGCGTAGCCGTAGTGAGGAGTAGCGTATGAGTAGCTTGAGTGACCACGACCGTCTTGGCCCCGACAATCCCGAGTACTATGCACCGCGCGGGCTGCGCGAAAGATTGGGAACACGACCTCCGCTTTCGAAGGACACAAATTCCGAACCCGCAAGGGCTCCGATCTCCCCGCCGGCCTCTCTCGATATCCAACTCGAGAACGCGGTTTCCAGCGCCTTGTGGCACCCGCTGGACCCCGAGGTCATCCACGAACCGCCGGGGCTGGCCCGCGAACTGGATCGGCGAAAGGCGCTCGTCAGCGTCGTCGGCCGCTTCACGGCCGCCGTCGGCATTTCGGCCGTCGTGGCGCTGTTCTTCGTCATCATGATTCCCGCGTCCCGGCAACCCGACACGGGCGCTCTCGCCGGCATGGTCCAGTCGGTAAAGGCGATGCTGATCCAGCCCGACGCCAGCAACGACGGGCCGAAACCTGCAACGGCCGAGTTTCAGACGATTCTGGCGTCCCCCCAGAATTCTTCAACCGTGACGCGCGAGCAGTCCGAACGACTGCTTCAACAGTTCGTTCAGTGGCGCCAGAAGCCGGCACCAAGCCAAGCGCCTTGAGCAACAACACAAACAGGAAAGAGTGACGATGCTGCCTGATGATCGGTCCAATACGACCACGGTCTCGCGGAGCGCGCGATGCGCTCGCTGGATGGTGCTGCTCATAGGCACCTTGCTCGCAGGCGCCGCGGACGCGGCGCCCGGCAACGCGGAAATAGTGCGCGACCTTGCAAGCCGCGTCGGACCGATTGTTGGTTCGGCGTTGGCCTGCCCGGACATCGCGCGGTCCCGGATCCAGACGATCTCCGACAAGTTCGCGGCCGTGATAAGGGAGGGCTCATCCAACGAGGCCGAGCGAACGAACCTTACGCAACTGTTCGACCGCAGCGTCGCTGACGGCCGTAGCGCCATATCGTCGGGAAGGACGGATTGCAAATCGGCCGACCGCCAGCTGGCGGACCTCGAACGCTCGATCGCCGGGCCGAGCCTGGCGGCGGCCATTGGACCGCCGTCCGCGGTCGCCGCCACTTCGACGGCGCCGATCGCCACCGCGCCTCCTCAGCGCGGCATCACCGACCGGGAAATCCGGTTCGGGATCGCGGCGCCGTTTTCCGGCGCCGCGAAGGAGCTCGGACGCCAGATGAAGCTCGGCATCGACACTGCGTTCAACCGGATCAACGATGCCGGCGGCATAGAGGGCCGGATGCTCCGGCTCATCGCGGCCGATGACGGCTATGAGCCGACGCGGACGACTGAGGCCATGAAGCAGCTCTACGAAAAAGATCAGGTATTCGGCATCATCGGAAATGTCGGAACGCCCACCGCCGTCGTCGCGGTGCCTTACGCGCTCGAGCGGCGAATGCTGTTCTTCGGCGCGTTCACCGGCGCGAATATCCTCCGCAGCGATCCGCCCGATCGCTATGTGTTCAACTATCGGGCGAGCTATGCGGAAGAAACCGATGCCGTAGTCCGCTACCTCGTGAAAATGCGCAAACTGCAACCCAGGCAGATCGCCGTTTTCGCCCAGCAGGACTCCTACGGCGACGCGGGGTTCGCAGGCGTCGCCAAGGCATTTCGCGCGCTCGGCGCCAACGACGGCGCCATTGTTCGGCTCAACTACACGCGAAACACCGTCGATGTCGAGGATGCGGTCAATCAGCTGAAGGCGCAAAAGTCGATCAGGGCCGTGGTCATGGTGTCGACCTATCGAGCCGCCGCGAGGTTCATCGAGAAGACGCGCGATATCAATCCTCAGATGATTTACACCAACGTATCGTTCGTCGGCAGCACCGCGCTTGCCGAGGAATTGAAGCTTCTGGGCGCGCGCTACGCTACCGGCGTCATCGTCACGCAGGTGGTGCCGGCGGTTTCCGGCTATTCATCGATCGTGCTCGAATACAAGAATGCCCTCGCCAAGTATTTCCCCGGCGAAGCGCCTGACTATGTCTCTCTGGAAGGCTTCGTCGCGGCGAACGTGCTGATCCAGGCCATCAAGCGCGCCGGACCGCAATTCGATACCGAAAAGCTGATCGACGTTCTCGAGAACACGCGCAATCTCGATCTGGGCCTTGGCACGTCGCTCAGCTTTGGCCGCGGCGAACACCAGGCTTCGCACAAGATCTGGGGAACCGCGCTCGACGAAACTGGAAAGTTCCAGCCGATCGAACTCGAATAAGGAGCGGTCGGCCGGACGCGATGACGCCGCGCTGAAGGAACATCTTCAGATCAGGCCAGACCTCACAGCGGCGGGTCGATGGCCTCGTCGTATTCCTTCTTGAACCGCGCGATCAGTTCGGCGGCGGGCACGATCTTGCCGACGCTGCCGACACCCTGGCCGCTGCCCCAGATGTCCTTCCAGGCCTTCGGCTTGGCGCGCTCGCCCGTGGCGTCGGTGCCGAAGTTCATTTTCGACGGGTCGGACTCCGGCAGGTTGTCCGGGTCCATGCCGGCGGCGACGATCGACTTCTTCAGGTAGTTGCCGTGCACGCCGGTGAACAGGTTGGAATAGACGATGTCTTCGGCGGTCGAGGTGGTGACCATCTGCTTGTAGCCCTCCACCGCATTGGCTTCGGTGGTGGCGATGAAGGCGGAGCCGATATAGGCGAAGTCGGCGCCGAGCACCCGCGCCGCGCGGATCGCGCGGCCGTTGCCGATCGCACCCGACAGCGCAACCGGCCCGTCGAACCATTGCCTGGTTTCCGCCACGAACGCGAACGGCGAGATCTCGCCGGCATGGCCGCCGGCGCCGGCGGCGACCAGGATCAGGCCGTCGGCGCCCTTCTCGATCGCCTTGTGGGCGAACCGCTGGTTGATCACGTCGTGAAACACGATGCCGCCCCAGCGATGCGCGGCCTGATTGAGCTCTTCGCGCGCGCCGAGCGAGGTGATGATCATCGGCACCTTGTGCTTTTCGCAAAGCGCCAGGTCGTGATCGAGCCGGTTGTTGGATTTATGCACGATCTGGTTGACCGCGAACGGCGCCGACGGCCGCTCGGGATGCGCCTTGTCGTACGCGGCCAGCTCTTCCTTGATCCGCACCAGCCACTCGTCGAGCAAGGCCGGCGGACGAGCATTCAGCGACGGAAACGAGCCGACGATACCCGCCTTGCACTGCGCGATCACGAGATCGGGCACTGAAATGATGAACAGCGGCGATCCGATCACGGGAATCGACAGACGACCCTTGAACAAGGCAGGCATGGACATTCGAAAAAATCCTCTTAGCTCATTCGGGGAAGGCGTGGTGCATTGGCCGGATAAATGCCAGACATCATACCATGAAGGCAAATCCGCCGTTTTCGCTTGTGCCAAGGCGCTACTGGCATAGCGCGCGGGTCACGTAATTTTCGGTCCGGCAGTCGCCCGGCTCGCGTTTGTGGCCCGGCAGATACACCCTGGCCGAGCACTTTTCCGCAGCATCGGTATCGAGGCTCTTGCCTTCCTTGTAGCCCTTGCTCTGGCAGAGCTTGTCCGCGCCGGCCTTGCAGTCCGGAGCGCCGTTGGCCGACACCGGACACCCCATGCGCCCGGTCACCATCAAGGAGGGCTTGGCCAGGCGCGACAGGCTTTCGCCGGCGTCCTTGGTGACCTCCTTGGCACGGGTGTTGAGGTCCTCGATGGTCTCCTGCGGGCTTTTCAGGGGCGGCAGGATCGACTTGGATTTCTCCCACAATTTTCCGAGTTCGTTGATCAGACCCGGATTTTCCTCCTGCGCCGGC
Source organism: Bradyrhizobium sediminis (assembly GCF_018736085.1). Classification (NCBI taxonomy): domain Bacteria; kingdom Pseudomonadati; phylum Pseudomonadota; class Alphaproteobacteria; order Hyphomicrobiales; family Nitrobacteraceae; genus Bradyrhizobium; species Bradyrhizobium sediminis. Next base: position 918,053 of record NZ_CP076134.1, on the reverse strand, counting down.
GGCTGGGGCGGCGGCGCAGGCTCGCTCTGCCGGGGCGCGGGCCGGTCCGGCACTGTTTGCTGGGCCGGCGACTGGACGCCGAGCGAGGATGGCGGCGGGGGTGCGGCCTGCGGCCAAGAGGCTTGCGTGGCCATGACCAACATCGACAGCGCCGCGCAGGCGGTCGCGACATGCGTCCTGGACAGCGCCAGGATGTTGCCGGTGCGATCGAGCATAGCAGCGAGCCTAACCCGAACCCGCCAACCAGCAAAGCGCTTCACGGCAGCGTTCAAATCAATCGAAATGCAATGTAGAATCCGAGCACCAGCACGGCGGCGCCCAGCGCCACCCACAGCCCCAGATGTTTCTCGATCCTGGTCCGGATCCATTCGCCGTAGCGGTTGAGCAGGATCGCCACCACGAAGAAGCGTCCGCCGCGTGCGATGATCGAGCACAGCACGAATAGCCAGACGTTGTAACCGGCGAAGCCCGAGGTGATGGTCACGAGCTTGTAGGGGATCGGCGTCAGACCCTTGCCGATGATGATCAAGGCGCCCCATTCGGCATAGGATGCGCGGAAGGCTTCGACCTTGCCGCTGAGACCGTAGACCTGGATCAGCCATTGCCCGAGGGAATCGTAGAGCAGCGCGCCAATGGCATAGCCGACGATGCCGCCCAGCACCGAGGTTACGGTGCAGACCATGGCGTAGAACCAGGCCCGCTCCGGCCGCGCCAGCGACATCGGGACCAACATCACATCCGGTGGCACCGGAAAGAACGAGCTTTCCGCGAACGATACCGCGCCCATGATCCAGACCGAGTATGGCTTGTGGGCGGAGTCAATGCACCAATCGTAGATCCGTCTCAGCATGGCGCGATGAACCACCATGGAGCGGATTTGTCTATGCCGCGAAGTGCCCGAATTTGAGGTGGATTAGTGCCGCTTGCGCAGGCTGCGGCCTTCAAGCGCGACAATTCGTCGCCGGACGGCCGGGGAAGCGGCCGGAGTCGCAGCCGAAGCCCCAGCCGACTTCGGCAGTTTGACGGACGATTTCGGCAGCTTCTCGGCGATGCCGAGCAGATGTTCGCGCCGCTCCATCTCGCGCCAGACGTCCTCGGGGCGGACGCCGGCCGCCGCCCACAGCACGGTGAGATTGTAGAGAAGATCGGCGCTCTCGCGGACCACCGCATCGGAATTGCCATTGACGGCATCGATCACGACCTCGATGGCTTCTTCCGCCAGTTTCTTGGCCATCTTGGCCGGGCCACGCTGAAACAGCCGTGCGGTTCGCGACGTTGCCGGATCGAGATCCTTGGCCGCGAGCACTGCCAGATAAAGCCTGCCGAGCGAATCACTCATCGTTCGAAACTAGTCGAATCCGATGGAAAGCGTGTTAACGGCAGGCCTTTCCGCACCCCAGGCCGAAGGAAATCCGCCGGCATCGTTAAGGCCGGCGGACCGAAGTCGGTTCGGGAAGGCAACGCTTACCAGCCACCATAATAGCTCTTGGCGCCATCATAACCGTACCCGCCGTAACCGTATCCGCTGCGTTCGCCGTAGTAATAGGGGCCGCCGCCGTAATAGACCGGGCCACCGCCGTAATAGACGGGACCACCGCCGTAATAGACCGGCCCGCCGCCATAGTAATAATCGCGGCGGTTCTGGGCCGCGGCAATCGCAAGACCGGTGCCGACAATACCGGCGAAGGCCGCTGCCGCGGCAGCGCCGCCGCCCCGATAGTAACGGCGGCGGGCGCTGAAGTCGGTGGCGTCGCTGGTGGCGGTCGCCGCCGCCAGACCCTCGCCTGCAGGCGCGGACCCGGCGCGCGCCATCGACGGCTCGACTGCCGTCAGCGCCAACGCCGCCACCGTCGCCATGACGGCGGTACGACCGATCGATGAAAACGAACCTTTTCGCGCGAACATTTCAATGTCCTCCGTGGCAGCCTGGCCTGGCAGGCCTCGTCAAGCTAACCACTGGCCTCCACGTTAGGTTCCCCAATCCGAATGCAAGCTGAACGATCGGTGTCGAAATCATGGCACTCATCGACCGTTCAGATATCCTGCGGCAGAATGCCTGCCTCCGGCGCTGCAGGCGTCATCAAACAATCATAGCCGGCGCGGCTAGTGCCCTCCGGTCCCGATGTAATCCCGATGCTTGTAGGTCAAACCATCTCAACCCGCTGCTTCCTGGCTTTGTTGACGAGCCTGCTGGGTTTTGGCTGGCTCGGTGCGGGAGAAAGCCGGGCTGCCGATGAAAAGCCCCCGGTTGCGGTCCAGTTTTCCCTCGATCGTCCGATCGACGCCAGTGCAGCCCCCTTCGTGCTGGCGACGGCGAAGGGTTTGTTCAGTTCGGAGGGGCTTTCGGTCAACACCAATATCGCCAGCGGATCGGCCGACGGCATTGCCCGCGTCGCCGCAGGGACCAGCGATTTCGCGCTGGTCGACATCAACGAACTGATCCGCTTTCGCGACAAACCGGGCGCCCCGCCGATCAAGGCGGTGTTCGTGCTGTTCAACAAGGCGCCCTACGCCATCATTGCCCGCAAGAGCCGCGGCATTCACGCGCTCTCCGATATCGAGGGCAAGACGCTGGGCGTCGCCCAGGGCGACCTGTCGATCCGGCTGTGGCCGGCCTTGGCGCGGCAGAACGGGATCAAGGTCGCGGGCGTGAAGCAGCACAAGATCAGCGCCGCCGTGCGCGAGCCGATGCTGTCGGCGGGTCAGGTCGATGCCGTCACCGGATTTTCCTATCTGTCGGCGGTCAATCTGAGGGATCGCGGCGTTCCGGCCGACGACCTCGCGGTGCTTCGATTCGCCGACTATGGCTGTGAGGCCTACGGCTTCGCGCTCATCGTCAACCCGGCATTCGCCGCCGCCAAACCCGAGGCGGTGAAGGGTTTTCTGCGCGCGGCGATTGCCGGCACCCATCTGGCGATCAAGGAGCCGGGGCACGCGGCGGATGAAGTCGTCAGCCGGATGGATGGCGGATCGCACGATCTCGAGCTGGAACGCCTGCGCAGCGTCATTCGCGACAACATTCTCACCGGCGAGGTGAAGCGCAACGGCATCGGCAGCATCGATCCCGCCCGCTTCGACCGGTCGGTCGGCCAGATCGCCGAGGACTTCAAATTCCAGAAGCGGCCGGCGGTACCGGATATTTTCGACGATTCCTTCCTGCCGCCGATCGCCGGCCGCCTGATCAACTGAGCAAAACCTCGGCGGACGCCTGTATCTCCCCGGCGATCCCTGATTAGAATGCGGGCCTGACCCGCCGTCCGCCCCGTGAGTCCCGCCCGCATGTCCATGCTTCGCCTTTATACCCGCGTCCTCGAACTGCTCGGCAAGGAAGCGCGGCTGGGCTGGATTCTGGCCGGCGCCAACCTGCTCTTGGCCGGCGCGCAATTCGCCGAACCGGTGCTGTTCGGCCGCATCATCGACGTGCTCTCCGGCAAACCCGTCAGCGGTCCGCTGGCGTCTTCGTCGGCCTGGCCGCTGCTGGCGGCGTGGGCGGCGTTCGGCCTGTTCACTCTTCTGTGCAGTGCGGCGGTGGCGCTGCACGCCGACCGGCTGGCGCACCGCCAGCGCCAGGCGGTGCTGACGAATTATTTCGAACACATCATGCAGTTGCCGCTGACCTTCCACACCGGTCACCATTCCGGCCGGCTGATGAAGGTGATGCTGAACGGCACCGACTCGCTATGGCGGCTCTGGCTCGGATTTTTCCGCGAGCATTTCGCCGCGATCATGTCGCTGGTGGTGCTGCTGCCGCTGGCGCTCTACATCAACTGGCGGCTGGCGGTCCTGCTGTTCGTGCTGTGCGTGGTGTTCACGGTGCTGACCACGCTGGTGGTGCGCAAGACCTACGGCATGCAAAGCGAGGTCGAGGAGCATTACAGCGACCTGTCCGCGCGCGCCTCCGACGCGCTCGGCAATGTCGCGCTGGTACAAAGCTTCGTGCGCATCAGCGCCGAGGTCGAGGGCCTGCGCTACGTCGCCGACAAGCTGCTGGCGGTGCAGATGCCGGTCTTGTCGTGGTGGGCGCTGGTCACCGTCATCACGCGGGCGTCGACCACCATCACCGTGCTCGCGATCTTCACCGTCGGCATCGCGCTGCACGGGCAGGGCCTCACCTCGGTCGGCGAGATCGTGATGTTCGTGAGCTTCGCCACCATGCTGATCCAGAAGCTCGAACAGGTGGTCTCCTTCATCAACAACGTGTTCATGGAGGCGCCACGGCTGCAGGAATTCTTCAACGTACTGGACGCGGTGCCCGCGGTGCGCGACCGGCCCGACGCGATCGATCCCGGCCGGCTCTCGGGCCTGGTCGAATTCAAGGACGTCTCATTCTCCTATGACGGCAAGCGGCCCGCGGTCGAGGATCTTTCCTTCACCGCGCTGCCTGGCCAGACCATCGCGCTGGTCGGTCCCACCGGCGCCGGAAAATCGACCGCGATCGCGCTGTTGCATCGCGCGTTCGATCCGCAGTCTGGCTTCATCAGGGTCGACGGCATGGATGTCCGCGGCCTGACGCTGACGGCGCTGCGGCGGAACATCGGCGTGGTGTTTCAGGAAGCGCTGCTGTTCAACCGTTCGATCGCCGACAACCTGCGCGTCGGCAAGCCGGACGCATCGGAAGAAGAAATGCGGATTGCGGCGGGCCGCGCCCAGGCGCTGGAATTCATCGAGCGCAGCGAGCACGGATTCGAGACCAGTGCCGGCGAGCGCGGGCGCATGCTGTCCGGCGGCGAGCGGCAGCGACTGTCGATCGCGCGCGCACTATTGAAAGATCCGCCGATCCTGATCCTCGATGAGGCCACCAGCGCGCTCGATGCCGTCACCGAAGCCAAGGTCAACGCGGCGCTGGACGAGGTGATGAAGGGACGCACCACGTTCGTGATCGCGCACCGGCTTTCGACCATCCGCAACGCCACGCGTGTCCTGGTGTTCGACAACGGCCGCGTGATCGAAAGCGGAACTTTCGACGAACTGGTGGCGCAAGGCGGCCGTTTTGCGGAACTCGCGCGGGCCCAGTTCATGGTGCAGGAAAATGCGCGGGCCAGCATCCAGGCGCCGCAACCGGACAGCGCCGCCGTCAAGAGTTAGCCAATGCCGAAAAATCGGCCTATTTCGTCCACGATTTAATCGCACAGCCTCTGTTCCGGGCCCCCAAGCAGGTATAGGTTTGCAACCGCCGTAACCGACGGCGCCGGACACGCTTGAAACCCGAACGTCACACGCCAGACCTCCTCTTCGAAGGCGGGTCTCAAAGGACCGGAATCGGATAGTGCAGTTTCTTCGCCCCTCGCTTCGCAAGTCATCGTTGAGCTGGATCGTTCTTGCCGCAGCGCTCGCCGTTCTTGCGCCGCGCGTCGTGCTTGCGGAGGCGCTGCTGGTGGTCGAAGCCGATACCGGCAAGGTGCTGCAGGCCGAGAACGCAACCTATCCCTGGTATCCCGCGTCCGTCACCAAGATGATGACGGCCTATGTCACGCTGAAGGCGGTCAAGGAAGGCCGGCTGTCGCTCGAGAGCACGTTGACCGTGTCGCCGGTCGCAGCCTCGCAGTCGCCTTCCAAGATGGGCTTTCGGCCGGGAACCCAGGTCACCGTCGAAAACGCGCTGCTGATGATGATGGTGAAGTCGGCCAACGACATGGCCGTGGTGCTCGCCGAGGGCGTCGCCGGTTCGGTCGACGGTTTCTCCGCGCAGATGAATTCGACCGCGCAGCGGCTCGGCATGACGCAGACCAGTTACGTCAATCCGAACGGCCTGCCCGCCGAGGGCCAGGTCACCTCGGCGCGCGATCTCGCGATCCTAGCCCGCGCGATCCTTCGCGACCTTCCGGAATACGAATATTTCATGCACACGCCATCGATCCGGTTCGGCCGCCGGGTCACGCAGAATTTCAACAAGCTGATCGGGCGCTATCCGGGCGCCGACGGCTTCAAGACCGGCTTCATCTGCGCCTCCGGTTACAATCTGGTGGCCTCGGCCACGCGCAACGGCAAGCGGCTGATCGCCGTCGTGCTCGGCGCGTCGTCGGGGCAGGCGCGCGCGGTGAAAGCCGCACAATTGCTCGAGCGCGGCTTTGCCAACAACACATTGTCGTGGCTGCGGCCCTCGCTCGGCACCGTCGACAATCTGGCGCCGGTCGACGCCTCGCCGCCCAACCTGCGCGACGAGATGTGCAACGGCAAGCGCAAGCGGCCCGCCAGCGACGAGGACGAGGACCTCGTTGCCAGTGCCAACGGTGCCAGCAGCGGCGAAGCCGCCGTCACCTTCTTCACCGCCGGACTGCAACCGCCGATGGCAAAGCCGTCCGAACTGCTGGCGGCGGCGCCCGCAACGTCGCAGCCCGTCGTGGTCTACACTGGCCCGAAGAAGACCGGCGCCGCCCTGATCGCCGCCGTGGCCGTGGACGAGCAGAAGCAGACGACGCGCCATCGCGGAAAGAAGTCCCGGCTCGCAGCCAGGAAACCGGACGCCACGGCCGAAGCGAGGACTGCGGGCAAGGATGCCAAATCCGAAGCCAAATCCGAAGCCAAGTCTGAAGCCAAGTCCGACGGCAAACCTGCCGCGAAACCCGTCAGGCAGGCACACGCCAAGCCGTCGGCCGCCCCCAAGACATCCGACAAGACATCCGACAAGGCTTCCGACAAGCCGGCTGCCGCAACCGACAAGCCTGCCGCGAAGCCGGCCAAGCCCAAAGCTGCTGCTGAAAAGCCGGCTGCCAAGCCCGCGACCAAGCCTGCTCCAAAGAGCAGCGAAGCCAAGCCTTCCGACCCAAAGACCGCCGCCGCGCCGCGCAGCTGAGCCTGATTTCGGCCGGCCGGGTTAACCACCGATGCGTCGATAACGCGCAGCCGCTTGCCATCGGCCGCCGCAATGCTCAATACTGCCGGAAATAAGGCGTCCCGGCCTGACAAACAGGGAACAAACCGGAGGGGAAATACCATGGAGCGCATCTGGCTCAAGCAATATCCGGCCGGCGTGCCCGCCGATATCGACGTGACCCAGTACTCATCGCTCGTCGAATTGCTGGAAGAAAGCTTTGCGAAGTTTGCCGACCGCAAGGCCTTCATCTGCATGGACAAGTCGATCAGCTATCGCGATCTCGACGAGATGTCACAGGCGCTCGCCGCCTATCTGCAGAGCAAGGGCCTGCAGAAGGGCGCGCGCGTCGCGCTGATGATGCCGAACGTGCTGCAATATCCGGCATCGACCGCCGCGGTGCTGCGCGCCGGCTACGCGGTGGTCAACGTCAATCCGCTCTACACCCCGCGCGAACTCGAGCATCAGCTCAAGGATTCCGGTGCCGAGGCGATCGTCGTGCTCGAGAATTTCGCGCATACGGTACAGCGGGTGATCGCGAAGACCGCGGTCAAGCATGTCATCGTCGGCAGCATGGGCGACCTGCTCGGCTTCAAGGGCGTGATCGTCAATCTGGTAGTGCGGCGCGTGAAGAAGATGGTGCCGGCCTGGTCGATCCCGGGCGCGGTCAGCTTCAACGACGCGATCGCGGCCGGCCGCGGCATGAGGCTCAACAAGCCGCAGCTCACGCGCGAGGACGTCGCTTTCCTGCAATATACTGGCGGCACCACCGGCGTCTCCAAGGGCGCGACACTGCTTCATCGCAACATCCTCGCCAACGTGCTGCAGAACGACGCCTGGCTGCAGCCGGCGCTGAAAAAGCCGCCGCATGTCGACGAACTGTTCATCGTCTGCGCGCTGCCGCTCTATCACATCTTCGCGCTGACGGCGTGTTTCCTGCTCGGCGTGCGCGCCGGCGGCGTCAACCTCTTGATCCCCAATCCGCGCGACATGCCCGGCTTCGTCAAGGAATTGATGAAGTACCAGGTCAACAGCTTCCCGGCGGTCAACACGCTCTATAACGGCCTCTTGAATACGCCCGGATTCGAAAAGGTCGATTTCTCCAAGCTGAAGACCTCGTTCGGCGGCGGCATGGCGACGCAGAAGGCGGTTGCCGAGAAATGGCTGAAGACGACCGGCTGCGCGCTGTCGGAGGGCTACGGCCTGTCGGAAACCTCGCCGACGCTGACCTGCAACCCCGCCGATACCGACAAGTTCTCCGGCTCGATCGGGATTCCCGTACCCTCGACCTACCTCTCGATCCGCGACGACGACGGCAACGAAGTGCCGCTCGGCACCGCCGGCGAGATCTGCGCCAAGGGACCGCAGGTGATGGCCGGTTACTGGAACCGGCCCGATGAGACCGCCAGGGTGATGACCGCGGACGGTTTCTTCCGCACCGGCGACATCGGCGTGATGACGCCGGACGGCTACACCAAGATCGTCGATCGCAAGAAGGACATGATCCTGGTGTCGGGCTTCAACGTCTATCCCAACGAGATCGAGGAAGTGATCGCGAGCCATCCCGGCGTGCTGGAATGCGCCGTGATCGGCGTCGTGGACGCCAAGTCGGGCGAAGCCGTCAAGGCGTTCGTGGTCAAGAAGGATCCCAACCTCACCGCCGAGGACATCATCAACTTCTGCCACGAGCAGCTGACCAACTACAAGATCCCCAAGCATATCGAATTCAGGACCGACCTGCCGAAGACCAACGTCGGCAAAATCCTGCGCCGCGAACTGCGCGACGAGAAGAAGGCCGCGGCGGCCTGAGCCGCCGCCTCCTCCCCGTCATTGCGAAGAGCGAAAGCTCTCGAAGCAATCCACTCGTCATTCCGGGATGGTGCGCCAGCACCAGACCACAGATGTGCAATTGCACATCGGGGAATCTCGGGATTCCGGGTTCGATGCGTTCGCATCGCCCCGGAATGACGGCCTCACCTCCATCAAACGATGGTGATGCGCTTTCCATCCCCCCGGGAAATGCTTTAAGAAAAATCCGCACCCTTCAAGGAGAGTAGACGGTGACCATCAAAGTTGGCGACAAGCTGCCCGAAGCGAAGTTTCGCGTGATGACGGCGGAAGGGCCGCAGGTCAAGACCACCGACGACATCTTCAAGGGCAAGAAGGTCGCGCTGTTCGCGGTGCCCGGCGCCTATACCGGCACCTGCCACAAGATGCACCTGCCCAGCATTTTCCTCAACGCCTACGCCATCAAGGACAAGGGCGTGAACACCATCGCGATCGTCTCGGTCAATGACGCCTTCGTCATGAACGCCTGGAAGCGCGACACCGACCAGCGCGACGAGGCCACCTTCCTCGCCGACGGCAATGCCGACTTCACCAAGGCGATCGGCATGGAGCTGGATGCTTCCGGCAATGGGCTCGGTATCCGCTCCAAGCGCTACTCGATGCTGGTGGACGACGGCGTGGTCAAGACGCTCAACCTCGAACCGGCGCCCGGCAAGGTCGAGGTTTCCGGCGGCGATACGCTGCTCGGGCAGCTCTGAGCCTCCGTTAGCGCATCTGCATCGATGAAATGACGTCATGCCCGGGCTTGTCCCGGGCATCCACGTTCTTGCTTGCGAATGGCACTAAAGGCGTGGATGGCCGGGACAAGCCCGGCCATGACGGTTGTCGAACACCGGCGCCCCCATCACTCCAGCCTCGTCTTCAGCCGCGCCATGGCGACGCCGTCGCGGGCGAGTTGATCGGCGCGCTCGTTTTCGTCGTGGCCGGCGTGGCCCTTGACCCAGTGCCAGCGCACCTGATGCTGATGCAGCGCCGCATCGAGCCGCTGCCAGAGGTCAACGTTCTTGACCGGCTTCTTGTCCGCGGTGCGCCAGCCGTTCCTCTTCCAGCCATGGATCCAGCCGGTGATGCCCTGCCGCACATACTGGCTATCGGTGTAGAGGTCGACGGTGCAGGGCTTCTTCAGCGCTTCCAGCGCCGAGATCGCGGCCATCAGCTCCATACGGTTGTTGGTGGTATGCGCCTCGCCGCCCTTCAATTCCTTCTCGACATCGCCGAATTTCAGGATCGCGCCCCAGCCACCGGGGCCGGGATTGCCCGAACATGCGCCGTCGGTATGAATGATGACCGAGGGGGGCGAACTCACGCCACCAGCCCCGAGGTTTCGACGCCGTAATCGCGCATGCTGGCCACGCTTTGCTGGAACCGCAGCTTGCGGACATATTCCAGCGGATCCTTCGGGCGCACCAGCGCGCCCGGCGGCACGTTGAGAAAATCGACCAGCCGCGTCAGCAGGAAGCGCAGCGCAGCGCCCCGCGCCAAGAGCGGCAGCGCCGCCTGCTCGGCCTCGGACAAGGCGCGCTCGCGGCCATAGGCGTTAAGGAAGGCGCGCGCCTTGGTGACGTTGAACGAACAATCGCTCTCGAAGCACCAGGCATTGAGGCAGATTGCGACGTCGTAGGCCAGCATGTCGTTGCAGGCGAAGGTGAAATCAATCAGGCCGGAGACCTTTTCACCGAGAAAGAACACGTTGTCCGGAAACAGGTCAGCGTGGATCACGCCTTGCGGCAGATTCTTCGGCCAGACGCCGCCTTCGAGATAATCGAGCTCGGCGCGGAGAAAATCAGCCAGGCCGTGCTGCAGTTCGTCGGCACGCGAGGCGGCCTGATCGAACAGCGGACGCCAGCCCGATACCGACAGGGCATTGGGGCGCGTCATCGCAAAATCGCGCCCCGCCAGATGCATCTTCGCCAGCGCCTGACCCACGCCGGCGCAGTGCGCGGCGTTGGGCTTGCGCGGCCAGATGCCTTCGAGAAAATTGATGATGACCGCGGGCCGGCCGGCCAGTTCGCTCAGCGCCTCGCCGCTCTTGTTCTTCAGGGGTTGCGGACAAATGATGCCGCGGCTGGCCAAATGCGCCATCAGGCCGAGAAAGAACGGCAGCTCGTTTCTGGCGACGCGCTTCTCGTACAGCGTCAGGATGAAATAGCCGGAGGAGGTGTGCAGCAGGAAGTTGGAATTCTCGACGCCCTCGGCGATGCCCTTGTAGGACAGGAGTTCGCCGATCTCGAAATGGCTCAAAAATTCCGCGAGCTCGTCGGCGGCGACGTCGGTGTAGACCGCCATCGCGCTTACTCGGCTGCGTCGGGCCGCAGCGAACGCGGCAGCGGGAAGAACTCGTTCTCTTCCGCGGCCGAGACCGTCTCCACATGCAGTTCATAACGCTCGGCGAAGGCGCCCATGATCTCCTCAACGATCACTTCCGGGGCCGAAGCGCCCGCGGTGATGCCGAGGCTCTTGATGCCCTGGAAACGCGACCAGTCGAGATCGCCGGCGCGTTGCGCCAGGATGGCAATGGGGCAGCCCTCGCGCTCGGCGACTTCGCGCAGGCGCTGCGAATTCGACGAGTTCGGCGCGCCGACCACGATCAGGGCATCGACCACCGGCGCCACCTTCTTCACCGCGAGCTGGCGGTTGGTGGTAGCGTAGCAGATGTCTTCCTTGTGCGGGCCGGAGATGTTCGGGAACCGCTCCTTCAGCATCGCCACGATCTCGGCGGTATCGTCGATCGACAGCGTCGTCTGGGTGACGAAAGCGAGGTTGTTGGGATCCTTCGGCGTGAAGGTCTTGGCGTCTTCCGCGGTCTCGATCAGGGTGACCGCGCCAACCGGCAATTGCCCGAGCGTGCCGACCACTTCCGGATGGTGGGAATGCCCGATCAGGAGGATTTCCCGGCCGCGCTTGAAATGGATCGCCGCCTCCCGGTGCACCTTGGTGACCAGGGGGCAGGTGGCGTCGAGCGAGAAGAAATTGCGGGCGCGGGCGTCAGCGGGAACCGATTTGGGCACTCCGTGGGCCGAAAACACCACCGGCGCGTTGGTATTGTCGGGGATTTCGGCCAGTTCCTCGACGAAAATCGCGCCTTTGGTCTTCAGGCTGTCGACCACATAGCGGTTATGGACGATCTCGTGGCGGACATAGACCGGGGCGCCGTAGATGGTCAGCGCCCGTTCCACGGTGTCGATTGCCCGCACCACGCCGGCGCAGAAGCCGCGGGGCGAGCAAAGCACGATTCGGAGGGGTGGTTTGGCCTGCATCGGAGCGATCTCGGACCGAATCACCCCTTGCCGCCGGGCAGGGAACGGTCAATTCGGATAAGGACTTGGGACTGCTTTCGGTCGCTGTCAAGGCTGTTTAGCAGGCCATTGCCGCATACCCCCGGACGGCTTATATAGGGCGTAATTCCCGTCATCGCTGATGACCACTGGCTTCGCCTCCAAAACAGGTGGGCGAAGCGCAAAGGAGATTTGCCATGAGCAATGCACCGCTGATGCCAAAGGCGACTGCCGTGTGGCTGGTCGACAACACCGCCCTGACCTTCGACCAAGTGGCCGATTTCACCAAAATGCACCCGCTCGAGGTCCGCGCCATCGCCGACGGCGACGCCGCCCAGGGCATCAAGGGTATGGACCCGATTTCCAACGGCCAGCTCACCCGCCAGGAGATCGAAAAGGGTGAAAAGGACCCGAACTACCGGCTCAAGCTCGAGGAGAGCAAGGTGACGCTGCCGCCGGCCGCCAAGAAGAAGGGCCCGCGCTATACCCCGGTTTCGCGCCGCCACGAGCGACCGAGCGCGATCCTGTGGCTGGTGCGCAATCACCCGGAATTGAAGGACGCCCAGATCATGCGTCTGGTCGGCACCACCAAGACCACCATCGCCAGCGTGCGCGACCGCACCCACTGGAATGCCTCCACCTTGACCCCAATGGACCCGGTGACGCTCGGCCTGTGCTCGCAGATCGAGCTCGATTTCGAGGTCCAGCGCGCGGCCAAGGAAAAGCCGACCGACGTCGCCTATGGCGGCGCCACCCTGCTGCCGGCCTCCGAGACCACCCGCAAGGAGGCGGAATTCGAGCCGAGCGAAAAGCAGCGCGACGACCTCAACGTCGACGCCGTGTTCGCCAAGCTGAAGACCATCGGCGGCAAGAAGCCGGACGACGAGGAGTAAGGGGCGCTAAGTCCCGCACGGCGCTGAAATTCACATCGTCATTGCGAGGAGCGCAGCGACGAAGCAATCCACCTCCCCTTGGGCTCGCATGGATTGCTTCGCGGAGCCTGTCATCGGGCGGCGCTTCGCGCCGACCCGTTGGCTCGCAATGACGGAAAGCGGCCATACCGGATTCGATTTTCAAACAGCAGTCGTCAAACGCAGTTTCGCGATCTCGCAGCGGGTTTCGCCCGCGCGCCATTTCGGCGCCATCATGACTGCGGCTGGAATGCCGGAATCACCGCTGCGCGCAGCCGGTGTGACCTCGCGAGGCCCCACCCTCACGCCTTCTTCAAAAACTCCGTGCGCAGCACCAGGCCCTTGACCTTGTCGGTGCGGCCCTCGATCTCGTCGGCGTTGTCGGTGAGATGAATGCCCCTGATCATGGTGCCGCGCTTCAGCACCGTGGAGGAGCCTTTCAGCTTGAGATCCTTGATCAGCGTGACGTTGTCGCCCTCGGCGAGCAGCGCGCCGTTCGAATCCCTGACCTTGATGTCCATGTGGTGATGTCCTTCTTAAAATCGTAAGCGCTGTCTTCTTCCTTCTCCCCTTGTGGGAGAAGGTGGCGCGGATGCAATCCGCGCCGGATGAGGGGTCTCCATCTGCGGACACAGACCCCTCACCCGTCCGCGATGCTACGCATCGCGTCCACCCTCTCCCACAAGGGGAGAGGGAAAACAATTACCCCAGATCGATCTCGCCTGATATCTCGTGGGTGAAGCTGACGCCACCGAGGGTGAGCACCATTTTGGCCGGCAGCTTTTCGCTGCCCTTGAGGCGGCCGCTCGCGACCGCGTCGCGCACCGCCTTCTCGATCTCGCGCTGCGAGGTGATGCCGACCTTCTTGAGGAATCCGCGCAGGCTGCGGTTGAAAACGTCCTCGTTCATGATGGTCTCCATTTGTTTTGAGCATGATCTTTTCGGAAAACCGGTACCCACTTTTCCGGATCATGCTGCAATCTAAGGCCGCGTGGGATTGTTCAGCATGTATTCGCCGAGATTGCGCTGCCGCTTGTCGGCCCGCGCGTTGGCGTTGGCGCGCTGGACGTCGCGATCCTTGCGGCAGGCGACATATTCCGGCGAGCCGACGGCATGGCTGGCGCGGCAGAACGCGTCGTCATCGGGACCGCTGTCGACCATGGTCGGCTGTCCCCGCTCCAGGCAGCCCGCGAGCAGGGGTGCGAGGAGGAGGAATGCCAGGCAGATTCGTGCGGAGCGTCGCATGTTCAATCCATTATCCCAAATCGTCATTGCCGGGCTTGACCCGGCAATCCATCGAAAACAAGGCATTTCCTGAAGAATGATGGATGCCCGGGTCAAGCCCGGGCATGACGAGAAGGTCGTCATTCCGGGATGGTGCGTTAGCACCAGACCGCAGGTGCGCAATTGCGCACCGGGGAATCTCGAGATTCCGGGTTCGATGCTTCGCATCGCCCCGGAATGACAATCACACCCTTCCCTTCAGCGCGCCCTCGATCTCGTCCAGCACCTTGGGGTCCTCGATGGTGGCGGGCATCGCCCACGCCTCGCCGTCGGCGATCTTTTTGATAGTGCCGCGCAGGATCTTTCCCGAGCGCGTCTTCGGCAGCCGGCCGACGGTGATCGCGAGCTTGAAGGCCGCGACGGGGCCGAGCTTGTCGCGCACCAGTGCCACGATCTCCTTTTCGATCTCGGCGGGCTTGCGGGTCACGCCGGCCTTCAGCACCAGGAAGCCGCAGGGCACCTCGCCCTTGATCGCGTCCTTGATGCCGAGCACCGCGCATTCGGCGACGTCGGGATGGGCGGCGAGAATCTCCTCCATGCCGCCGGTGGAGAGCCGGTGACCGGCGACATTGATGATGTCGTCGGTGCGGCCCATCACCCAGACATAGCCGTCCTCGTCCTTGTAGCCGGCGTCGGAGGTTTTGTAGTAGCCGGGAAATTCGCTGAGATAGGATTCCTTGAAGCGCTCGTCCTGCTGCCACAGCGTCGGCAGGCAACCCGGCGGCATCGGCAGCCTGATCACGATCGAGCCCATGGTGCCCGCGGGCACCGGCTTCGTCGCCTCATCGACGACGTCGACCTGATAGCCCGGCATCGGCACCGTCGGCGAGCCGTGCTTCACCGGCAGCATGCCGAGGCCGACCGGATTGCCGGCGATGCACCAGCCGGTTTCGGTCTGCCACCAGTGGTCGATCACCGGCACCTTCAATTGCTGCTCCGCCCATTCCACCGTCGGCGGATCGGCGCGCTCGCCGGCGAGAAACAGGGTACGGAATTTCGACAGGTCGTATTGCCGGATGAACGTGCCTTCCGGGTCCTCTTTCCGGATGGCACGGAACGCGGTCGGCGCGGTGAACATCGCCACCGCCTTGTGCTCCGCGATCACGCGCCAGAACGCGCCGGCGTCGGGCGTGCCGACCGGCTTGCCCTCATACATGACCGAGGTCGCGCCATGGATCAGCGGCCCGTAAACGATATAGCTGTGACCGACCACCCAGCCGATATCGGAGCCGCACCACCAGACCTCGCCGGGCTTGACGCCGTAGAGGTTGAACATTGACCATTTCAGCGCGACCAGATGTCCGCCATTGTCGCGCACCACGCCCTTCGGGATGCCTGTGGTGCCGGAGGTATAGAGAATATAGAGCGGATCGGTCGCCTTGACCGGCACGCAGTCGGCCGATTTCTTGGCGGCAATGGCGTCGGCGCGCAAGCTCGCCCAGTCATGATCGCGGCCGGCGGTGAGTTCGCAACCGTGCTGCGGCCGCTGCAGGATGATGCAGGTCTCGGGCTTGACGCTGGACAACCTGACGGCTTCGTCGAGCAGCGGCTTGTATTGTACGATGCGGCCGGGCTCGAGGCCGCAGCTTGCCGAAAAGATCAGCTTCGGCTTGGCATCCTCGATCCGGGTTGCAAGTTCCTTGGCGGCAAATCCGCCGAACACCACGCTGTGCACCGCGCCGATCCGCGCGCAGGCCAGCATCGCAACCACCGCTTCCGGCACCATCGGCATATAGAGGATGACGCGATCGCCCTTGGCGACGCCGAAATCCTGCATGATGGCGGCGAGCGTCTTCACCTCATGCAGCATCTCGGCATAGGTTAATTTGGTGATGCGGCCGCCCGCCAGCGGCGAATCGTGGATCAGCGCCACCTGGTCGGCGCGACCGCTTGCGACATGGCGGTCGAGCGCATTGTAGCAGGTGTTGACCATGGCGCCGGCGAACCAGCGGCCATAGATTCCCGTCGAAGGATCGTACACCTTTTTCGCCGGCTCGATCCAGTCGATCTCGCGCGCCGCCTCGGCCCAGAATCCTTCCGGGTCCTTGACCGAGCGGGCATGGACCTCGTGATACCGGCTGCTGCTCTGGATGTTCATGGCGTCGCTCCCGCTAGACTTAACCCGTCGTCCATAAAAGACGTGGATGGCCGGGACGAGCCCGGCCATGACCGGGATCAATTCCCGTCATTTTTCTTCGCGGCATTGTCACGGGATAACTCGACAATTCAAGGCATAAACACTGCGACATTCGGCTAACCGGCCGCGCCCGGCGGCTAGTTCGACTCGATCGCCAGCAGGCGGTCCAGCCGCTCCTTCATGGCCTTGCGCAGATCATATCCGGGCTGGCCGAACGCGGCGTTGCGGCGGGCGATGAACTCGTCCTGTTCGCGCTGCAAGGCCTTCCCGGCGCGCGGACTGTCGTTGCGGGCCTCACGCACCACCTTGGTGTGCACGGCGTTGATCTCGCGGTCGAGATTGGCCAGCTCCGGGTTGGCGCAGATCGCCTTCTCGACCGCACGCCGGGCGTTCGCGCAATTGAAGCTCGGCTTATTATGGACCGCCATCAGCGCGCCCAGGCGCTCCAGCTCCTGCGCCAGCGTCTTGTAATTGCCCTTGGCTGTCAGGTGGTCCGGGTTCAGCTTGATGGCGGCGGCGAAATCGGCCAGCGCGCGCCGGCGGTCGCCCTTCCGGCGCCAGAGTTCGCCCCTGATATTGAAGATATCCGCAAGCGCCGGGTCGAGCCGCAGCGCCGCATCGTAATCGGAGATCGCGCTGTCGATCATGTCCTTGCGGTCATAGGCGCCGGCGCGCGCGATCAGCGCCTTGATGCGATCGGTCTTCGCCGTCTTGCTGTGGTCGATCAGCGCGCCGCAAATGGCGACGATCCTGTCGGCGTCGTTGGTCGCCGCCGCGGCGGCGCAGGGCGCGGGGTCGGCCTGCAGATCGGTCGATGACCCGGTGCCGGTCGCGAGGGCACCATGTAGCGGCGCTACCGACAGGACAAATGCAACGGCCACGTTGCGGATCAGGACTGCAGGACGAAATCGCATCGATCTACCCGGCGAACAACCCTCAATATTGGAGAGACTAGGGCCCGGCAATAGTGGCCGCGAACCGGATTGCGGCGGAATTGAGCGTTGATTGACACCCGGCGGCATATGCCTGATGCCGCTTTTCTCTTGAACCATATGCCGGTCTCGGAGACTCAATACGCACATGGAGAATCCTGACGCATGACAACTTTGATTGACCATAATCCCGCGCGCGCCGCCGCATCGTCGCCCGCGCAGTATTTCTACTTCTATATGGCACTTTCGTGCACGGCCGTGGCCTTCCTTGGCTTCGCACCAACCTACTTCCTTCCACTGGCAACGGGATCGTTCCCGTCGATGCCGGTGATCCATTTTCACGGCCTGCTGTTTTTCGCCTGGTCGCTTTATTTTGTGTTCCAGACCTGGCTCGCCGCGTCCGGGCGGGTCGCACGACACCGCACGATGGGAATGATCGGGGTGTCGCTGGCGACCGCGATGACGATCTTCGGTTTCCTGGCGGCGGTGAACGCGATGAAGCGGTCCGCCGCAGTCGGACTCACCAACGAAGGCATCGCGTTTGCGATCGTCCCGCTTAGCGGCATCCTGTTCTTCGCGGTAGTCGTGACGCTCGCCATCGCCGCCACGCGCCGGCCGGAAATCCACAAGCGGCTGATGCTGCTGGCCGGCATCTCGGTGCTGGACGCCGCGGTGGCGCGCTGGTTCCTCACCTTCCTGGCGCCGCCGGGACCGCTCGGCCCGCCACCGGTCCCGGTCACCATTCCGCCGGCCTTCGTCGCCTATCTGCTGCTGGTGGCCGCGATGATGTTCGACTGGCGCACGCGCGGGCGGCCGCACCCGGTCTACGTCTATGGCGGCATTGCGCTGGTGGCCATCAAGCTCCTGAACTGGCCGATCAGCACGACAGCGGCGTGGCATTCCTTCGCGGGGGGAATTTTGGCGCTGGCGCAGTAGGCTGAATAGCCTGCCGTCATTCCGGGGCGCGCGAAAGCGCGAACCCGGAATCTCGCACTTACAACCTCCGGATTCCGGGTTCGCTCGTTTCACTCGCGCCCCGGAATGACGACATCGAAAAATCGACCTCAACTCAGCTTCAGCGTGATCCCGCCATCGACCACCAGCTCGATGCCGGTGACGTATTTCGATTCGTCGGAGGCGAGGAATAGCGCGGCGTTGGCGACGTCCCAGGCTTCGCCCATGTGCCCCATCGGCACCTGGGCGTCGCGGGCGCGCCACATCGCCTCGACGTCGCCCTTGGCGTAACTGGCGGCCAGCCCGGCGGAGTGCTCGACCATCGGCGTCTTCATCAAGCCCGGCAGGATCGCATTGACCCGGATGCGCTGCGGCGCGAATTCGACCGCGGTGGTACGCGTCATCTGATTCATCGCGGCCTTGGTGGTGGCATAGGTGACGTAGGACACGCCGGTATGGCGGATCGAGGCGATCGACGAGATGTTGATGATCGAGCCGCCGCCCTGCTTCGCCATCACGGGAATGACGTGCTTCATGGCGAGGTAGGCGCTTTTCAGATTGACCGCGAACACGCGGTCCCAGTCCGCTTCGGAGACGTCGACCACGCTTCCCATCTCGGCGATGCCGACATTGTTGTCGAGCACGTCGATGCGGCCATAGGCCTTGAGGCAGGCCGCCACCATCGCCTCGACTTCGGCGGCACGCGACACGTCGGCGGCGAAGGCGCTGGCCTTGCCGCCTTCGGACGTGATGATGTCGACGGTTTCCTGCGCCGCCTTGCCGTTGCGGTCGACGCAAAACACCTGTGCGCCCTCGCGCGCAAAGGTCACCGCGGTCGCCTTGCCGTTGCCCCAGCCCGGCCCGATCGAACCGGCGCCGACCACCATCGCTGTCTTGCCCTTGAGTCGATCCATCGACTTCTCCCTTTGTGATGTTCGTTGGGATACTTGTAGACCGGATGGAGCCCCCGGGTCACGCCTTCGGCGTGCCCAAGGATAAACTCCGCGCAATCCGGCTACGGACTACATGCTTTCATTGTCGTGACATTGGCCCCGACCGGGTGCCCGAGGATTTCCGACAGCGTCCGGCAATTGCCGCCCGCGCACAGCCGCCATTCGCCGGCGGCGCCGGAATTGCCCAGCACCACTTGCGGCATGGCGCCGGGTTTCGGCTGCCATTGAAACCAGCCATCGACCAGCCGCGCTTCCGGCGGCGGCTCCATGCCGGCGCCGGAGCCTTTCACCCGCGCCTGCGTCAGCTCGAGGCCCCGCGGGGTGACGCGCCAGTCTTCCTGCCATTCGACCTTTTCGATGGAGTGGGTCCAGGCAAGCGTGAAAGCCGCTACCGACAGCGCCTTGACGACACCGGCCGAGGCGAGGCAGAGGCTCAAGCCGCCGCCACCGCGCTGCGCGAGCGCTGCCGCCACTGCCAGAGCACGATGGCGAGCGTCACCGTAAAGCCGATGGTATCGCTGAAAGGAAACTCGCCGAGCAGGCAGAGCGCCGCCACCGAGGCGACCACGCGTTCGGCGATCGTCAGGCGGGCGAACAGGAAGCCGATCGCGACGATGCCGAACAGGCCGATAGCGACCAGCGCCTTGAAGGTGGCGAGCGCCACCGCGCCGTGGAAGCCGAGCTGGGCTTCCATCGGATCGCCGGCCTGCAGCATCAGCGCCGGCGAATAGACGAAGATGAAGGGAATGACATAACCGGCCAGCGCGATGCGCATCGCCTCCCAGCCGATCTTGTCGGGGTTTTCCCGGGCGATCGGCGCTGCCGCCAGCGCGGCCAGCGCCACCGGCGGCGAGAGGTCGGCCATGATGCCGTAATAGAATGCGAACATGTGGCTGACGATCAAGGGCACGCCGAGTTTGGCCAATGCAGGTGCTGCGAGAGCCGCGGTGATGATGTAGGTCGGAATGGTCGGGATGCCGGTGCCGAGCAGGATCGACAGCAACATCGTCATGACCAGCGCGAGGAACAGGCTCTTGGCGCCGAGGCCGATGATCCAGCCGCCGAAGATGGCGCCGACGCCGGTCTGTGTCATCATGCCGATGATGGTGCCGACGATGGCGCAGGCCATGCCGACGGTGAGTGCCGATTTGGCGCTGTCGGCGAGCGAATCCCGGCAGGCCCGCAGCGTCGCCCGGCCGCCGCGTGCAAACGAGGTGACAAGCACCAGTGCGCCGACGACGCCGGCGATCGGAATGATCTCGAGGCCGTCGCGCGACGCCGCGCCTACCACCAGCGAGAGCCCGATCCAGAACACATAGCGCAGCGCGTTGCTGGAGAAACCGAGCGTGATGCTGGCGCCGAGAATCAGCGCCACCGTCAGCGCCAGCCCCATGCTGCCGGCATAGAGCGGCGTGAAACCCTCGAACAGCATGTAGACCAGCGCCGCCAGCGGCAGCACCAGGTACCAGCGCGCCACCAGCGCCTTCCAGGCACTCGGGATTTCCGATTTGTTCATGCCGACGAGGCCGTGCTTGCCGGCCTCGAGATGCACCATCCAGAACGCGGAAGCGAAATAGAGCACTGCCGGAATCACCGCGGCCCTGACGATGACGGAATATTCGACGCCGAGCGTCTCCGCCATGATGAAGGCGACGGCGCCCATCACCGGCGGCATGATCTGTCCGCCCATCGAGGCGGTGGCCTCGACACCGGCGGCAAAGGCGCGGCGATAGCCGAACCTGATCATCAGCGGGATCGTGAACTGGCCGACGGTGACGACATTGGCGACGCCGGAGCCGGAGATCGTGCCCATCATGCCCGAGGCGAACACCGCGACCTTGGCCGGCCCGCCGCGGGTGCCGCCGAACAGGCCGAGCGAGACGTCGGTGAACAGCTGGATCATGCCGGCCCGCTCGAGGAACGAGCCGAACAGGATGAACAGGAAGATGTAGGTCGCCGAAACGTAGATCGGGACGCCGTAAAACCCTTCGGTGCCGTAGGACAGGTGCGTAATGACCTGGTCGAAATCATAGCCGCGATGGTTGAACGGCGCGGGCAGATACTGGCCGAAGAACCAGTAGAGCAGAGAGGCGCTGCACATCAAAGGCAGCGCCAGCCCCATCAGCCGCCGCGCGCCCTCGAAAATCAGGACCGCCAGCAGCGTGCCGACCGCGAGATCGAGCCGCGTCGGATCGCCGTCGCGCGCGATCAGGTCGGCGTAGAAGATCCACTGGTAGAGCCCGCAGAGAAACCCGGCGGCGCCGGTCAGCCAGCCGGCGGCGCGGCCGAGATCGCTTCTGGCGGTGAAATTGGCGATCAGACCGAAGGTCAGGAGCAGCAGGAAGCCGACATGAACGCCGCGCACCACCTGGCTCGGCAGATAACTGAAGGCGGCGACGTAAAGCTGGAACACCGCAAAGGCGATGCCGATGGCATAGGCGAGGCGTCCCCAGCCGCGCGGACCGAAGCCCTCGGGAATCCCGTGCTCGAAATTGTCGAATGCGACCTTGACCGGCTTCCCGGCGCCCTCAGCCTGCAGCATGTTGCGTTCCCCACGCCCAAGTCGTCATGCGCCATTGCTGGCGCACCGCCTAACACGTCATGGCCGGGCTTGACCCGGCCATCCATCAAAAATGAAATTCACTCGAGAACTTACTCGAAGAAAGATGGATGGCCGGGATATCTGCACAAAGAAAGCGCTTCGCGCTTTTGCCCGGTCATGACGACCAATTGAAGCAGCCTACTTGATCAGGCCCTTTTCCTTGTAATAGCGGACCGCGCCCGGATGCAGCGGCACCGGACTGCCGGCTGCCGCGGTCGCAAGCTTGATCTCCTTGCCGGCCGCGTGCGCATTCGCCAGTTCCGGCAACGACTCGAAAACCAGTTTGGTCATCTGATAGGCGAGATCGTCGGAGACGGCGGAGCTGGTCACCAGATAGTTGATCACGGCCGCGGTCGGGACGTCCTTGTCCTGGCCGTTATAGGTATTGGCGGGAATGTTCACGGCGACGAACGGCGGGCCGATCTTGTCGACCACCGCCCTGGGAACCGACACCACGGTGATCTCGGTCGAGGTCGAGAGATCCTTCAGAGAGGCTACCCCGAGACCGGCCGATTGCAGCGTTGCACTCAACTGCCGGTTCTTCATCAGGTCGACGGATTCCGCGAACGGCAGGTATTCGATCTTGCCCATATCCTTGTAGCTCATCCCGGCGGCGCCGAGGATGGCGCGCGAATTGAGCTCGGTGCCCGATTTGGGCGCGCCGACCGAGAGGCTCTTGCCCTTGAGGTCGGCCAGCGTTTTGATGCCGCTGTCGGCGGTGGCGACGATCTGGATATAGTTCGGATAGATCGCCCCGATGGTGCGCAGCTTGTCGAGCTTGGACTTGAAGCCGGCCTCCGCGTCGCCATCCCATGCGGCCTTCAGCGAATCGCCGAGCGTAAACGCGATCTCGCCGCGGCCCTGCTGCAGCAGCACCAGATTCTCCACCGACGCCTTGGTGGCCTGCACCTGGGTCTTCACACCGGGAATCTTGTCGCCGTAGATTTTTCCGATGGCGACGCCGAGCGGATAATATACGCCCGAGGTGCCGCCGGTCAGCACATTGATGAATTGCTGGGCATGGGCGGCCGGGGCCGACAGGGTCGCCGCGAAGGCAACAGCGGCCGCAATGAGCTTCGACTTCATAATCGATGTTCTCCCCCGAATGGCCGGGAAAGTGGACGGACGCGCGCCCCGGGTCAACCCGGCTTGTTGCCAAAATGCGGTTCGCGGCGGCTATTTCGCGCGAGTCTCAATAATTCCAAAGTTGCCTCGCGGAAGCTCTTGCCACGGTTGACGAAAACCGGGATCAATGCGGCGCGATCGAAGACGCGGCCAGCCAGGCTCGGCCATGAAAGAAGGCGTTCCGGGGGAAGCATGGCCGCAGACAATCCGACACCGGGCAAGACATCGCCCAATGACGACGTCGTCGCCGTTTCCGAAGAGGCCCTGCACAAGGCCGAGTCGTTCATCGAGGCCGAAGAGGGCGCAGCCAACCGGCTGATGGGCTGGGCCGGGTGGATCTCGACCGCCATCGCCGTGGTCATGAGCCTGTTCCACCTCTACGCCGCCTACGCGATCGTTCCGACCCAGGAACTGCGCTACACCCACGTCGCCTTCACGCTGGTGCTGAGCTTCCTGCTGTTTCCGCTGGCGACGCGGTTTCGCAACCGGGTGCGCTGGTGGGATGTGGTGCCCGGCATCTTCGCGGTCCTGACCATCGCCTACGCGCTGTGGGGCGGCGAGGACTTTACCGACCGCGCCACCATGCCCGACCGCTGGGACGTCATCATCGGCATCGTGTTCATCATCCTGCTGCTGGAGGCGACCCGCCGCACCACCGGGGCGATCATGCCCGTGGTGTCGCTACTGTTCATTGCCTATGCGATGCTCGGCCCGCATCTGCCGGCGCCGTGGACGCATCGCGGCTACGACCTGCCGCGGCTGGTCGGTCACCTCTTCATCACCCTGGAAGGCATTTTCGGCGTCGCAGTCGACGTGTCGGCGACGCTGATCATCCTGTTCACGATCTACGGCGCGTTCCTGCAGCAATCCGGCGCCGGCAAGTTCTTCATCGATTTCTCGCTGGCGCTGATGGGCGGCAAGCCGAACAGCGCCGGGCGTACCGTGGTGCTGTCGTCGTTCCTGTTGGGCGGACCGTCGGGATCCGGCGTCGCCACCACCGTGATGATCGGCACCGTGGCCTATCCGATGCTGGCCAAGGCCGGCTTCGAGAAGAACGCCGCCGGCGGATTGCTGGCGGCCGGCGGGCTCGGCGCCATCCTGTCGCCGCCGGTGCTGGGCGCGGCCGCCTTCCTGATCGCCGAGTTCCTCAAGATCAGCTACCTCGACGTGATCTGGATGGCGACGATTCCGACCTGTCTCTATTACCTGTCGCTATTGATCATGGTCGAACTGGACGCCCGCAAGTTCGGCGCCAAGGATGTCACCTTCGTTCCCGACATGACGCTCGGCCAGATGACGAAGCGTTACGGCTTCCATTTCATCTCGCTGATCGCCGTGGTGGTGTTCATGGTGATCGGCTACTCGCCGACGCTGTCGGTGTTTTACGCCACGGCGGTCACCTTCGCGCTGAGTTTCCTGCGCAGGGAGACGGCGCTGGTGCCGAAGCGACTGGTGAAGGCGCTCGCCGACGGCTCGATCGGCGCGCTGAACGCCGCCACCACCTGCGCCTGCGCCGGCATCGTCGTCGGTGTCGTGACCCTGACCGGCCTCGGGCTCAAATTCTCGTCGATCGTGATCGCCTATGCCGGCGGCAGCCTGCTGCTGACCGCGATCTATACCGCGCTGATCGTGTGGATCATCGGTCTCGCGGTGCCGGTGACCGCGTCCTACATCATCTGCGCCGTGATCGCCGCACCCGCGCTGATCAAGCTCGGCGTGCCCGATTACGCCGCCCACATGTTCATCTTCTATTACGCCGTGCTGTCGGAGGTGTCGCCGCCGACGGCGCTGTCGCCGTTCGCAGCCGCCGCCATCACTGGCGGCGATCCCTACCGCACCACGCTGCAGTCGTGGAAATACACGCTGCCGGCGTTCCTGGTGCCGTTCGTGTTCGTGCTCGATCCGCAGGGCGTCGGCCTCTTGCTCGCGATCCCGAAGGGCGGATCATGGGTCGACGTGCTCGAGATCACGATCAAGACAACATTGGGGCTGGTGGCGCTCGCCGCGGTTGCCCAGAACTGGGGCTTGCGACAAAATACGCCGACCGAACGCGGCCTGCTTCTGCTATCGGGGCTGCTGCTGGTGTTTCCGAGCCTGATCGAGGCAATCATCGAATCGGTCATCGGACGCGACATCAGCTACACCTACGTGCCGGGGCTGATCATCGGCCTCGGCGTACTGCTGTGGCAGTTCAGGACGCCGGCGCCAAAACGACCGGCCCTTACGATTTAATCAGGGAGTGAACTTACGATGACAAGAGCAAGAAAGACCGCAGCGATACTGGCTGTCACCCTCACGGCGGGGCTGGCACTCGCCGGAATGGTTCATGCCCAGCAGAAGACCATGTCGATCGGCACCGGCGGCACCGGCGGCGTCTATTATCCGCTCGGCGGCGCCGTCGCCAACGTGCTGTCGAAGAACCTGCCGAACGTGCAGGCCACCGCGGAGGTCACCGGCGGCTCGGTCGACAATCTCAAGCTGATCGCGTCGGGTCAGAGCGAGATGGCGTTCACGATGGCCGATGCCGCACTCGATGCCCTGCAGGGCCAGGACAAGTTCAAGAGCGGCAAGGTGCCGCTGCAAGCGCTGCTCGTGGTCTATCCGAACCGTATGCACGTGGTGACGGTCGAAGGCACCGGCATTGAAAAGATGGCCGACCTCAAGGGCAAGCGCGTCTCCACGGGATCGCCGGGCAGCGCCACCGAAGTGATGGCGTTTCGCGTCATCGAGGCTGCCGGCCTCGACAAGGACAAGGACATGAAGCGCGAACGGCTCGGCGTCGCCGAATCCGTCAATGCCGTCAAGGATCGCAAGATCGACGCCTTCTTCTGGGTCGGCGGCATTCCTACCGCGGCGGTGACCGACCTCGCGGCAACGCCCGGCATGAAATTGAAGCTGATCGACCACAGCGACACGGCCGAGAAGATGAACGCCAAATACGGCAAGCTCTATACCGCCAGCAAGATCAAGGCCGGCTCGTATCCGGGCCTCGACAAGGACAACGCCATTACCGAGGTCTGGAATCTGATCGTGACCGGCGACAAGATGAGCAATGACGACGCCTACGCCATCGTCAAGACGCTGGTGGAGAAGAAGGCCGACATCGTCGCCGTGCACAAGGAAGCCCTGAGCTTCTCGCTCGACAACCAGGTGCAGGAGCGTTCGCCGATCCCGTTCCATCCCGGCGCGCTGAAGTACTTCAAGGAAAAGGGCATCGGCGGCTAGGCACCCCTCGCCGGCCTTTCCCGCCATCCATTCCGCCAGGCGGCGCTTGACGCGCCGCCTGGCTTTTTTGTGGGGGCATCACGCGGCTGCGGCCAAGGAATACGTAGATGGCCGGGACGAAGCCCGGCCATGACGGAAGACGAATCGGAGGAACCGTCCGGCCTCTCACTCGGACGTCATGTCGAGGCATTTCGAAACGTCGGAGCCGAGGCCGGACGCGATGATGATGCAGCCGCGGATCTTCCGCGTGGTGTTGTCGCTGGCCCACACCGCGTAGCCGCCCGGGCCGAAGAACGTATTGGTGTTCGGCGGCTCGGTCTCGGCGGCGTCGAACGAATAACTGGAGTCGGTGTCGAAGATACGGACCTTCTTGGTGCAGCCGCCGTCGGTCTGCACGTTGATCACTTCCTTGTTGTCCCGCGTCAGCGCCAGGCTCATCTGGCAGCGGAAGTATTCCGATGTCTTGACGTTGAAGAGATAGGCGTACGATTTGCAGGTCGCGGTACTGAGCTTGCCGGGGCTGAGGCCCCGGCTGCAGGAAATTCTCTGGTTGCTCGAGAGCTTGAATTCATCGGCATGCGCCACGGGAACCAGCGTCACAAATGACAGCGCTGCGCCCAGGCAAATCTTCGTGACGTGGTTCATCCGAATCATCCCTATGACCTATTTGAGAAAGACTGGTTCTAGACTGAACCCGGAACATAGTCGCGAAGCCGGAAGCGGGAAATCACAAAGTCTGATGGAGGCCTGATGCGGCGAACGGGCGCGTTGACGGCCAAATGACGTTCGTGGTTTGTTCAAAAATGAGGCCGGGCTTTTTCGAACCGGTCGCGGGGAGAATGCAGGATGACGAGATTTTCGACGAAGACCGTTTTGATGGCGGCTGCGCTCGTAGTGGCCGCGGCGCTTGCCGCGCCGTCCACATCCGCATTTGCGCAAGCCGCGGCGCCGACCCCTTGGGAGCTGAAGCCGGACATGGGCTACGGCTATGGCAAGGACGGCAAGACGCTTTCCTACAAGATGGGCACCAACAATGCGGGCATGCTGCTGAAGGGCGCGAAGAAGGTGCCGAAGGGCACGTTGTTCTTCATCGGCCAGAACGGACAGCTCTATATGCGGACCGGTCCCTATCTCGAGGGCGACGGCAAGTTCATGTTCGGAGCGGAGTGAGGGCGGCTCTCAACTCCCGTCGTCCCGGCGAACGCCGGGACCCATAATCCGCGGCGCCAGTAATTTGGGGAAGGCGTCTAACGCCCTGCCTGAATGACGGGACACGGCGTATGGGTCCCGGCGTTCGCCGGGACGACAGCCAGCTAAAACGACGCCGCCAGTTGCTTGGCGCCCGGCTTGCCGCTGTTGGAATCCATCCGCTCGTCCGTGATCGCCAGCAGTTTCGCTACCGTGTTGTGGCGGATCGCGACCGGGTTGCGCTCGTAGCCGCCGCGCTGGAAGAAATTCGAGGTCGGCACCTGCTCGCGCATGGCCTGCGGCATCGTCACCATGTCGAGCCCGGTGCCGTCGCCGGTGAGGTTCATCATCTCCAGTTCGGCGGCGGTGAGCGGCTTGGTATGGCCCTTGGCGCGCGCGAACAGCACGGATGTCAGCAGCTTGTGGGTCTGCAGCAGCGGGCCGACGTCGATGTCCAGCACCATGGCATGGACCGCCCAGCCCTGCGGCGTATTGGCGAGCTTCTCATGCGCCGCCCATTCGTCCGGCACCGTGCGTGAAAACGCCACCATCCGCTTCAGCACCGCAATCTTGTGATCTATCGCCTTGCGCGCCGGGCCTGACAGCCGGGCGGCCTTTTCCGTCAGCGCCTTGATGAATTCATGTCCCTGCTCGGCGAGCAGCTCGACGCTGTTGGTGGTGAGCAGCTGATTGTAGCCGATCGCGGTCGAGATCGCGCGCGAGCCCGGCCGCGAGGCGCTCAACCCCGACTGCATGTCGTGATGGCCGTTGCCGCCGGTCTCGAACGAATAGACCCGCACCGCCTGCTCGCGCGTCAGCCCCGACGCCAGGGCCGTGCGGGCATAGACGCGCTTGAACTCGGCCTCGCTGGCGGGCCGCTGCGGCGCGAACTGGAAATGCTCGGCGGCGGCCTTCAGGAAATCGGCGACGACCGGAATGGGCTTGCGCTCGCGCGGCGGCACTTCCGGTTCGCCCTCCGGGTTCACCGGCCGTTTCGGCCCGGTGTAGCGCGGCGGCTGGGTCAGGACGTAATCATCAAGCGCGATGGCCTGGCGCCCGCGCCGCTTGGCGTTGCGGCCTTTTCGCTTTTCGTAGATCGAACTCCAATAGGCGCCGGCCTCCTGCTCGAACGCGGCGCGCGCCTCCTGATATTCCCTAAGCTTGCGGCGGTACTCCGCGATCGCCTGCGGCGACACTGCCTGCGCCATCGCGCCGGCCGTGGCGGGCGGCAGCGCGGGCGCGTCGATCGCGCCGGCCGGCGGCGCCATCAAGAGCAGCGCGAGCACGGGGAACCCGAGGCAGAGACGAATCGCATGAGGTCGCATGTCGCCTGTTTAGCAAGCCGGCCGTTGAAGTCAGCCCCGAAACGGTGCGATCGCCTGCCTCACTCCTGCGCGACGCCGCTGGCCTTGACGAGGCCGGCCCACTTCTTTTCGTCCTTGTCGATGAAGGCCGCATAGTCTTCCGGCGTGCCCGGCGTGATCTCGGTGCCGTCCAGCCCCAATTGCTTCTTCACGTCGGCGGAGGCGAGCGCGGCCTGCAGGGCCGCATTGAGCTTGTCGATCACGGGCCGCGGCGTGCCGGCCGGCGCCACCAGGCCGTAATACAGCGACGCGTCGAACCCGGGCAGGCCGGATTCGGCAATGGTCGGCACCTCCGGCAGCAGGCTGGAGCGCGTCGCGCTGGTCACCGCCAGCGCCCGCAACTTTCCCGCCGAGATGTTGGCGTGCGAGGCCGGGATCGGCGCGAACGCCATCGGGATATGTCCGCCCAACAGGTCGGTCAGCGCCGGACCGGTTCCCTTGTAGGGGATGTGGATCAGCTTGATTCCGGCGGAGGCGGCGAAATATTCGCCGGTGATGTGGCTGACCGTGCCGGCGCCGGCGGAGCCGAAATTGACCTTGCCGGGATTGGCCTTGGCATAGGCGATCAGCTCGGCGACCGACTTCGCGGGAAACGAGGGATGCACCACCAGCGAATTGGGCGCGTTGCCGATCAGGCCGATCGGCGCGAAATCCTTGCGCGGATCGTAGCCCGCGTTCTTGTACAGCGACGGTCCGATCGCCAGCGTGCCGGTATATCCCAGTGCAATCGTGTAGCCGTCGGGATCGCTCTTGGCCACTGCCTTGGTGCCGACGGTGCCGCCGGCGCCGGGGCGGTTATCGACCACGACCTTTTCGCCGAGGATTTCGCTCATCTTGTCGGCGATCACGCGGCCGACGATCGACGTCGAGCCGCCGGGCGCAAACGGGATCACCAGCGTGATGACGCGGTTCGGAAAAGTCTGGGCGTGGGCAAGGTTGAAAGTCGCAGCCAGGCCGAACGCAGCGGCGGCGCAAAGCGATTTGTTCCAGATCGACATGTTGAGCGAACTCCCCGGGACTATTCTTGTTGTTGGCCGCATCGTCGCCGAAAGAACCGATGTTCGCAACCCGGCTTGCACACACTCTCCGCCGTCATTGCGAGGAGCCAACGGGTCGCGCAAATGCGCGCCCGATGACAGGCTCCGCGACGAAGCAATCCACTCTTCGTCATTCCGGGATGGTGCGTTAGCACCAGACCCGGAATCTCGAGATTCCGGGTTCGATGCTTCGCATCGCCCCGGAATGACGAAGTCACTTCCAGGCGAACACCGGCTGTTCCAGCTCGGCGACGCGGGTGTCCCGCCCTGCCAGCACTTCGCGGAACTGGTAGATCAAGGCCGCCGTCGGCGCGTGGATGAAGTCGCCTTCGTGGTGAAACCGGATCACGCGCCGCGTGCTCTCCGGAATCGTGGTGAAGCTGAAGGCGTCTTGGTGCTCGATATCGGCCAGCGCAATGCGATGCACCGAAGCGACCTCATCGGGGTTCGGCGAGATCGCCGCGCCGGACGCCGCCCACACCACGACCGGCGTAATGAGATAGCCGGACCGGGTCGGATAATCGTCTAATAGGCCGAGCACGTCGCCGGCGCCGAGTTCAAGGCCGAGCTCCTCGTGCAGCTCGCGCAGCGCAGCCTCCGCCGGCGTCTCGCCCGCGTCGCAACGTCCGCCCGGCAGCGCCCATTGATTGCTGTGGGCGCGCAGGCCCGAGGCGCGCAGGGTCAACAGAACAGCCGTTCCGCCGGACGCATCGGCGCCGGTGAGCGCGACGGCGACCGCAGCCCGCTTCAGCGCCGGCACGGGCTCGGCCTCCGGCAAGCGCACGAACGCCGCGCAGCGCTCTGCGATATTCCGCCTTGTGGCATCGTCGAATGGCCTGCTCATCCAGCTTGACTACAACACGTCCGCGTTTGATGAAATGACCTGCAAGACATGAATGCCCGCAGAGACCGGACGGAACGACATGACTGACAAGACAGCCGCAAAACTCAAATCGGACGGCTGGACCGTCGTCGAAACCTCCGGCTTCCTGCATCTGATCGGACCGCTGTGGCAGCGCGTGGTCGACGGCGGGCACGAATACGCGCTCGCCACGCAGGACAAGCACCACAACCGCCGCGGCCTGGTGCAGGGCGGGGTGATCATGACGTTCGCCGACCGCACCTGCGGCATGACGGCACGCTACGTCTCCGGCAAGCCGACGCTCGCCACCGTGCAGCTCGACACCCATTTCGTCGAGGCCGGCAAGATCGGCGAGATCCTGATATCGAAGCCGCATGTGGTGCGCTCCACCCGCAGTTTGATCTTCATCACCACCGAGGTGACGGTCGACAAACGCTGTATCGCCATGGCCAGCGGCGTGTTTAAGATATTGAAGAACGAGACGTAGGGTTGGGTTTTCGTCATTGCGAGCCAACGGGTCGCGCGAATGCGCGCCCGATGATAAATTCCGCGAAGCAACTAACAGGCTCCGTCATTCCGGGATGGTCCGAAGGACCAGACCCGGAATGACACTCAGAGGAAGTACCCCATGCAATACCGCCCTCTCGGCCGCAGCGGCCTGAAGATTTCGCCGATCTGCCTGGGCACCATGATGTTCGGCGGCCCGACCGACGAGGCCACCTCGGTGCGGATCGTGGCGAAAGCGCGCGAGGCCGGCGTCAACTTCATCGATACCGCGGACGCCTATTCGAAGGGCGGTTCGGAGCAGGTGGTCGGCCGCGCCATTTCCAACAGCCGGCACAACTGGATCCTCGCGACCAAGCTCGCCAATTCCATGGGCGACGATCCCAACCGCGGCGGGCTGTCGCGGCGCTGGGTGCTGCAGGCGGCGGACGAAAGCCTGCAGCGGCTCGGCACCGACTACATCGACATCTATTACCTGCACAAGGAAGACCATTCGACACCGCTGCAAGAGACCGTGCGCGCGATCGGCGAGCTGATCCGGCAGGGCAAGGTGCGCTATTTCGGCCTCTCGAATTATCGCGCCTGGCGGGTCGCCGAGATCTGCAACATCTGCGACGATCTCGGCATCGACCGCCCGGTGGTCAGCCAGCCCTATTACAACGCGATGAACCGCATGCCCGAGGTCGAGCATTTCCCGGCCTGCCATTATTACGGCCTCGGCATCGTGCCCTACAGCCCGCTGGCGCGCGGCGTGCTGACCGGCAAATACGCGCCCAATGCCGCGCCCGGCAAGGACACCCGCGCGGGGCGCAACGACAAGCGCATGATGCAGACCGAATGGCGGCCGGAATCGCTGCAGCTGGCGCAGGAAATCAAACGGCATGCCGAAGCGAGAGGCATCACCGCCGGACAATTCGCGGTGTCATGGGTGCTGAACTCGTCCTTCGTCAGCGCCGTGATCGCCGGTCCCCGCACCGAGGAGCAATGGGACGATTACATCCGCGCGCTCGACTATCGCTTCACCGCCGAGGACGAGGCGCTGATCGACCGGCTGGTCACGAGCGGCCATCCCTCGACGCCGGGGTTCAACGATCCGGCCTATCCGATCGAGGGGCGGCGGGCGCGGACGGGAGCGACGCCGGGCTGAGTGCACCAGATATGCTGAGAAAATGCCCGAAATAGCCCTTGCCTGCACGCGAAGGTTGCGGAATCAATATCTTCCGGAACGGCAGGGGCAGGTGGATGTTTCTCAAGGCTTTCGGCGCAATCGCACTGTTGGTGCTTTCGTCGTCATCGGTCCCGGCGCGTGGACCCTACGGCTCCGTCAAGATCGGCAACTGGAGCGGCGGGGCATTCACCAACGACCAGACCGGCGCGTTCAGCGGATGCGTCGCATCGGCGCCCTACAAGAGCGGCATCACCGTCATCGTAATGGTGAGCGCCAACGTCACCTGGAACCTCGGTTTTTCACACAGCAACTGGTCGCTCAAACCGGGCTCGACCTTCCCCATCGTTCTCACCTTCGATGGCCGCGCCCCGTTCAACGTCGACGGCCGGGTTATTTCCACCCATGCCGTCAGCGTCGACATGCCCGACACGTCCGATCTGATCAAGCAATTCAGGGCTTCGACGACGATGAGCGCGTTCGCCGAGGGCAACCTGTTCCAGTTCAATCTCGACAAGACCAGCATCCTGCTTCCGGCACTGGTCAACTGTGTCGTGACCGTGAACCGCGACGGTATCGCCGGCGCCAAGGATTTCGTCCTGCCGCAGCGGGCGCCGGCCGCAGCGGCCCGCGCCGCTCCACCGCAAACCGGCGGCAGCCTCACGCCCGCCTCGGGTCCGTCCACGCCCGAGCTTCAGCTCGAGGCCATGGAGTTTGCGTCCAACTTCATCCTGAAGGCCTCGCTCAATAACCCGCGCGTGCTCAGCCGGGCGGAAACGCCGGCCACGCTGGTCAACAACGGCGCAGCCTGGCGGTCGGACGACGCGATCGGCTTTGTGAGAATCATTCCGGCGCAAGCGGGCGTGAAGGGCCTCGACGTGGCCTCTGGCGTTGTCGCCAACGATGCGCGAGCCTGCAAGGGCAAGTTCGCATCGGCCCGCAACAGCGAACTGGTCGACAGCGACGTGGTATTCAGGGGCATGTCCTCGTGCGAGGATTCCGAGCACGCCAGCATCTCCGAGTATTTCGTACTGCCGCGCAAGAAGGGCGGCTTCGTGCTGTTCTCGGTGGTTGCGAATTTGCGGATTGCAGAAGCCAGGAACCCGCTGCGCGAAGAGAAGAACAAGGATTTCAGAAAGGCCGCTCTGGTGGCCGTCGGCCCGTAAGGCAAGGGCCGCATCGCCTGAATAACAATATCCCCGGCGAGCCCCGCCATGGAGCGCTATAGTGCTCCTCTCATGGAAAGCGATTCCACGCGCAATCCCGGGCTATGCCTGGGTTACGCACCATCGCAGGTCTTCTTTCCGGCATCGCCGGATTTTTCCGTTCTCCCGACCGAGCGCAACGGGCCCGCATCCGCAACACAGCTGTCACATTCCGGATGCATAGTTTGCAGCGTGACGATCGCACCTCCCGACGCGGACACGAGCGATCTCGATCGAATTTTCCTATCGCTGACAATAAGGAAAGCGGCATGGCCTCGAGACTGACCAATCATATTGCAGCAGCGCTTGTTGCAGGAGCATCGGCGCTGTTTTCGCCCGTGGCATCGGCGGACGTCGCGATCGACAACAGCGCGCTTTCGGGCGCCGCCTTTCGTCCGCATCAGCGAACCTTCGGCCTCGTCTACACCCTCCCGAAGGAAGTGAACGAGACCCTCGACGCGACGGTCAAGGGCCTGCTGCGGGAAAAACTTCTGAACGCGAAACTCGACACCGAAGCGCAGAATCACAACATCCCGCATGTGACAGTGGTGCATATCCACAGTGCAGACCCGGCCACGCCGGAAAAAATGCTCAAAGCGCTGCCGAAGCTGCCGCCGGTTCTCAATGTCACCCTGAAGAATTTCTATACCACGGAAGCCGCCAAGGGCGCCGGTCAGCCATGGTGGCTCGACCTTGGTATCGTCAAGGAAGGCGAGAGCTTCGAGAACATGATGGCATTCAACACCGCGGCTACCGCCGCACTGACCCCGCTGCGTGACGGCCCGCTGCCGCGCTGCACCGGGCCGGTCTACGCCAACATGAGCGATGCAGCAAAAGAGCTGGTGAAAACCGTCGGCGTCAGCGGCGTCAACGTCATCAAGGATGGCAAGGAACTGCGGTCGTACAATCCGCATAACACGCTGGTTTACAGCAATGCGAAGTTTACCCCGGAGTTGCAGAAGTACTGGAATCAGACGGCCGCCGAGTTCAACCAGATCCTGCCCAATGGAATTGCCACATCGTTGAAGAGCGTTTCGATCGTGGAATTGGGATTTGCCGGAAACGTCTTGCGGGAAATCTACCGGATCAATCTTCAGGACGGATCGATCCTGAACGTGGCTACGGGAAAGATCGCGATGAAGTGACGCCGGCCGATTCCGCCCTGGCACGGGATCGAGCCCTGCTTCGCGAGGCGCCGCCGGCCCGGCGCCCGATCGATCTTCGGCTACCCGCTGAAATGATCGGGCGCAGCCCGGCGAGCGCCGGGGTCAGCCGATGATGTAGGCCGCCGAGCCGGTCGCGATCTGCTCTTCGGCGTCGTTGACGAGTTCCATGTGCACCACCGCGACGCGGCCGCCGAGCCTGACGACACGGCCGGTGGCGACGAAATACTGGCCGCGCCCCGGCCGCAGGTAATCGACGCGCAGGTCGATGGTGCCGACATTGGGAAACTGCTTCGCCGTCGCCGCGACGCCCTTTTCGGCGATCGAGGCCAGCGCAATGGCGAGGCCGCCGACCACGTCCAGGGTCGCCGAGATGACACCGCCATGCAGGATCTGGCGCACCGGGTTGCCGACCAGCTCCGGCCGCATGTCGAACCGCAGCCGCGGCGCCTTGGGGTCGAGTGAATCGATCCTAAGACCGATCACGCGGTTGAACGGGATCATCTCCTCGAACATGCGGTGGATCACCGCCTCGATGCTCTCGACTTCCCGCCGGCTGCCCATCTCGATCATCCCGACCGAAGACCCCTTCGGCCTCCGACGCCCGAGATAGCGCTGATTCCCCGCCGGCGCACCAGCCGAATGGCGCGACGGCACCGGGGTGCTGCAGCACTTGCTGCGACTGCTTCGCAAGATCAACGCGTGCGGCGCAATAAGCAGCGGCGTCGAACCAAAAGGTAATCCAGGGCTCGATTGATTTTTGCCGGCCGGCAACTAAAGTGCGCAACAGCGGGAATAAATTCAGAGATGGGTTGTCAACTACTGACCGTGGGCCGCGTCGAAGCGTCGCATCGTTTCGAACCTTCTTGCCAAACCCCCGCGTAAGTCTTTGTCTCGCTGCCAATAAATAAAGGGCGTATCCTTCCGGGATCGCCGTCAAAACGGGGAGAAAACCATGACGACCTCCAAGAAGGACACCACTTCCAGCCGCCGCCGCTTTCTGAAAACGGCCGCCGCGGGCGCCGCCGCAACGGTCACGGCGCCAACCATTGTCAGCGCGCAGGGCCCGATCAGCATGCGCTGGCAGAGCACCTGGCCGGCCAAGGACATCTTCCACGAATACGCGCTGGACTACGCCAAGAAGGTCAACGACATGACCGGCGGCGACCTCAAGATCGAGGTGCTTCCCGCAGGCGCGGTCGTGCCCGCTTTCGGCCTGCTCGACGCGGTGTCGAAGGGCACCCTCGACGGCGGCCACGGCGTGCTGGTCTATCACTACGGCAAGCAGACCGCGCTGGCGCTGTGGGGCTCCGGCCCGGGCTATGCGATGGACGCCAACATGCTGCTCGCCTGGCACAAATATGGCGGCGGCAAGGAACTGCTCGCGAAGCTGTACGCCTCGATCGGCGCCAACGTCGTCTCGTTTCCCTACGGGCCGATGCCGACCCAGCCGCTCGGCTGGTTCAAGAAACCGGTCACCAAGGCGGACGACCTCAAGGGCGTCAAGTTCCGCACGGTCGGCATCTCGATCGACGTGTTCACCGGCATGGGCGCCGCGGTGAACGCGTTGCCCGGCGGCGAAATCGTCTCGGCGATGGACCGCGGCCTGCTCGATGCCGCCGAGTTCAACAACGCCACCTCGGACCGCATTCTCGGCTTCGCGGACGTTTCCAAGGTCTGCATGCTGCAGAGCTACCACCAGAACGCCGAGCAGTTCGAGATCATGTTCAACAAGACCAAATACGACGCCCTGCCCGAAAAGATGAAAGCGATCATCGCCAACGCCACCGAGGCGGCTGGTCAGGACATGGCCTGGAAGGCGATCGATCGCTATTCCAAGGACTACGAGGAACTGCAGACCAAGGATAAGGTCAAATTCTACAAGACGCCGGACGCGATCCTGCAGAAGCAGCTGGAGATCTACGACGCGGTCGTGGAGAAGAAGTCGGCGGAAAATCCGCTGTTCAAGGAAATCGTCGCCTCCCAGCTGGCGTTCGCCAAGCGTGCGACCCAGTGGGAGCAGGATACGGTGGTGAACCGCCGTATGGCCTACAACCACTACTTCGGGCCGAACGCCAAGAAGAAGACCTGACGGTATAGTCCGTACCGGCGACGCGTCATCCGGGCTAGCCAATGCCCGGGTGATGCGTTGTATTGTCATGATGACGGTACCGAAAACACTCGAACCTGCGGCAAGACATCCCATGAACGCGCAGCGCTTCCTGCACACGATCGACGGCATCAGCACCTGGACCGGCAAGGCCGCGGCCTGGCTGATCGTCGGGCTGATGGCCCTGGTTTGCGCCGAGGTCTTCAAGCGCTATATTCTCAATATGCCGACGGCGTGGATCTTCGACGCCTCCAACATGCTGTACGGCACCCTGTTCATGATCGGCGGCGCCTACACACTGGCGCAGAACGCCCATGTCCGCGGCGACTTTCTCTACAGTTCGATGCGGCCGCGCACCCAGGCCGGGCTCGATCTCGTGCTCTACATCGTGTTCTTCCTGCCCGGCATCGCGGCGCTGCTATACGCCGGCTGGGACTACGCCTCGGACTCATGGCGGATCAACGAGCATTCCAACGTCACCGCGGAAGGACCGCCGGTCTACCATTTCAAATTCATGATTCCCCTGGCGGGGGCGCTCTTGCTGCTGCAGGGCGCGGCCGAAATCGTGCGCAGCATCGTCTGCCTGAAGACCGGGGTGTGGCCGAGCCGGCTCAAGGACGTCAGCGAAATCGACGTGGTCGAGGAGCAGCTGGCGCTCTCCGAACATGTCGATGAGGAGACGCGCAGGGCCGCGATCGAGCACGCGCAGGACATTGAGGAGAGCGCGCGGCAGCGCGGCATGGGCGGAGACCTTTTGAAATGAGCGATCCGGCACTCGGGCTCCTGATGCTCGGCTTAATCGTGGTCGTCATCGTGATGGGTTTCCCGACCGCGTTCACGCTGATGGGCCTTGGCATGTTCTTCGGCTTCTTCGCCTATTACCGCGGCGGCGAGGCCTGGGCCGACAATCATATCTTCGACCTGATGGTCCAGCGCACCTACGGCGCGATGACCAACGACGTCCTGATCTCGATTCCGCTGTTCGTGCTGATGGGCTACGTCATGGAGCGCGGCGCGCTGGTCGACAAGATGTTCTATTCGATCCAGCTCGCCTTCCGTCGCGTGCCGGCTTCGCTCGCGGTCGCGACCCTGATCGTCTGCACCTTCTGGGGCATCGCCTCGGGCCTGGTCGGCGCCGTCGTGGTGCTGATGGGCGTGATCGCCTTCAATCCGATGCTGAAGGCCGGATATGACGTGAGGCTCGCTGCCGGCGTCATCACCGCCGGCGGCACGCTCGGAATCCTGATTCCGCCCTCGGTGATGATCATCGTCTATGCCGCGGTCGCCGGGCAGTCGGTGGTCAAGCTCTACGCCGCGGCGATGTTTCCGGGCTTCTTCCTGGCGCTCCTCTATCTCGTCTACGTCATCGGCTGGGCGCTGCTGAACCCGAAGATCGCGCCAAAGCTGCCCGAGAGCGAGACCCGGGTTCCGGTCCGGCCATGGGTCGCCGAGTTGCAGCAGGCCTATTCGCGCAAGATGCTGCCGGCGCTGTTCGCCGCCGTGCTGTCGCCGGCCAGGGCCATGAGCATCACCGCCGACGGCGCCCGCATCGGCTACCCGATGCTGCTGAAAAATCTCGGCTACGCGCTGATCCCGCTGGTGCTGACGCTGGCCACGCTGGGGGCGGCATGGTGGTATGTCGTGATCCACCAGCAGCCGGACCTCCCGACGCCGGTCGCGGCGACCACCCAGCAGCGCCTGGAAACCGCGCCCCAGCAGCTCGGCGCCGGCGCGAGCACGCAGCCTGCGGAAGAAAAGCTCGAGGAACTCGGCGCCGGCCACAAAGCCGGAGCCGCGACCAAGGAGGAGCCGGAAGCGCTGCAGCAGATGGGCAGCGCCGAACTCCGCGGCAAGATCACGGCCGCGCCCTCGGAGGCCGGGCCAGCGCCGGAGTTCTACATCTACTTCGCGTTCATCTGCGGCATCTTCGGCCTGCTATTGCTCTATTACTACTGGATCATGGAGGCCGAACAGTTCGAGGTGCTGCGGTTGTTGATCTCCTCGGTGATGCCGCTCGGCATTTTGACGGTGATCGTGCTGGCGGTAATCCTGCTCGGCATCACCACGGCGACGGAATCCGCCGCGGTCGGCGCCGCCGGCGCCTTCCTGCTCGCGTTCCAGGCCCGCACGCTGGACTGGAAGCGCACCAAGGAAGCGGTGTTCCTCACCGCCAAGACCACCTCGATGGTGTGCTGGCTGTTCGTGGGCTCGGCGCTGTTCTCCGCGGTGTTTGCGATCCTCGGCGGCCAGGCGCTCCTGGAGACCTGGGTGCTGTCGCTCAACATGACGCCGGTCCAGTTCATGATCCTGTCGCAGGCGATCATCTTCATCCTGGGATGGCCGCTGGAATGGACCGAGATCATCGTGATCTTCGTGCCGATCTTCCTGCCGATGCTGAAGCACTTCAACATCGACCCGATCCTGTGGGGCGTCTTGGTGTTCGTGAACCTGCAGGCGGCGTTCCTGTCGCCGCCGGTGGCGATGTCGGCGTTCTACCTGAAGGGCGTGGCGCCGAAGCACGTCACCCTCAACCAGATCTTCGCCGGCATGATGCCCTACATGCTGATCGTCATCGTCTGCATGATCTTCATGTACATCTGGCCGGGCCTGACGCTGTGGCTGCCGAATTATCTGTACGGCGGTTGAGCGGACGCCTCGGCACTCGCATATCCCGAAAGGCGGCAAGCGATGCGATCGCCGCATCGCCGCCCCTCGCCGCGTGCGGCTTTCGCATGAACCGGAAATGGATATCATGACGGAAAACGCAGACAGCTGAGGAACAGCCCAAGGAACCTCCCATGGCAGAGATCGTTTCGCTCGAAGCGCTGGCCGAACTCGTCAGACCGGGCCAGTCGATCGCGATCCCCGTCGAGGGCGTGTCGATGGCGGCGACCGCAGCGCTGATCGAGGCCGGCACCACGGACCTCCGTATCGTCTGCGTGCCGATCAGCGGCATGCAGGCCGATCTGCTGATCGGCGCCGGGATGGTGGGCGCGCTGGAGACCAGCGCGGTTTCGCTGGGCGAGGCCGGCGCCGCACCGCGGTTCGGCGCCGCCGTCCGCGACGGCGCGTTCAGCTTGCGCGATTCGACCTGCCCCGCGATCTTTGCCGGCCTGCTGGCCGCCCAGAAAGGCGTGCCCTTCATGCCGATCGCCGGCATCGTCGGCAGCGATCTGCTGCGGGTGCGGCCGGACTGGAAGGTGATCGACAGCCCCGTCGGCGAGGCCGGCAAGGTCGTGGTGGTGCCGGCCATTGCGCCCGACATCGCGCTGTTTCACGCTCCCGAGGCCGATCGCGCCGGCAATATCCGGATCGGCCGCCACCGCGAACTGGCGGCGATGGCCTATGCCGCCAAACGGACCTTGGTCACGGTGGAGCGCATCGTCGACCGCAGTCTATTGGCAACGGAAGACTCGGCCGCGGGCGTGCTGCCCTCGCTTTATGTCGACCGGATTGCGGTCGCCGAGCGCGGCGCCTGGCCGCTGCCGCTGTGGGACGAATATCCCGGCGACGACGCGGAAGTCGCGCGCTACGCCGCGATGGCGCGGACCGAGGAAGGCTTTCGCGCCTATCTCTCCGGTTTCCTCGGCCGCCGCAGGCAGGTGGCGTGACCGCCATGGCAAACGAGCGCGAACGCCGGGAAATCCTGATTGCCACCATCGCCGATCTGCTCGACGGTATCCGCCACGTCGCGGTCGGCGCCTCGTCGCCGATTCCGGCTGCCGGCGCCATGCTGCTGCGCGCGCGCAACGAGCGTGACGGCAAGCCGCCGGTCCGGATTTCGATCCTGGGATCGCAACAGCATAATTTCTTCACCAACGGCGGCGTGGAGTTGTTCGACTGCGCGGCGCAGGGCCGCGTCGACGCCTTCTTCCTCGGCGGCGGACAGATCGACGGAAGCGGCAACATCAACCTGGTCGGCACCGGCGAGTACCCGAAAACCGGCGTGCGATGGCCGGGATCGTTCGGCTCGGCCTATCTCTATCACCTGATCCCACGCGTCATCCTGTTCCGCGAGGAACACTCGCGGCGCGTCTTCGTCCCCGCGGTCGACTTCGTCAGCGCGGCGGCCTCGACGCCTGAAGTGGCGCGCCGCGGCGGGCCGCACGCGCTCCTCACCAACATGGCGTTATTCGATTTCGACCGCGCCCGCGGCGGCTTTTCCCTGCGCTCGGTGCATCCGGGTTATTCGCCTGCCGACATCCGCGCCAATACCGGCTTCGACTACCGCGAGCCGCAGATCGTTCCCACCACCGCCGCTCCCGATGCCGAAACACTGGCGCTGCTGCGGGGACGAATCATGGGCGAGCTGTCCGAGACCTACCCCGCCTTCGCGCGCGCGATGATGGAAGCGGCGTAGTCCGGGAGTCGCGATCGCTGGATGCGAGATGTTCGGTGGAAGAATCGGACGGAAGGCGAATGATGAATTTTCTACTACGCCCGCATCCAGACCTTTTCGGGCCGGTCCACTTCCGAACTTGCAAGGCAGTCGAACCGCTCTCTCAGTGTGAGTTACCGAGCCGGCACGGATTCGAGACCAAGCTCTCCTCCGCAAAGAAGACATCGGGGGCGTTCCTGACGTCCTGAGCTTGTAAGCATCCGCCTCAAAGCGCAACGGTAAAGAACCACACGCGACCAATCCCGTATTTATACGGGCCGGGAGATTCACGACTCATTCCGGCGCAAGGCCATGCGAACGCTCACTCGATGGCGGGCCTTTTGTCACTGCCTGCGAATTCGGGCTCCGTCACTTTCCCCGGGCGCACCTGGCAGGCATAGCCGCAAACCTCGCCTTAACCGTTTTTCTTACCCGGCATTTAAGTGCAGGACATTAGGTTCGCCCCGACTCAGACGGGTGGGACAAAGATGTTGGGGCGAAAAATACTCTCATACTGGCGAAACAGCGTTCGTCTCGAGCTTGTTATCGCTGCCTCTGTCGCGGCCGTGCTGTGTTCCGGCCTGGCGGCCATGTGCTTTTTTCTTCCCCAGGCGATGAAGTCGGCAGCAATCGAGTCGGCCTATCGCGGAAACATCGAGATTGCCGATCAGATCAAGATCACGCGAGGCTACTACACCCGCCAGGTGGTGGCGAAGGCGCTGGCCTCCCACGCGCTGGCGCCGAGTCACGACCACGCTCCGATCCAAACGCCATACCGCTGCCGGCAACCTTCGTTCAGGACATTTCGGAACTGCTGCGCGAGAAGGATACCACGCTCTCGCTAGTGAGTCCTTATCCCTGGCCCCATCGCGCCGGACGCGTCATGGACGATTTTCAGCGAAACGCCTGGCAGGCGTTTCAGGCGGATCCCTCGGCGGTCTTCTCGAGGGAGGAAGTACATAACGGAAGGCGCGTGCTGCGCGTCGCCGTGTCGGATCGCATGGCAAGCGATACATGCGTGTCGTGTCACAATACGCAGGCAGACTCCCCGAAGAAGAACTGGAAATTGGGGGATGTCCGCGCCGTGATGGAAGTGACCAAGGTCATTGAGCCATATCTTGCCTCGGCGGAGGAAAAAGGCAGGATGATCACGCTGGCGATAGCCTTTCCGACCCTGATCGTCATCGCCATTTTGTTTGCGGGTACGGCGCTGTTCAGACGCTATAATCAGGAAAAGTTGCAAGCGGTGCGGCGCCTTCAATACCTGGCCCACCACGACACCATGACCGGGACGCTGAATCGCAACGCGTTCCTTTCGGAACTTGGCAAGGCCTTCGCCACCAAAGACGGGCAGCGCCTCGTTGCACTCCACTACATCGATCTCGACCGCTTCAAGGAAATCAATGACAGGCTTGGGCACAAGGTCGGCGATGAATTGATCTGTGCGGCAGCCAAGCGGTTGCGGACTTTGCTGAGCGGTGGGGACATTCTGTGCCGGCTCGGGGGCGATGAGTTCGCTCTGGCCCAGATGCAGGTTCGTAAGCCGGCGGACGTCAATTCGATGGCGGCGCGAATTGTTGCGTCAATGGCCATACCATTCCAGCTTCAGCGCAATCTACTGACGATTTCCGCGAGCGTCGGAACGGCTCATGTCGCTACCGACAGTTCGTCGCCGAGCCAGCTACTTGAAAATGCCGACATTGCGCTCTACCGGGCAAAGGATGACGGACGCCGGCGCTATGTGCTGTTTTCGCCGTCCATGCGCCATGAACTGAACCAGAAACGGCAAATCGAACTTCGAATCCGACAAGCGATCGATGCCTGTGAATTCGAGATGTTCTTCCAGCCGCTGGTCGACAACAACTCGAGACTCGCCGGCTTTGAAGCGCTCTTGCGACTGCCGGACGGAGAAGGCGGATTCATTTCGCCCACTGACTTCGTGCCCTTGGCGGAAGAAATCGGCGTCATCAACCAGATCGGCGCCTGGGTTGTTCACCACGCATGCCACGTCGCCGCGACCTGGCCCGCGCATCTAACGATTGCAGTCAACCTGTCGCCCGCGCAGTTCTTTGGCGCCGTCCCGATCGGGGTGATCGTCCGTGACGCTATTGTCGAGAGCGGTCTGGAGGCCGGCAGGCTGGAGCTCGAGATAACGGAGGGCTTGTTGCTGGAGGCAAACGAGTCGGTCGTGGAACAGCTTGCCGAACTCAAACGGGTCGGGGCGACGATCGTGATGGATGATTTCGGCACCGGTCATTCCAGCCTCGGGAATCTTTCGAAGCTTCCGTTCGACAAATTCAAGATCGACAAGTCATTTGTCGCCGGCGTCCTCGGCACTGAAAATGCAAACGTCCCCGTTCTCAACATGATCGTGAAATTGGGACGAAATCTGAACATGAAAGTCACGGTCGAAGGCATCGAAACGCCGGAGCAGGCGAATTTCTTCCGCAATTTGAACTGCGACTATTATCAGGGCTATCTGTTCGGTAGACCCATGCCGCGGGTCGATGCCGCGGCCCTTATCCTGTCGGATATCCTGATCGACATGGCGGCTGACTACCCCGCCTCGAGCGTATGCCGGGAATTGACGACTTCCGCCGCGTGACCGGCCTGGAGGGGGATTGTCCGAAGGGATAACGTCCGTCGCGAGATGGCCTCATGCCATAGAACCCCGATGGCGAGCTACCTGGGCACTGCCGCGAGCCACGGCCCGGGAGCGCCGGTTTGATCGCAACATTCCGCATGTGACCGTGGTGCACGTCCACAACGCAGACCCGGCCACGCCTGAGACGCTTCGCCGGCGTCACGCGGCATTTTTCCGCTTCAATCCGTCTTCGTAGGAAATCTCGGCATAATCCGACGGAGAGGAATATTGCAGGCCGACATCGGCCAGCGCATCGAGCTTGGCGGAGGTATCGAACT
The DNA here is from genome assembly GCF_018736085.1 of Bradyrhizobium sediminis. NCBI lineage: Bacteria > Pseudomonadati > Pseudomonadota > Alphaproteobacteria > Hyphomicrobiales > Nitrobacteraceae > Bradyrhizobium > Bradyrhizobium sediminis. The sequence goes on along the minus strand of NZ_CP076134.1, from coordinate 874,098 downwards.
TCTTGAGCTTGACCTTGTCGACATAGAAAGTGTCGATCAATTCATTGTAGACGGTCGTTTCGTCGATGGAGATGGCGAGGATGTTGACGTCGCCAAACCGGATATGGAACCGGTTTCCCCGCGGCAGATCGGCAATATAGATGAAGTATTTGCCGTCGCCATTGAGCGCCGTCCCGAGAGTCTCAACCAGCTTGGGCAGGGTTTCGTATTCCTTGATCGATCCGGCCAGGAAGCCGATAGCCGGCTTACCGCTTTCGGATATCGAGAACACTTCCTTCAGGAGGGTCTCCGGACCGTCATAGGAAATTTCGCCGCGATAGCCGAACCGGCCGGCAACATGAGTATCGGCATTCAAGATCGGCTTCAGAAGCCGGCCTTCGCCGTCGAGCTTGGCGAAGGGCGTGTCGGCAATGGCTGTCATGATCATGGTCCTTGTTGGAGATGGAAGCGGGTCGTGTGATATCGGCCGTCTTTCGCATCGGCGGATCAGAACCGGCTTGGCCGCGGCGCCGGGATCGGTCGGTCCGGCCCGGATCAATCGCCCGTGATCATGACCTCCGGCATCTCGTCCGGCTCGGCGATGTCGAGCCCGTCCTCTTCGGCCAGTTCGACACCGGTCAGGCACACGTCGCCGTCATCGATCACCAGCTTGATCAGCGTCAGTGTCTTTCCCTGACAGGGGCCGATGAAGCAGCGGCCGGTGTCGAGATCGAACTGGGCATGATGTTTTCCGCAGGTGATGAAATTGCCGTCCTCATCGAGGAATTCCCCCGGGACCGTATCCAGTCGCGAGCCCTGATGCGGGCAGGCATTTTCGAAGCCGTAGAAATTATTGGCCTTGCGGGTGACGAGGATCGGCCAGGGCTTGCTGGTCCCGGTCTCGTCCGGCCGCGCCAGCACGAAGCCTCGCGCACCGCCATCATCGACCTCGTAGGTCGAGCATATCGCAAACAGCTCGTCCATCTGCCGCACCTCTTTCGAACAACGTAAGGCGCTCCCGAAGTGTGGAAGCCGATACAATTCCAGATACTGCAAGATCCGTGCTACCGGGAATTGTCGTATCCTGGACAATCCAACAGCGGCAGCGGCCGCCGCCCGTCGCCGCGGGCAGCTCCAAGACTGGATTGCCGCCTGACGCCGCGCAAGAAGCACAATCGGGTGTCGACGAAATTGGATTTGCGCTTCGTTGAAGGGGCGCCGGCCGTGTTCCAGTTTACCCTTACCCGCAATGTCAGCGGCGGCTTGTCGCCTTCCGGCCAAAACCCGCCAGGGAACGGGATCGAACCACCGACACTGCTATTTTCAGCCGCATGCTCTGCCGGCCGGGCGACCTAGACACTTCCAGCGCAGGCGAGGCTACGGGCAGAAGGCGTTTTCGAAGTCGCAACAATTTGAATTATCTACGAGGGAACTGAGACCAGTTATTTTCATGCTCGGACGCTAGCATGTGATTGTGATCCTCCTGTCTCCCCCCTCAACCGCGAAGAAGTCTGACGAGACGATAGCCATGACAATGTTCTCCTCTCTGATTAATGAAATTCAGGACACAACGGTCTCCGGACTGACGAAGAGGCAGTTAAGGGCACTCACGCGCATCGCCAATCTATTCGTCGCCGGGTCCGGTCGTCATTCGAAGAAGCAGATCGAGCTGTTTGACGAGGTATTCAAAGCCCTTGTTGCGGTCATCGAGCTGGAGACCCGGGTCAGGCTCGCACGCCACATCGCAACCATCCCGGATGCGCCGGCGACGCTGGTTCGCGCGTTTGCCTTCGACGAAGCCGTCGCTGTGGCGGCTCCGGTTCTCAGCCAGTCGACGGCACTCAGCGACTGCGACCTCGTCGCCAACGCCCGTACCCAGGGCCAGGGTCATCTTCAGGCCATCGCGCATCGTCGAACGATCAGCGAAGTGATCACCGAAATACTGATCGAGCGCGGCGAGCCCATCGTGGTCCATACGGTTGCGAAGAACGCCGGCGCCCGCTTTTCGGATGGCAGCTTTCGCGAGCTCGTCGCACGGGCCGGCGATGATTCCCAGCTCGCGCTGCAGGTTGGAATGCGACATGACATTCCAAGGCATCACTTCCTGAAGCTTCTTGAAACCGCCTCTGCTTCAGTCCGCGCCAGGATGCTGGCGGCAAACCCGCAATTTGCCGATGCCGTGCAGGACGCGGTGACAGAGGTGATCGACGACATCAATCTGGAGATTCGCAACAGGTCGCCGGATCACGCCAGAGCCAGGTCGAGGGTAAAGCGGCTGCAGAACTGGCATGAACTCGGCGAAGGCAATGTTCATGCGGCCGCGCGCGCGCAAAACTTCGAACAAGCGGCAATGGCGCTGTCGGTTCTCGCCTGCTGTCCTATCGAGATGGCTGAACGGGCGATCCTCAATGAAAACCCCGGCGTGGTGCAGGTCATCGCAAAAGCCGCCGGCTGCTCCTGGGCTACGGTCAAGGCTCTCTTGCTGATGACGGCGGCGGACCGCAGGATGTCTGAAAAGGATCTTGCCCGGGTGCGCGAAGACTTCGAGCGGCTCGAGACCCGGACGGCAAAACGCGTGCTTGAATTCCATCATGAGCGTCGCAACGGGCGCAGCATCGCGAGCCCGCCCGTCGTCCCGAGGGCGTCCGCGAACGCAGCAGCTGTCATGGGATAGATTCGTGGGCACCGCCGGCGCAGCGGCCGTCTCAAACCGCCCGCGGGCGGAAGGAGCGTGCAGGAAATGGTGCCCAGGGGCGGGATCGAACCACCGACACTGCGATTTTCAGTCGCATGCTCTACCAACTGAGCTACCTGGGCACTGCCGCGAGCCGAGGCCCGGGAGCGCCGGTTTATAGTCAGGCCGGGCGGCCCTGTCCACCCGGCTTCGCCTTCGGCTACGCCGGGCGCGGCCCGGCTTCGTATCATCAGTCAAACTGCTGGGAAATCGGGCTTATTTTGCCTCTGGTCACCTCGACGGAACGAAAGTGACGGCAAATGCGCTGCCGGCCGTTCCAGCAAGTCTCCTGCCGGCACCACCCTTACTTTGCATGGGGTTGTTTTCGATATTTGACTATTCGGCGTCCTCGTCGGCTTCCGGCTTGCCCGGAACGACGTAGGAGCCGGACAGCCAGCGGTTCAGGTCGACGTCCCGGCAGCGCTCGGAACAGAACGGCTTGGAGGCGTCCGTGGCCGGCTTGCCGCAGATCGGGCACTTCCTGGCGCCCGCCTTGCCGGGGGCGGCCCCTTTGGGTGGCTCAGACGGCATTCAGCCAGCCGAATCGGATCGGGAAACCCTCGCCGCCGAGCAGCGTCACCGTCTCGTACAGCGGCAGGCCGACGACGTTGGTGTAGGAGCCGACCATCTTGACCACGAACGATCCGGCGATGCCCTGCACGGCGTAGCCGCCGGCCTTGCCGCGCCATTCGCCGGAGCCGATATAGGCCTGGATATCATCCTCGGACAGGCGCTTGAAGCGCACGCGGGTTTCGATCAGGCGCTGGCGAAAGCTCTCCTTCGGCGTCACCAGGCAGATCGCGGTGTAGACGTGGTGATTGCGCCCCGACAACAGCCGCAGGCATTGCGAGGCCTCGTCGACCAGGTTGGCCTTGGGCAGGATGCGGCGGCCGACCGCGACCACGGTGTCGGCGGCGATGATGAAGGCGCCGCGCAATTCGTCGTCGAGCTGCACCGATTTGAGCGCGGCGTCGGCCTTGGCGCGGGCCAGCCGATTGGCGCAGGCGCGCGGCAGCTCGCCGCGTTTCGGGGTCTCGTCGATGTCGGCCGGGCGCAGCGCATCGGGCTCGATGCCGGCCTGGTTGAGCAGAGCGAGCCGTCGCGGCGAACCGGAAGCAAGAACGAGTTTGGGGCGGCCTAGCATGCGGATTTTCGTCGGCGGGAGGGCGGGGAGGATGCGCGCGGAACCTATCGGAAGGTGTCCGGTGAGACAACCGGCTAAGGCGGTTCGAAATGACGTCATTCCGGGGCGCGTCAAAGACGCGAACCCGGAATCTCGAGATTCCGGGTCTGGTCCTTCGGACCATCCCGGAATGACAAATGTTCCCGTTCGACATTCGCTATCCGACAATCACTCGCTCGCCGCGCCGGCCCTGGAAAACCGCTTGCGGATGCGCAACAGCAGGGTGTCGCAGACCTCGCGATAGGCCTGCAGTTTCTGCTCGCGATTGCCCTCGGCGCCGGTCGGATCCGAGGTCGGCCAGTATTCGACGTCGGCCGCCATCGTGCGGGTCAGTTCCAGCGCCTTGTGATGGGCTTCCGGCGACAGCGTGATGATGAGGTCGAAATTGAGCCCTTCCCAGTCGTCGAGTTCCTCGAACGTCATCGGCTTGTGGCCGGAAATGTCCTGGCCCAGTTCCGCCATCACGGCGACCGCGAACGGATCGAGTTCGCCTTTCCGGACGCCGGCGGATCTGACGTAAAGCGCCTGCGGAAACATCTGCTGCAACAGGCTGGCGGCCATCGGCGAACGCACGCTGTTGAGGCCGCATGCGAACAGCACGGCCTGCGGAGTGCGCACGCGCGAAGGCGCCTCCACGCGCTTAAGTTTCTTTTATTTTGGGCATGACCTCTTCGAAAGACCGGTACCCACTTTTCGGGATCATGCCCTATCCCTTCCAGTGCAAAACGGTGATCAGCGTAAACAGCCGGCGGGCGGTTTCGAAATCGATCCGCACCTTGCCATTCAAGCGCTCCTGCAGGGTGCGCGAGCCTTCGTCGTGAATGCCGCGGCGGCCCATGTCGATGGCCTCGATCTTGTCCGGCGTCGCGGTGCGGATCGCCTGGTAATAGCTGTCGCAGATCATGAAGTAGTCCTTCACGATGCGCCGGAACGGCGTCAGCGACAACAGATGCGCCACCACGGGCGTGCCGTCCTCGCGGCGGATGTCGAACATCAGCCGGTTGCCGGTGATGCCGATATGCAGCGTAAACGGCCCGCCGCCCGCGCCTTCCGGCGCGAACAGGTTCTTTTCGATCAGGTCGTAGATCGCAATCGCGCGCTCGTGCTCGACATCGGGACCGGAACGCCCGATCGATTCCTCATCGAGCGTCACCGCGACGATGCGATTGTTTGAATCCTCGTCTGGCGGCGGTCTGGTCATGACAGATTGAGGCGCAATCCCACCGAGCGCGCATGGGCATCGAGGCCTTCGGCCTTGCCCAGCGTCATCGCCGCCGGTCCCAGCGCCCGCAGCTGGTCCGGCCCGCATTTCAGGATCGACGTTCGCTTCATGAAGTCAAGTACGCCGAGGCCGGACGAGAACCGCGCCGAACGCGCGGTCGGCAGCACATGGTTGGAGCCGCCGACATAATCGCCGATCGCCTCGGGGGTGTGGGGCCCGAGGAAGATCGCGCCGGCATTGCGGATTTGCGCCGACAGCGCCTCCGGATCCGATGTCATGATCTCCAGGTGCTCGGCGGCGATGGCGTTCGCCAGCGGCACGGCTTGCTCGAGGCTTTTCACCAGGATAATGGCGCCGAACTGGTCCCAGGAGGCCCGCGCAATATCGGCCCGCGGCAGCGTTGCGAGTTGCGATTCGACCGCGCGCCCGACGTCATCGGCCAGCGCCTTCGAATCGGTGATCAGGATCGACTGCGCGTTGACGTCGTGCTCGGCCTGCGCCAGCAGATCGGCCGCGATCCAGCCGGCATTGCCTGACTCATCGGCGATGATGAGGACTTCGGAAGGGCCGGCGATCATGTCGATGCCGACCTTGCCGAACACCAGCCGCTTGGCGGCGGCGACATAGGCGTTGCCGGGGCCGACGATCTTCGCCACCGGCGCGATGGTCGCGGTGCCGTAAGCGAGCGCGGCCACCGCCTGCGCGCCGCCGACGCGGTAGATTTCGGAGACGCCGCCGAGATGGGCCGCCGCCAGCACCAGCGGGTCGAGCTTGCCGTCCGGCGACGGCACCACCATCACCACGCGGGCGACGCCTGCGACCCTGGCCGGCACCGCATTCATCAGCACCGAGGACGGATAGGCCGCGGTGCCGCCCGGCACGTAGAGCCCGACCGCGTCGATGGCGCTCCAGCGCCAGCCGAGTTCGACGCCGAGCGCATCGGTGAAGCGCTCGTCCTTGGGCAATTGCCGGCGGTGAAACAGCTCGATGCGGTCGCCGGCGAAGGCGAGCGCCTCCAGCGTCCCGGCGTCGCAGGCCTTGATCGCCGCGTCGATTTCGCCTGGTGTCACCCGCAGGCCGGAGGCGTCCAGCTCGAGCCGGTCGAACTTGCGCGTCGCCTCGACCAGCGCCGTGTCGCCGCGCGCGGCCACGTCGTCAACGATGGCGCGGGTCGCGGCCTCGATATCGGCCGATACCTCGCGCTTGGCGCCAAGGAAGCCCGCGAATTGCCTGGCGAAATCGGCGCTGTTTCGGTCGAGACGAATGGGCATGGGACGGCTTTCCGGCGGGGGCGTTATTGACAGGCCCGTTGCTCAATGGCGCGACGGCCAATCGCCGTCAACCCTTTGCTTGGTAGCAAAATCTTCGTCGTCCCGGCCAAGCGAAGCGCGAGCCGGGACCCATATGTGGACGGCCCCCGTGCCACAAGAGTTTTTTGAGGTCTGATCGGATCGCTTGCATCCATATGTCCGGCCTGTTGGTGCGGTCGCTTGGACCGCTGGCCAAGATGGCTTCCGCGACGCGAGTTCCAAACAACCACACGACCTGTCTTGGGCCAATGGGTCCCACGGATTGTCTCGCACCTCGGATCGATCGATCCTACCATCTGCTCCTCTTGCAGCTCCGGCTCAGCCGATAAGACGAACTTACCGGCTGATCTCTTAGGCGGCTGACGCCGATGCCTCAGACATCCGCGCGCCGTCGTAATTATCCCCCGTAACCATCAGTTTCCAGGCGATGCGGGCAATCTTGTTGGCGAGCGCCACCGCCGCGAGTTTTGGCGGCTTGCGCTTGAGCAAAGCGATCAGCCAGGGCGATGGATGGCCACGGCCGTACTTCGCCTGCTGAATCACGGCGGTCGCTCCTGCCACCAGCACGCTGCGCAACCTCTCATCGCCGGCACGGGTGATCTTGCCGAGCCGGGTTTTGCCGGCAGTGGAGTGGTCTTTCGGGGTCAGTCCGAGCCAGGCCGCAAAATGCCGGCCCGAGGAGAAGGCACGCGGATCAGGCGTCTTCATCACCAGCGCCGTGGCGCCGATCGGCCCGACTCCTGGAATCTTCGCCAAGCGCCGGCTATCGGCATTGCCGCGGTGCCAGGCCCTCAGCCTGGCTTCGATTGCCTTCAACTCTCCCTGCAACTGCGCGTACTCGCGGCCCTGGACCGCAAACGACTCGCGCGCCAGCGCCGGCACGCTGTCATCTTGCGCGATGCCAGCTAAAAGCGGTTCGATCTTGTCGAGGCCCTTGGCCACCGCAAGGCCGAACTCTGCCGCATAGCCCCGGATCATATTGCTGAGCTGGGTGCGACGGGCGACCATCTGCTCGCGGAGACCTGCCAGCATCAAAGCTGCCTGCTGCTCGGCCGTCTTCACTGGCACAAACCGCATCGTCGGTCGGCCCATCGCTTCACACAGCCCCTCGGCATCTCGCCCGTCGTTCTTGTTCCGCCTGACGTAAGGCTTCACGTGTTGCGGCGCGATCAGCTTCACCTCGTGGCCGAGCTTGCCAAGCTCGCGCGCCCAATAATGCGCCGCACCGCAGGCCTCGATCCCGATCACGGTCGGCGGCTGCTTGGTAAAAAATGCCACCATTTGCGCCCGGCCGAGCCGCCTGCGCAACACCGGCCGTTCGGTCGCATCAACCCCATGCAGCTGGAAAATATGCTTCGACGTATCCATGCCAATTCGGATAATCTGTTCCACGGACGGCTCCTTTGTCTGAGATTTGCAACAACCTCATTCTGGCACAACTGATGCCGTAGGGGGCCGTCCACCCCATCAGCCACCAGCGTCTGTGGGGCGACGAACCGGGGCGGCAATCCCATTAACGGCTGGCATGAGTGGCTATGGGTCCCGGCGTTCGCCGGGACGACGATGGATGCGTGTCGCGTGCTCACGCCCCCTGCCCCGACGGCGCGGCGCCTTCGCCGAGACCGCCTGCTCCGGAATCGTCGGCGCCGAGGTCGGTGAGCTCGCATTCGAGGCATTCGACGTCGAGCCGCAGCGCCCCGCCCTGACTGAACAAAAGGACCGCGCTGCCGCCTGGGGCTTCGCCGGGATGAAACTCGATGCCGAGCAGCTCGAGGGGCGCTTGCGGCGCCTGCAGATCGATATTGCGCGACCTGCAGGCCAATACCCGGTCGAAGCGCAGCGCCGCGATCAGGCGGCGCGGCGAGGTCTCGCCCGCCAGCGTCTGCTCCCAGTCCAGCCGGTTCATGCCGATCACCAGACGCTTTTCGCCCTGCCGCCAGATGATGTCGGCGGCCTGCACGCGGGCATCCTGCACATGCGCGGAAATGACGGCGAGGTCGTCGGCATCGAGCGCGATCATTTTGAGCTGGGCTGTCACCGATTGCACCTCAAACAACTCAATCGCTGATGCGCTCGATCGAAGCGCCGCAGGCCGAGAGCTTTTCCTCGAGCCGCTCGAAGCCGCGGTCGAGATGATAGACGCGGTTGACCATGGTTTCGCCTTCGGCGGCCAGTCCTGCGATGACCAGCGACACCGACGCCCGCAGGTCGGTCGCCATGACAGGCGCGCCGCGCAGCCTGGCAATGCCGTCGATGGTGGCGATTTCGCCGTCCAACGAAATCCGCGCGCCGAACCGGGCCAGTTCCTGCACATGCATGAAACGGTTTTCGAAAATCGTCTCGGTGATCTGCGAGGCCCCCCCGGCACAGGCCATCAGCGCCATCAGCTGCGCCTGCAGGTCGGTCGGAAAGCCGGGGAACGGCGCCGTCGACACCGTCACCGGCTGGAGGCCGGCGCCGTTTCTGACCACGCGGATGCCTTCATTGTTGGGGGTGACGACGGCGCCGGCCTGGGTCAGCACGTCGAGCGCCGACTGCAACAGCTCCGGCCGCGCGCCGGCCAGCTGCACGTCGCCGCCGGTCATCGCCACCGCGATCGCATAGGTGCCGGTCTCGATCCGGTCGGGCAGCACGGTATGCCGCGCGCCGTGCAGTTTCGCCACGCCTTCGATCACGATGCGCGGCGTGCCGGCGCCGGAGACGCGCGCGCCCATGGCGTTCAGGCAATCGGCGACATCGAGGATTTCCGGCTCGCAGGCGGCGTTGGTGATGACCGTGGTGCCTCTTGCCAATGTCGCCGCCATGACAGCGACATGGGTGCCACTCACCGTCACCTTGGGAAAGTCGATTGCAGCACCCGTCAGGCCGCCGGGCGCCTTCGCGATCACATAGCCGCCGTCGATGGCGATCTCGGCGCCGAGCTTCTGCAGCGCCATGATCAACAGATCGACCGGCCGGGTGCCGATGGCGCAGCCGCCGGGCAGCGACACCTTGGCCTCATGCATCCGCGCCAAGAGCGGCGCGATCACCCAGAAGCTGGCGCGCATCTTTGACACCAGCTCGTAAGGCGCTGTCGTGTCGATGATGTTGGCCGCCGAAATATGCAGGGTCTGGCCCTGGTATGCATGGTCGCCGGGCCGCTTGCCCACCGAGGTGATGTCGACGCCGTGATTGCCGAGAATGCGCTGCAGTTGGGCGACGTCGGCCAACCGCGGCACGTTGTCGAGGATCAGCGTCTCCTCGGTCAAAAGCCCCGCGATCATCAACGGCAATGCGGCATTCTTTGCGCCCGAAATCGGAATCGTGCCATTGAGCTTGCTGCCGCCGACAATGCGAATGCGATCCATAGCCCGCCCCGATTTTTGCTATGCATAAAGTATAGGGCGAATGAGGCCCCGATGGCAAAAGGGCTGGAATTTGCGGCTATTTGATGGGGTTGCACGGTCATTCCGGGGCGAGGCCACCGGATCCGGCCTCTGGCCGGCCCGATGACACCGCGCGCGGTCGAAAAAATATATCCGCGCAAGAGCAGCAGCTATTCGCCCGGCTTTTTTCCGAGCCCGTCATGTAGGAAGGCGCCGGCGTCATCGCGAGGGACGGCCGTCACCTCGCCGCGTCCCCTCGCCTGCGACTTGCGCCGCCTGAGATTTTCACGCAGCGCCAGCTTCAGCCGGTCAGCCCGCGAATTCTTCGCCGGCTGGCCCTCGCCTTTGTCCTTGTCATCCTTCATCGTGGACCTGTTCGAATACTTCTCGCAAAGCGCAAGCGCCGGAGAATAGACCGGCCCCCATGACGCCGCGCTGGAATTTTCCGCCAATATCGGCAAATGGCAACTCAGGGGCATCGACCTCGTCACATTCAACGAGGCGGGCGAAATGGTCGAATTCGAGGTCATGGTCCGCCCGCTCAAGGCGCTACAGGCGCTGGCAGAGGAAATTGGGAACCGGATCGGCCCGCAACTGGCCGAGTTGAAGGCCGCCGCGGGCGCTCCCCACTGATTTCGGCCGTTTTTGAGGGTCTGATAGCCCCCTCCCGCGCTTGCGCAGGCGGGGGCCTTGTGGCAAGGATCGGCCCGCTCTGTAGGGGCCTTTTGGCCGATTCTCCTAATCCGGGGCATGCTGCCGTAGCTCAGTGGTAGAGCACTCCATTGGTAATGGAGAGGTCGACAGTTCAATCCTGTCTGGCAGCACCAGTTTTTTCGTATCAAGTCGCTATGCTTCTCTGGTCAATTCCGGCTGAGCTCCGCACATTCCGGACCATGCCGGCGCTTGCGTCAGTCCTAGGGTGTCCATTTCAGACAAAGGATTCGATCGATGGCTAAGCCGTTGCGACTTGTCCTTGCTGCGATGATATCGATTACCTTCTCCGGGTCCGTCGTCCGGGCGGAGAAGGTCAGCGAAGTCCTCGCCAGAACGCCGAAGAAGACCGCGGACTTCGTTGCCTACTGCACCGACCATTTCGGAGATTGCCGGACCATCATCATTTCGGTGGACATCGAACATCTGGCGGAGAGCAAACCGCATGTTTGTACGATCCGCAGCAAGAACAATGACGTTGCGACGAAGTCGATTGTCGGCTGGCTGGCGCAACACAAGGAAATTCACGGCAAGCCGACAAGAGCCGGAATAGGCGCCGCGATCAAGGCGCTCTGGCCCTGCTAGACACAAATTATGTGCGCCGGGTGGCGGCCGCCAAGCCTGCCAATCAAGCCTGCCAAGGCTCGCATGCCTTTCTGACCTGGCGCAAAGCGGCGGTCGCAGCTCCTGCCAGAATGCCGTTCGACAATGGCCAAGGGCTACCCATGACAAGACCCGTTCCAGACAAGGCTGAGATCGCACTCGAATATCCGGATAAATTCTATGTCGGGACCTTCGAACACTCGTCGCGATTCGAGGCACATCTCGACCCGACCGGCTTTGCGCTGGTGCTGGAGCGGCCCGGCTCCGAAGACGTCCGCAAATCGATCCACATGCACATCTCCTTCGGCCTGCTCGCCGGCATTCTCGGCGAGCTCGCCGCGACCGTCGGAAAGATTCCGAAAGACGACATCCTGCATCGCGACCAGCTCGCGGACGCGGTCGCGCAACTGCATCAGGCGCTGAAAAAAGCCTGAACGCCGCGCGCTATTTCCAGCTTTCGGATACCGCCCGCAATTAAGGCTTCTTTTAGCTTTCATTAAGGCGCCATTAATCACAGAAAATTGTTGTTCCCCAGCAGGTTAGTAACTCATCCGGTGTGACCGATGGGTGACAGCATTTTATTCAAAAACAGTCTAACTGCGCTGCCCATGGACGACGCCGCCCTCGCGGTTCATCTGAAAATCAAAAATGACTCTCTGGAGACTAGAACTGATGAAGAAGTTTCTGCTCGCTACTGTGGCCCTCGTCGCTCTCGGCGCGACCGTGCCAGCACTTGCAGCCGATCTCGGCCCCCGCACCGCCTACACCAAGGCTCCGTCGGCCTATGCGCCGATCTACAACTGGACCGGCTTCTACATCGGCGGTCACATCGGCGGCGCGTTCAGCGGCGACAACGGCTTCGCCGGCACCACCAACAGCGGCAATGACGGCCGCTTCCTCGGCGGTTTGCAGGCCGGCGCCGACTACCAGTTCGCTCCGAACTGGGTGGTTGGTATCGAAGGTCAGTACAGCTGGCTCGGCGGCAACAACAACGGCGTTACCTTTACGGGCGCCGGCGCCGGTTACGCCTACACCCACGACCAGCGCGGCCTCGGCTCGGTGACCGGCCGCCTCGGCTACACCTGGGGTCCGGGCCTGCTCTACGTCAAGGGCGGCTATGCCTACTCCGACTACACGGAGTCTTTGACGCTCGGCGGCGTGCCGCAGGCGTTCGCTTTGAACAGCAGCCATCACGACGGCTACACCGTCGGCGCCGGCCTGGAATACATGTTCGCGCAGAACTGGTCGGGCAAGATCGAGTATCAGTACTACGACTTCGGCAAGACCAACTTCGTGACGCCGGCCGTGCTGACCGGCTTCGGCAGCACCCGCAACGACGAGCATACCTTCAAGGCCGGCATCAACTATCGCTTCAACCTGGGCGGCCCGGTGGTCGCGAAGTACTGAGTAGCTTCGCGCACGCAACCTGAAACGAAAGGCCGGCTTCACGCCGGCCTTTTTTCGTTAGGACTCCATTAAGCACGGCAGCGGTTGTTCCCCCGGTACGGTTCGCTTCGACCCGGCAAGTCACCGCATTTTATTCAAATGCCCTCTAACTCCGCGGCATCATCGACGGCGCCGGCACCCGGCCCCGTCAGAATCCGTTGGAGACCCATCCATGAAGCGCGTTCCCGCTCTCGTCGCCCTCATCGTTGTCGGCGCGAGCATGCCAGCCGTTGCCGCCGATCTCGGCGCCCGCCCTTACGGCAAGGCGCCGGCCTATGCGGCGCCGATCTACAACTGGACCGGCATCTATGTCGGCGGTCACGCCGGCGGCGCTTTCATCGGCGACAACAGTTTCAACGGCCTGGCGCTGAGCAACTACGACGCCCGATTCCTCGGCGGCGTGCAGGCCGGCGCCGACTTTCAGTTCGCCGGCAGCTTTGTCGCCGGCATCGAAGGCCAGTACAGCTGGCTCGGCAGCAACCAGATCGGCACGATCTTCCCCGCAGGCTTCGTCTACAGCAACAACCAGCGCGGACTAGGCTCCATCACCGGCCGCATCGGCTACTCCTGGGGCCCGGCGCTGTTCTATGCCAAGGGCGGCTACGCCTATTCCGACAACCGCGAAACCCTGACGTTCGGCGGCGCGCCGGTCACCTTCACGCTCGATCGCAATCACCGCAACGGCTACGCCGTCGGCGCCGGCGTCGAATATCTGTTCACGCCGAACTGGTCGGCCAAGGCCGAGTATCAATATTACGATTTCGGCCGCAGCCGGTTCGTCGCCCCGGCCGCGCTGGTGCCGTTCGGCACATTCAGCAATGACGAACACACCCTGAAGGCGGGCCTGAACTATCGCTTCAACTGGGCGAGCCCGGTGGCTGCGCGATACTGATCTTCACCGACCGGCAACCAAGCGCAGCGGAAATGCCGGATTGCGGAATATTCGTGAGCCGGCCGTTGTTTGCCTGTGCGCAAAAATCCCGCCGCCCCCCAAATCATCGCGAGTTATTAACCTGGTATCGCGATACTGCCGGCCGAGGATTCATCCCAAGGTAGCGGGCGGGCACGGCATGGCGATTCGATTCACGATTCCTAGGTTCGGCAGATTGTTCGGCTTGCTGCGTCCACGATGGGGGGTCAGGGGCAGCCTGTTTGCCGCCTTCGCGGTGATCGCCGCCATGGCCATCGTCATCAGCGCCGGCGCCGGCATGGTGCTGGACCATCTCGGCAAGGCAATGGTCGACTTGAGCAGCAAGGACATTCCCCGTCTTGCGGCCAGCCTGCAACTTTCCGCCCAGAGCGCAACCCTGGCCAGCCAGGGACCGGCGCTGCTGGCCTCCTCGAACGAGGATATGCTCAAAGAGCGCTCGAATAAGATGAAGGAAACCCAGGCGGTCACGCTGGCCAAGCTCGGCGAGATCACCCAGCTCGGCGCCGACAAGGCGGTGGTCGAAGCCCTCGCCGAGACCATCAAGAACATCGACGAGACCATCCAGAGCCTCGGCAATGCGGCGCGCGAGCGCCTGGAGGCCGGCGCCCAGCACGAAAAACTCTACGGCACCGTGCGCGCGGCCCAGGCCGCTTTCGTCAAGGCCGCCGCTCCCGCGATGATCGGTGCCCAAACCCAGCTCTCCGGCATCTTCGGCGCCGCCGATTTCAACCAGGATGAAGCCACCAAGGCGGAGCAAGTCGTCGACCAGATCGGCGATGTCGTCGCCGGTGGCAATCTCATGGCATTCAACATGATATCCGCGCTGTCGTCCGACAGCAGCGACACGCTGGAAGCAATCGACAAGGAATTCCGCACCGCGCAGCAGCGCGTCAAAAAGACGCTCGATCTGCTGCCCAAGAGCTCCGCGACCACGGCGCTTCACACTGCGGCTTCGGGCCTGATGGCGCTGGGCGAGGGCAAGACCGGCGTCTTCAAGATCCGCCAGAAGGAACTGGACGCCACCGATTACGGCCAGACCGTTCTCGATGAAACCCGCAAGCTCAATGTCGGCCTCGGCATCAGCGTGCAGCAACTCGTCGACGGCGTGCGGAGCGAGACCGACGCCGCGACCGGGCAAGCGCGCAAAGAGATCTCGCTGGCGACCATGGCGATGGTTGCACTCGGCGCCGCGACCCTGATCGGATCGGTTCTGTTCGTCTGGCTCTATGTCGGCCGCAACATCCTGCGCCGGATCCGCGATCTGCAGCGCTCGATGCAGCTGTTGTCCGATGGCGATCTGGAGACCGAAATCTATCGCTCGAAGCAGCACGACGAGATCGCCGCGATGGCCAATTCGCTGCAGGTGTTCCGCGAGAGCATGATCGAGGCCCGCGCGCTCTCCGCCGATCAGGACAAGGACCGCGCCGCCAAGGCCGAGCGCACCTCGCGCATGGAGGCCCGGATCGTCGAATTCGAGGCCACCGTCCGCACCGCGCTCGACGCCCTGCAGACCTCGGCCAATTCCATGCAGACCACGGCGCAGAGCATGTCGGCGACCGCCGATCAATCCAGCGCGCTGGTGAGCGCGGTGGCATCCGCCGCCGAGGAAACCTCGGTCAACGTGCAGACGGTCTCCGCGGGCACCGAGGAATTGTCGTCATCGATCTCCGAAATCAGCCGCCAGGTGATCGTTTCGACGCAAATCGCCCGCAAGGCGGTCGATGATGCCGGCACAACCGACGCCACCATGCAGGGTCTTGCCGACAACGCCGGCCGCATCAGCGTCGTGGTCGACCTGATCCAGACCATCGCTTCGCAGACAAATCTGCTGGCGCTCAACGCCACCATCGAGGCCGCGCGCGCCGGCGAAGCCGGCCGGGGATTTGCCGTGGTCGCTTCCGAGGTGAAGAGCCTCGCCAACCAGACCGCGAAGGCGACCGACGAAATCCGTCAGCAGATCGCCAGCATGCAGACGGTGACGACTTCCGCGGTCGGCGCCATCCGCAACATCTCCACGACGATCAGCGAGATCAACGAGGTGACCACCGCGATCGCGGCGGCGGTCGAACAGCAGGGTGCCGCGACGCGCGAGATCGCCCGCAACATTCAGCACGCCGCCGGCGGCACATCCGAGGTTTCCAGCAACATCGTCGGCGTCTCCACCGCGTCCGCCGAGGCCGGAGCCGCCGCCAGCGAAGTGCTGGGCGCGTCCGCAGCGTTGCGCCGCGAGGCCGACATGCTGCGTTCGGAAATCGACGCGTTCCTCGGAAACATCCGGGCGGCCTGAGCGGTCTTCCGGCGAAGGATGCCTTCGCCATGCGCAGCAGGCTGCGGCCTCCGCGTCCGGCGCATGGTCGGCGCCGGATTTTGCGGTCTTAGGGCCCGCGTTCGCCGGGTTCGTCGAATTCGCGTTTGTTTTTCGGCTGGCGCCGCGCCACTTGTGCGGTTAAGCCGATAACCTCAATCGCGAAACCCAAACGATGCATTCAAAAACAGACACGGTACAGTCCTCGGCCGAGGCGCTGCGTTACCCCTGGGAAAATCATCCCGGCCACGATCAGGTGGTCGAGGTGAGGCCCGGGGTATTGTGGGTCCGGCTCAAGCTGCCGTTCCGCCTCAACCACGTGAACATCTACCTGCTCGCCGACGGTGACGGCTGGGCGATGGTGGATTCCGGTTTCGGCAACGAGGAAACCATCGCTGCCTGGACCGCCTTGTTCGAGGGCCCGCTCAGCCACGTGAAAGTCACAAGGCTGATCGTGACCCATTCGCATCCCGACCATGTCGGGCTCGCGGGGTGGATCGTCGAGCGCTTCAACTGTCCGCTCGAGATGTCGCAGGTGGAATATCTGCAGTCGGTCTATCACCAGAACCGCGGCACCGAGGAGCGCCGCAACGCGCAGCGGCTGTTCTTCCGCCGTCACGGCATGGACGAGAACCTGACCGACAAGCTGCTCGGCCGCGGCCAGGATTACCTGAAGCGGGTGTCCACCCTGCCGCCGTCCTATCGCCGCATCTCGCATGGCGACGAGGTTTCCATCGGGACCAGGCGCTTCAAGGTCATCACCGGCGGCGGCCATGCGCTCGACCAGGTGATGCTGTATTGCGCCGCCGACAAGCTGTTCCTGTCGGCCGATCAGGTGCTGAGCAAGATTTCTCCCAATGTCAGCGTCTGGGCGGTGGAGCCCGACCAGAATTCGCTCGGCGAATATCTGGCCTCGCTGGCGAGCCTGACCACCACGCTGCCCTATGACGTGCTGGTGCTGCCCGGCCACGGCGTGCCGTTTTACGGCTTGAAGACCCGGATCAAGCAGCTGGCCGATCATCACGAGGAGCGTTGCGGGCTGATCGCCGACGCCTGCCGGGAAACCCCGCAGACCTCGAAGGAACTGGTGCCGGTGGTGTTCCACAAGCACGTGCTCGATGTGCACCAGATGGGCTTTGCCGCCGGCGAACTGATCGCCCATGTCAATTACATGCTGGTCGAGGGCCGGTTGACGGCCGAGGTGACCGACGGCGTGCTCCGTTTCAGGACGACCTGACTTCCGCTGCTAACCGACGACAGCAGAACGCGCTCAGCGCGTTGATCAGGATCAAGTTTTGGTCCGCGCTGGAAGCAACCCGGCCCCTACCCGTTGAGCGGCTGAAGGCCCGATTCGGCTCGACAGCAAACCTGGAAACGCTCTAAAAAGGGCTGCGCCGTCCCGGCTTTGGCTTCCGTTCCAGGTTTTGCAATGGATTACAGCAAATTCTTCAGCACCGCCCTCAGCCGCCTGCATGACGAACGGCGCTACCGGATTTTCGCCGACCTCGAGCGGATCGCGGGCCGGTTCCCGCACGCGGTATGGCATTCCCCGAACGGGCCGCGCAACGTCGTGATCTGGTGTTCGAATGATTATCTCGGCATGGGCCAGCACCCGAAGGTGGTCGGCGCCATGGTCGAGACCGCCACCCGGGTCGGCACCGGCGCCGGCGGCACCCGCAACATCGCCGGCACCCATCATCCGCTGGTGCAGCTCGAGGCCGAACTGGCCGACCTGCATGGCAAGGAAGCCGCGCTGCTGTTCACCTCGGGCTACGTCTCGAACCAGACCGGCATCTCGACGCTCGCCAAACTCATTCCGAACTGCCTGATCCTGTCGGATGCGCTCAACCACAATTCGATGATCGAGGGTGTCCGCCAGGCCGGCTGCGAGCGCCAGATCTTCCGCCACAACGACATGGCGCATCTGGAAGAATTGCTGCGCGCCGCCGGTCCCGACCGGCCGAAGCTGATCGCCTGCGAGAGCCTGTATTCGATGGACGGCGACGTCGCCCCCCTCGCCAAGATCTGCGATCTCGCCGAGCGCTATGGCGCGATGACTTATGTCGACGAGGTGCATGCGGTCGGCATGTACGGCCCGCGCGGCGGCGGCATCGCCGAGCGCGACGGCGTCATGCACCGGATCGATGTCCTCGAAGGAACGCTCGCCAAGGCGTTCGGCTGCCTCGGCGGCTATATCGCGGGCAAGGCCGACATCATCGACGCCGTCCGGTCCTACGCCCCCGGCTTCATCTTCACCACCGCGCTGCCGCCGGCGATCTGTTCGGCGGCCACCGCTGCGATCCGGCATCTGAAGACCTCGAACTGGGAGCGCGAGCGCCACCAGGACCGAGCCGCCCGCGTCAAGGCGATCCTCACAGCTGCCGGCCTGCCTGTGATGTCGAGCGACACCCATATCGTGCCGCTGTTCGTCGGCGATCCCGAAAAGTGCAAGCAGGCCTGCGACATCCTGCTGGAAGAGCACGGCATCTACATCCAGCCGATCAACTACCCCACCGTCGCCAAGGGCAGCGAGCGGCTGCGGATCACCCCCTCGCCCTATCACGACGACGGCCTGATCGATCAGCTCGCCGAGGCACTGCTGCAGGTCTGGGAACGTCTCGGCCTGCCGCTCAACGAGAAATCGCTGGCGGCCGAGTAACGCCGGCCCGCCAAAATCGGAAATTTGGGCCGGTGGCGCGATGCGCTGCCGGCTCAATCCGTTTATAGTGCCTGCCGCGACGGCTGCCGCCGGCGGCGGCGCCGCGATCGTGAGGGAGATAAGCAGCGATGCTGCATGACTGGGGCGTGATCGCAGCCGCGTTCGGCTATATCGGCTTCCTGTTCCTCGTCGCCAGCTACGGCGACCGCCTCTCGCCGACCCAGCGCGGCCGCGCCAGCGCGCTGATCTATCCGTTGTCGCTGGCAATCTACTGCACGTCCTGGACGTTCTTCGGCTCGGTCGGATTCGCCACCCGCACCAGCGTCGATTTTCTCGCGATCTACATCGGCCCGGTGCTGATGATCGCGCTCGGCACGCCGCTGCTGCGCCGCGTCATCAAGCTGGCGAAATCGCAGAACATCACCTCGATCGCCGATTTCATCGCCGCGCGCTATGGCAAGAGCCAGGCGGTCGCCGCCACCGTCGCAGCCATCGCAATCGTCGGCTCGGTGCCCTACATCGCGCTGCAGCTCAAGGCCGTGGCGTCCTCGCTCGGAACGATCCTGAGCGAAGACCAGATCTTCTCCTCGATGCCGCTGATCGGCGATATCGCCCTGATCGTGACGCTGGCGATGGCGGTATTTGCGGTGCTGTTCGGCACCCGCCAGACCGACGCGACCGAGCACCAGCACGGCCTGATGCTGGCGGTCGCCACCGAATCCATCGTCAAGCTGGTGGCGTTTATCGCCGCCGGCGCCTTCGTCACATTCTGGATGTTCGGCCCGGTGGAATTGATCGAACGCGCGATGAAGAGCCCGGAAGCGGTGCGGGCCATCGAGTACACACCCTCGATCGGCAATTTCGCAACCATGACGTTGCTGTCGTTCTTCGCGATCATGCTGCTGCCGCGGCAGTTTCACGTCAGCGTGGTCGAGAATTCCAGCGACGCCGAGGTCGGCCGGGCGCGCTGGTTGTTCCCGCTGTATCTGGTCGCCATCAACCTGTTCGTGATTCCAATCGCGATCGCCGGACTTGTGACCTTCCCGTTCGGCGCGGTCGACAGCGACATGTACGTGCTGGCGTTGCCTATGAAGGCGAATTCTCCCCTGCTCAGCGTCATCGTCTTCATCGGAGGCCTGTCGGCGGCGACCGCCATGGTGATCGTGGAATGCGTCGCGCTTTCGATCATGGTCTCGAACGATATCGTGGTGCCGCTGGTGCTGCAGCGAAGCCCGGAGTCGCGTGCGGGCCGCAAGGACTTCGGCGACTTCCTGCTCAGGGTCCGCCGCCTTGCGATTTTCGCCATCATGGTGATGGCCTATCTCTACTATCGCGCGCTGGGTAACGCCCAGCTGGCGGCGATCGGCCTGTTGTCCTTTGCGGCGGTCGCACAGCTTGCACCGTCGTTTTTCGGCGGGCTGTTCTGGCGCCGCGCCACCGCGCGGGGCGCCATGGGGGGCATGCTGGTCGGCGCAGCGGTCTGGACCTACACGCTGTTCCTTCCGAGCTTCCTGGAAGGCAATACCGCCGGAATGCTGCTGCTGCAGCACGGTCCGTTCGGCATCGAGGCGTTGCGTCCGCGGGCCTTGTTCGGCGCCGATCTGCCGCCGCTGCTGCACGGCGTATTGTGGTCGCTCTCGCTCAACCTGTTGGCCTATGTCGTGCTGTCGCTGGCGCGCCAGCCGTCCTCGATCGAGCGGCTGCAGGCGGACCTGTTTGCGCCTAACGCGCTGGCGCCGATGACGCCGACGTTCCGGCGCTGGCGCACCACCGTGACCGTGCAGGACATCCAGAGCACGGTGGCGCAGTATCTCGGCCCCGAGCGCGCCCGCCATTCGTTCGAGGCCTTCGCCGTCGCCCGCAACACGATTCTCGATCCGGCCGCGACGGCCGACTTCGAATTGCTGCAGCATGCCGAGCATCTGATCGCTTCGTCGATCGGGGCGGCCTCCTCGCGGCTGGTGATGTCGCTGCTGTTGCGCAAGCGCACCGTCTCCGCCAAGGCCGCGCTCAAGCTGCTCGACGATTCTCACGCCGCGCTGCATTTCAACCGCGAGATCCTGCAGACCGCGCTCAACCACGTGCGGCAGGGCATCGCGGTGTTCGACGCCGAGCTGCAGCTGATCTGTTCCAACCGGCAGTTCGGCGAAATCCTCGGGTTACCGCTGCACCTCGTGCAGATCGGAATTCCCTTGCGGGAAATCCTCGAATTCATGGGATCGATCAGTTCCCCGGATTCCGGCTACGACGAGGCTCTCGTGGAGAAGCGCCTGGCCGCCTATACCACCGAAGGCGAGTCCTACCTGGAACGGCTGCCGGATCGTCACATGGTGATCGAGGTGCGCTCCAACCGGATGCCCGGCGGCGGGCTGGTCATCACCTTTTCCGACGTCACCCCCTCCTTCGAAGCGGCCGAAGCGCTGGAACGCGCCAATGCGACCCTGGAAAAACGCGTGCGGGATCGCACCGAGGAACTCACCCGGCTGAATTCGGAACTGGCGCTGGCGAAAAGCACCGCCGAGGACGCCAACATCTCGAAGACCCGCTTCCTGGCGGCGGCGAGCCACGACATCCTGCAGCCCCTCAATGCGGCGCGGCTCTACGTGACGAGCCTGGTGGAACGCCAGAACGGCGGCGAGGATTCCCGGCTGGTGGAAAACATCGACGATTCGCTGGAGGCGATCGAGGAGATCCTGGGCGCGCTACTGGACATTTCGCGGCTCGACGCCGGCGCCATGACGCCGTCGATCTCAAGCTTCAAGATCGGCGACATGATGCGTTCGCTCGAGATCGAGTTTGCGCCGATTGCCAGGGCCAAGGCGCTGAAGCTGACCTTCATGCCGTGTTCGCTGCCGGTGGAATCCGATCGCCTGATGCTGCGCCGGCTGCTGCAGAACCTGATCTCCAACGCCATCAAATATACGCCGCGCGGACGCGTGCTGGTCGGCTGCCGGCGTCACGGCCAGTCGCTGCAGATCGCCGTCTATGACACCGGCGTCGGCATTCCCTTCGTCAAACGCGGCGAGATCTTCAAGGAGTTTCACCGGCTTGAACAGGGCGCGCGGATCGCACGCGGCCTCGGGCTCGGGCTATCGATCGTCGAGCGCCTGGCACGCGTGCTCAACCACGGCCTCGCGCTCGACTCCAATGCCGGCGGCGGTTCGTGCTTTTCGGTGACGGTGCCGATTGCCAGCGCCGTCAATCACACCGCGGCGGTCACCAGCGCGACGCCGCTTTCGCGGACGCCGATGAGCGGCTCGCTGATCGTTTGCATCGAGAACGATCCCGCGATCCTGGACGGCATGAAGACGCTGCTCACGGCCTGGGACGCCGAGGTGATCGCGGTCGCCGACCCCGATGCCGCGATCGAAGCGATCGAGGCCTCCGGCAGAAGGGTCACCGGCCTTCTGGTCGATTATCACCTCGACCGCGGCAACGGCGTCGCCGCGATCCGGGAAATCCGCCGCCGGTTCGGCGAGAACATTCCGGCGATCCTGATCACCGCCGATCGCAGTCCGCATGTGCAGGCTGCGGCGCGGGAGGAAAAAATTGCGGTGCTCAACAAGCCGGTCAAGCCGGCATCGCTGCGGGCGCTGCTCGGTCAGTGGCGCACCCAGCAGATGGTGGCCGCGGAGTAGCGCTGACCTGTTTCACTGCGGTGACGACGTACCCTGCCGCCACTGGCCGCCGGAAATTTTCGCCGCGGCGATCACGGCCTGGGTGCGGCTCTCGACGCCCAGCTTTTGCAGGATCGCCGACACATGCGCCTTGATGGTCGCCTCCGACACGCCGAGCTCATAGGCAATCTGCTTGTTGAGCAACCCTTCCGACAGCATCATCAGCACCCTCACCTGCTGCGGGGTCAGCGTCACCAGCCGGTCGCGCAGGCGCGTCATGTCGGGGTCGGCGGTGGATGAGAGATCGGTGTCCGGCGGTATCCAGACATCGCCGTCCATGACCTTCTTGATCGCGTCGCGCAGCGTCTCGATTCCGAACCGCTTGGGAATGAAGCCGGAAGCGCCGAAATCCAGCGAGCGGCGGATCGTACCGGCATCGTCGCTGGCGGAGACGATCACCACGGGGATCGCCGGATATTGCGCGCGCAGGTAAATCAGGCCGGAGAAGCCCGAGATCCCCGGCATCGTCAGATCGAGCAGCACCAGATCGACATCGGAATCCTGCTCGAGCAGCGCGGTCAGTTCGTCGAAGGTGCCGGCTTCGTCGACCTTCGCCGAGGCCACGACGCTTGCGACCGCCTGTCGCAGGGCGTCGCGAAACAGCGGATGATCATCGGCGATGACGAGGTGGGTGCTGGCAGGAGCAGTCATTGATTTCCGGCGAAGCGTTGCGGCAAACCCTTGACCGCTTTGTAGAAGGCCTGCCAAGCGAGTTTTTCAAAGTGATTGTCCACTGACAGGAAGCTTCTTGCAAGGCAACATTCCCGGCATGGGCCAAGGCAGTTAATCGGGCTGGGAACGGCTGGGGCATTGTGCAGCGCAAAAACGGGCGATTGGGCGCCGGGTGAGCCCGCCTC
Source organism: Bradyrhizobium sediminis (assembly GCF_018736085.1). Classification (NCBI taxonomy): domain Bacteria; kingdom Pseudomonadati; phylum Pseudomonadota; class Alphaproteobacteria; order Hyphomicrobiales; family Nitrobacteraceae; genus Bradyrhizobium; species Bradyrhizobium sediminis. Next base: position 851,116 of record NZ_CP076134.1, on the reverse strand, counting down.
AATCCTTGAACAGGAGATCGCGGGTCAGATCATCGATGGCCGCGACCGCTTCAAGCGCGACGCGCAATCGATCACGGTCGCGGACTGATAACCGCTTCACCGCGACGGCGTTGGAGGGCGGTGTCCCGTGGGCGATATCCTCGACCTGTTGCGACGCGATAAGATCCAGAAACACGCCCTGGGCCTCGCCCAGCGCATCGAGGTCGGTCTCGCTGACGTGAACGAGTTCCTTGACGCGACCCAATCGCGCCGGTGTCGACCGGTCCATCACATGATGGCGGATCGCGATGGCGCGGGCCGCGGCGACGAGGCCGAACAGTCCGGCCATCTTGAGGTTGATGCGGCCACCCACAGTGCGGATACCGCCGAAGAATTTCAGGCTGGAAGGCGTGCGGATGTCCTCGACCAGGAGCTTGGCGAACGCGGCCTGGCCCTCGGCCGCATCGAACGCCGCCTGCCTCACGGTGACGGCGAGGCTGCCGTCGCCGTGGACGGCCCGCAGGTCGAAGAAAATATCGACCGACAGCAGATCGCCGGGACTGGAGCGCATGATCCAGTGGTCGATACGATTTCGCCACGTTGCGACCGAGCCGCGCCAGGCCGCGTTTTTCGCCATCACGCCGCCCTTGCAATAGGGCACGCCGACCTCGTGCAGGATATCGGCGACGTGGGCCCCGAGCGCCGCGAACCAGCGATCCTCGTCGCCGTCCGGCTCGCCTTGTTCGAAAATGATGGCATTGTCCTGGTCCATCGCCAGCAGGCTTTCGCCGCGTCCGGCGGATCCGAGCACGACCATGGCATAGCCGCACGGGGGCGCGCCTTCGCCACGCTCCCGCATGATCCGCTCGGCGATCACCGCGGCCTGCCCGGTGAGCGCGCCGAGTTCGCGGGAAATCACTTCCGCAATGTCGCGGCCGGACAGCCCCTCCGCCAGCAGCGATTGCGCAACCCGCGGCAGCTTGGCCCAGGCGATCGCCAGGGCGTGCGCGTCCGCCGCATCGTCGATCTCGTCGCCGAGCGATATGGCCTCCCCGGCGCGCAGCCGCAGTAGGTCTCGCGCGGACATCGCGCCGACCACGTGGCCGGCTTCGTCGACGACGCCGAGATGGCGGGTCTTGAGACGGCTCATATGGCCGATTGCGCGATAGACGAAAGCATCCGCTGATACCGCTGCGAGCGGCCGGCTCATGATCTGCCCGACCGGCAAGTCGAGCGCGGCGGCGCCGTGCCGGGCGACCGCGCGCAGCAGATCGCGTTCCGTGACAATGCCTGCCTCCGCCGCCTTGACGCCGCCGGAACCGGCATGCGGCCGCACGAAAACCGACGATATTTTCGCTCTCGCCAGCCGCGCGAGGGCGTCGTGAACCGAAATGCCGGCTTCCACGAAGACCGGAGGCGTCCGCATGATGTCGCGATTGCGATGCCGATAGGCGTAGCTGTCGAAGCGTTCCAGGGTTCGTTCCGCATCGGCACGCGCCGGAGCCTCGACGGCATCGATCCAGCCGATCCGCATCTGGTCGTCGAGTACGGACGTCAGCGCGAGGCAGGCCCGTTCGGCTTCGGCGATGGTGCGGATACCGTGGTTGCGCAGCTTCGGCACCAGCGCCAGAAACACCCGCGCGGTCGTCTTCGCGTCGCCGAGGGCGGAATGCCGCTCGGCAGCCTCGACACCCAGCCAGGTGGCGAGCGTCTCCAGCGTATAGCCGGCCAGTTCCGGCGCGGCGATCTGCGCCAAGAGCCGCGTGTCGAGCGTGCGTGGACGCTTCCAAGCCAGACCGGCGAGATCGCATTCGCGCTTCAGCACGGCAAGGTCGAACCCGACCGTATGCCCGATCACCACGGCCTTACCGAGAAACGCCTTGAAATCCGGCCAGACGTCCGCAAACAGCGGCGATCCCGCGACCATGGCATCGTCGATGCCATGAATGCGCGTCGTCTCGGCGGGAATCGGTTCGCCGGCTGGCCGCAGCAATCGACAAAACGAGTTGTCGCCGGCAAGCTTGCCGCCGGACAGTCGCACGCCGGCAAGCTCGATCACCCGCGCCTTGCGCGGATCGAGCCCGGTGGTTTCGCTATCGATGACAACGGCGTCGAGCGACAAAAGCGGGGCGCCACCACTCGTCCTGTCCATCGCCCCTCCCTGCCGGCAGCCGCATCCGCGTGATCGAAAGAATTATGCCGCGGCACCCGCGGTCAATGCCCGTTCCAGGGCCATCTTGTCCATGCGCGCGATCAATTCATCGTAGATGTTGCAGAGGCTGACACGGAGATAATTCCGGGTCGTCTGGTAATCCCGCCCGCGCAGCTTTTCGTGGATCGGCATCATCGCGAAATAGGCTTCCGCCAGCGGATCTGGAATGTCCATCACGCGCTTGGGCGCGTGCCCGCCGGCCAGATCGAGCCGATGCGCCAGGTCGCTGCGCGCTGCACGCCAGGCTTCTTCTCCGATCGATGGAGGAACCGGATAGCGGTCGAAAACCGAGAGAACCACGATAATCAGCTGGTCGAGTATTTCGCGGCGCTGCATCCCGTCGGCTTGGGAAGTCAGCGCCCCATTGACCATTTCGCCTACCATCGAGAGGCCCAGCGGAAAGGCCTGCCAGCGCGCGTGCTCGACGGATTGCGCAAATCCCTCCTCGGCAAACAGAACCTTGGCGTAGTGACCCGCACGCGCGCGCGAATATTCGTAGATCCCCTTTTGCACGATGAAGGCCGATTGCGCATTGATGAAGTCCGCCAGCGCCTCCCGGTCGCGAATCGGCGGACGGGGACGAAACAACTTTTCGAACAGCTTCATCGCGATCTCTTCCTGCGTGATCGACCCGGGTTACCCTGTCAGCTTAGCCTATCTGTTGCCTGCCAGCTTCAAAGCTCTCAACGCTGCATCGCAGTTAGCAACTGCAGCAATCTTCACCCCACCAAAAGTCTAATAAAGGCCTGACAATTGTAGTGTTAGCCTTGATTAATTCCAAACCGGCAAAGACCGGTTGGAACAGCGGCAAGGGGGGACGCCGCACTGAAGGGATTTGCATTCCCCTCGATCATTCAATGCCGGCGTATTTGACCGGCGCTTTGAGGGAGGATTTGCAACCCATGGCTGACTCTACAAGCATGAAAGAGAAGGAAGAAGCCCACTGGCGCAAGACGTCGCGCCTGATGTTTGCGCATCTCGGTGTCTGGTTCTTCTTCGGCTTCATCATCCACATGTTCGTGAACCCCCTCAACAAGATCACGATTCCGATTCTCAACTTCCCGCTCGGCTTCTACATGGCCGCGCAAGGCTCGCTCATTGTGTTCGTGGTCATGCTGTTCATGTTCGCAAAACAGCAGGACAAGATTGACCGCGAATTCGGCTTTGCCGAGGAAGATTGAGGGAGGAAGAAACCATGGCTACACAAAGCTCTGCCAGCAGCTCGGACTTCATCAAGAATCTGGGCAAGATGTACGGTACCTATACCGGCGGCTTCATCGGGTTCATCATTCTGCTTGCGATTCTCGAGCAGATTGGCGTTCCGAACAAGATCCTCGGTTACCTGTTCGTGTTCTTCACGCTCGCGGTCTACGCCATCATCGGCGTGATGACGCGAACCGCTGAAGTCTCGGAGTATTACGTCGCCGGACGGCGCGTCCCGGCTTTCTACAACGGCATGGCGACCGGCGCCGACTGGATGTCGGCGGCGTCGTTCGTCGGCATGGCCGGCACCCTGTTCCTGCTCGGCTACGACGGCATCGCATGGGTGCTCGGATGGACCGGCGGATTTGTGCTGGTGTCGATCCTGATCGGACCCTACCTGCGCAAGTTCGGCGCATACACCGTGCCTGACTTCCTGTCGTTCCGCTACGGCGGCAACTTCGCGCGCGCGCTCGGCGTCATCGTGCTGGTCGCCTGTTCCTTCACCTATGTGACGGCGCAGATTTACGGCACCGGCATTATCGCCTCGCGATTCCTCGGGATGCAGTTCGAGGTGGCGGTGTTTGCGGGCCTGGTCGGCATTCTGCTCTGCGCGATGCTGGGCGGCATGCGGGCGGTGACCTGGACGCAGATCGCGCAATACGTCGTGCTGATCATCGCTTATCTGACCCCGATCGTTATCCTTTCCACCAAGAAGTACGGATTTCCGATTCCGGAACTCACTTATGGACAGGCGATTGCTGATATCACGGCACGGGAACAGCAGATGCTGGCGACCGGGCTTGCGACCGTGGCAGGCCTCAAGCCGCACATCTCGCCGTTCATCAACTACAGCCCGCTGAACTTCTTTGCGATCATCATGTGCATGATGGTCGGCACCGCTTCGTTGCCGCATATCCTGATGCGCTACTTCACCACCCCGTCGGTGCGTGAGGCACGTCAGTCGGTGGCGTGGTCGCTGTTGTTCATCTTCCTCTTGTACTTCTCGGCGCCGGCCTACGCGGCGTTCTCGAAGCTGGAGGTTTACACCAACATCATCGGCGCCAATGTCAGCGCGCTCAAACCGTGGATCTTCAATTGGGGCGAACTCGGCCTGATCCAGATCTGCGGCAAGAACGCCGGCAGCATCGATGCGATCGTCGCCGCCTGCAAGGCGATCGCCGGTCATCCCGGTGTCGTCAGGCTGCAGGACTTCGTGATCAACACCGACGTGATCGTGCTCTCCACCCCGGAGATCGCGGGACTTCCGTACGTGATCTCGGGTCTGGTCGCCGCCGGCGGCCTCGCCGCCGCGCTGTCCACCGCTGACGGGCTGCTGCTCGCCATCGCCAACGCGCTGTCGCACGACGTCTACTACAAGATGATCGACCCCAACGCCCCGACCATGCGCCGGCTCACCGTGGCGCGCGGTCTTCTGGTCGTCGTTGCCGTGATCGCAGCCGCGACTGCCGCAACCAAACCCGGCGATATCCTGGCCATGGTCGGCTGGGCGTTCTCGCTGGCGATGGCCGGCAACTTCCCGGCGCTCGTGATGGGCGTCTGGTGGAAGCGCACGACGGCGACAGGCGCGGTCTGCGGCATCATTGCCGGCTTCGGACTCTGCTTGTTCTACCTCGTGACATCCCGCTACTTCCCGGGCGCCGGTGTGAAGTATTTCGGCATGACCTCGCTGCTCAACCCGCTGACGGGAGCGCCGCTGGCCGATGTCGCCAAGGCCATGGCGTTGCCCAACGCCATGGAGAGCTTCCCGACACTGGCGCATCCGCTGGCCAACAAGGTCGGCTGGTTCGACCTCAACAATATCGCTTGCGGATTGTTGGGAACTCCGTTGGGCTTTGCTGTCATCTACATCGTCAGCAAGCTGGGCAAGGAGCCTTCGAAGGAGATGCAGGCCTACGTCGACGATATCCGCAAGCCGCGGGGCAGGACGGTGCTCGAAGAGAAGACCACCTGAGAGCACTGCGACACATCTCGGCAAACGGGGCCTTTCGGGGCCCCGTTTTCTTTTCCACGACCTCGCATCCGCACTTGCCGGGAAAGTCGCCGCTTGCCATTGTTGGGATCGTGATCTCGTCACGCGTCCCGGTTCGTCGATTGCTGAAGCCCGGTAGGAGAATCGAACTTTGGACTTTGCAACGTCACTGGCTCCCTATTGGTACTTCCACCTGCCGAATTTCATTCTGGCGGCGTTGATGTACACGATGCTCGGCCGCGTCCTGCTCGGCCTGATGGTCGACGCGGACTCGCCGAATTACATCTGGCGCTTCTTTTGCCGGGTCACCGATCCCGTCATCACGCTGATCGCGATTGCAACGCCAAAGGCGGCTCCTCCGGTGGTGCTTTGGCTGTTCGGATTCGTCTGGCTGTTCTGGCTGCGCGTCGCGCTCCACTACACATTGCTGTTGTTGAACCTCGCCCCCCGGCTCGGCGGAGCCGCATCATGAACCGCAATTTCTATTTCATCGGAATTGCGTTTTTCGGAATGATCAACGGCATATTCAACCAGCTCTGGCTGATTTTCGCGCTGCTGTACGTCCAGATACTCGCCGGCCCGCTGCTGTTTGGAAGCCTGTCGCTGACGCTGATGCTCGCTTCGTTGATGGTCTCGACCGCCACTGTGATTCTGGGCGGGATTCCGGCGGCAATCTACGAGCGGGTCACCGGCGCCTCGGAATCTAACAATGTCTCGCTCTGGATCTGGCTTGCCGGAACCGCGATTCTGACGTTGCCCGCGGCCGGCAATTTTCTCAAGATCGGCCTCTAGCCGGACGGCCCCGAGGTTGAGGGCGCGAGACCTTGGCGCTACGCTGGGCCTCACGTGCTTCCGAACGGCGGGTTGGCAACTCATGGAAGAGATGCGCCGTATTGCCTATGAAACGGTGCTGCGTGCGTGCGGGTTCGCATCGCTTGCCATCTTCTGCGTCATGATCGGCCTGTCCTTCCTTCCGCGCTCCGCCTTTCAGGCGGGAGGATTCCTGAGCATGGTGATGACGCTTGTTCTGGTGCTGAAAGCCTATGAAGCCCGGACCAAGGATCACCGCCGGACCGAGATGTGGCTTTATCTTCCCAAGGAAAACCGTCCGCCCCAGGCCTTTGCGCAGCGGACGATTTCAACGGTCATGCGCGAGACCTATTTGCTGTTCGCGCGCTGGACCGCGGTCATCTCCATTGTGATGTGGACGATTGCATTGTTCTTCTCCGTCATTGGACTTTAGTTCGAGACTGCACCGGCAGTCCCGCATGCAGCAAGGTCCCGACTTTGGTTTAATTGATTGGATGAATGCGACGGTGGGCAGGGACCTTTTCAAAGGCCCTGACGTCGAACGCGAAGGTCATTTTCTCCCGATAGAATCAGCACTACTCGCCGATTGAGCAGGTGAAATCACGCGAGCGCGCTGCCGCGCCTGACAAGCCGATCGCACGCACGGCGAATCGATGCCAGCCGAAAGTACTATTGGGGCATGCTTCCCGAGCATGTAGGAGGCTCCCAACTACGCGTCGATCTGACGCAACGCACATGTGCGTGATTCAAGAAAAAATCGGGAGTGATCGAAAATGTCCACAATGGCAGTTACCGAAAAAGTCCGAACGGGAGGCATGACGAAGGACGAACGTTTCGTCATTCTCGCTTCATCGCTCGGTACCGTTTTCGAATGGTACGACTTCTACCTCTACGGATCGCTCGCCGGCATCATCGGCGCGCAGTTCTTCTCGGCCTATCCGCCGGCAACCCGCGACATCTTCGCGCTGCTTGCCTTCGCCGCCGGCTTCCTGGTGCGCCCGTTCGGCGCCATCGTGTTCGGCCGCGTCGGCGACATCGTCGGACGCAAATATACCTTCCTCGTCACCATCCTGATCATGGGTCTGTCGACCTTCATCGTCGGCCTGTTGCCCAACGCGGCAACGATCGGCTTTGCGGCGCCGGTCATCCTGATCGCGCTACGCCTGGCGCAGGGCCTCGCACTCGGCGGCGAGTATGGCGGAGCCGCCACCTACGTGGCCGAGCATTCGCCGCACGGCAAACGCGGCTACTACACCTCGTTCATTCAGACCACGGCCACGCTCGGCCTGTTCCTGTCGCTGCTGGTGATCCTGTTTACCCGTACGACAATCGGCGAAGCCGAATTCGCCGCCTGGGGCTGGCGTATTCCGTTCCTGGTGTCGATCCTCCTGCTCGGGGTTTCGGTCTGGATCCGGTTGCGCCTCAACGAATCGCCGATCTTCCAGAAGATGAAGGAAGAAGGTAAGGGCTCCAAGGCCCCGCTGACCGAGGCCTTCGCCGACTGGAGCAACGCCAAGATCGTTATCCTGGCGCTGATCGGCGGCACCATGGGTCAGGGCGTGGTCTGGTACACCGGCCAGTTCTACGCACTGTTCTTCCTGCAATCGATCCTGAAGGTCGACGGCTACACCGCCAACCTGTTGATCGCGTGGTCGCTGGTGTTCGGCACCGGGTTCTTCATCGTGTTCGGTTGGCTGTCGGACAAGATCGGCCGCAAGCCGATCATCCTTGCCGGCTGCCTGATCGCGGCGCTGACCTTCTTCCCGATCTTCCGGATGATCTCTTCCAACGCCAACCCGGCGCTGGAAAAGGCGATCGAGGCGACCAAGGTGGAAGTCGTCGCCGACAAGGCAGGCTGCGGCGATCTGTTCAACCCGGTCGGCACCCGCGTGTTCACGGCACCCTGCGACACCGCTCGCGCCTTCCTGGCCCAGTCGTCGGTCAAGTATTCGACCACATATGGCCCCGCAGGCTCGGGTGTGAAGATCACGGTCAATGGCAAGGAAGTGCCCTACACCGACGCAAAGACCAGCAATCCGCAGGTACTGGCGGCGGTGCAGGCCGCGGGCTATCCGAAGGCGGGTGCGACGGGCGTCGTGAAGATGTCGAACCCGTTCGACATCTTCCGTCCGCAGGTTGCGGCGATTATCGGACTGCTGTTCATCCTGGTGGTCTACGTCACCATGGTGTACGGGCCGATCGCGGCGTTGCTGGTCGAACTGTTCCCGACCAAGATCCGCTACACCTCGATGTCGCTGCCCTATCACATCGGCAACGGCTGGTTCGGCGGACTATTGCCCGCGACCTCGTTCGCGATCGTGGCCTCGACCGGCGATATCTATGCGGGCCTGTGGTATCCGATCATCTTCGCATCGATCACCGCGGTCGTCGGCTTCTTCCTGATGCCGGAAACCAAGGACGTCGATATCACCAGATAGCCTGATTTGGTCCGGCGGCAGCAGCCGCAGGATGCACGCAACAGGCCGGCCGCGGATCGCTCCGCGGCCGGCTTTGTTTTGAGCATGGACCTAGATCGCGCCCACAAACTGCAGCACGACCTCGCGGCGGTGCGGATCGCTGCGATGCTCGATCAGGTAGATCGCCTGCCAGGTTCCCAGCGCCAGCCGGCCCTTGAGGACTGGAACATGCAGCGAGGTCGCCGTCAGCATGGTCTTGATATGCGCCGGCATGTCGTCGGGGCCTTCGGTGTCGTGGGTCCATCCGGCGTGCTCGGGCGCGAGCCGGTCAAGCACCGTCGTCAAATCATCCAGCACCGACGGATCGGCATTTTCCTGGATCGTCAGCGACGCCGAGGTATGGCGGATGAACAGCATCACCGCGCCTTCTTTCGCATCGACCTCGCTGACGAATTTTTTCACCTCGGCGGTGAGATCGACGAAGCCGGGTCCCGAGGTTTGAACCGTCAGCAGCGATGAGACGATGGTGGTGGCGCTGACGGTGGATGGCGCGGAGCGGGACAGCGATTTGGGCGACGTCATGATGATCTCCCCACATGTCGTCCCGGCGAACGGAACGAGCGCCGCCTTCAAATCTTGCCGCTGACGTCTTTCTGCACCCGGTTGGCCATCTCGATCAGCCGCTTCCACGCCCGCTCGAGAAATGAAAACACGCGGTCCATGTCGCGGTCGCTCGGCAGTGGAATCTCGATCTTGCGTTCGCCCTCGGCCACCTTCGGCTCGGGCTTCTTAAGTGAATCGGACTTGGGCAAGATTTCCTTGGGCAAGGCTTCTTCGATCTTGCCGCTGACGACAGGCTCGCGCGCCGCCAGCTCTGCCTTCAGCCTTTCATTGTCGGCCTGCAGCCGGCCGATTTCCGCGTCCAGCGCGGCGCGTTCGTCAGGCACGGCGTAGCAGGCCCAGCCCGCACCGCCATTGGTGCAGATCGAAACGGCGCCGGTCCGGGTATCGAGCCTGAGCACGCCATCGGCGACCGGCGACAGCACGTAGCGGCCATTCTCGGTGTCCGGCATCGATTGCGCGAACCCGGCACCGGTGCCGCCAACGGAAAAAACCAGCGCCGCGGCCATAATTGTTGTGGAGAATTTCGAGGGCGATGTCGCTTTGCTCATGGGTCGCTCCGCCTCAAACCGATAGGCCGTCCCGGTCCCGCGCTTCAAGCCTACACCTGCGACCTATAGGGCGCGCGACCGGATTTCAACGCGTCGGCGAGCAATTCGATCCGGTCCTGTCCCCAGAACACCTCGCCGTCGAGCACGTAGACCGGCGATCCGAACACATCGGCCGCCAGCGCATCCTGGCGATTCTGCTCATAGGCCGCACTGATCTCGTCCGATCCGGAACGCTCGACCAGTTGCTTGCCGGGAAGCCCCGATTCGTCCGCCAGCCTGACCAGGGTAGCAGGGTCGGTCAGATTGAGCTGGTCTTCCCACACCGCCGCGAAAGCCCGCCGCATGAACGGCTCGGGGTCGAGGCCGGCCTCGATCGCCGCGATCACCACGCCGTCGGCCAGCCGCGCATTGAATGGCCAGTTCGCCGGCTGCAGATGGAAATTCAGTCCGCGCTTGTCGCGCCAGCGCTGCAACTCGACCATCCGGTAGCGCTGCCGCACCGGATGACGCTTCATCAGCGGCAGGCCGCCGGTCTCCGAGAACAGATCGACCAGCACCACCGGCTTGTAATTTATCTTGAGATTGTAGGTACTTGCGACCTCAAGGAACGCCTTGTGGCCGATATAGGCCCACGGGGACTGGAACGAAAAATAATAGTCGACCTGACGCTGCATGCGGGCTCCGGCGGGATAGGGATATCGGCTGGTCATCCCAACAGACCCGGCTTTGGCGTGCAAGTTCGGTCGTCGCACAAAGCGTGCTGCTGCACTGCGATGGCGGCATGGCGCCGCATTCCCGCTCCGTGGAATAAGATCAAATAAATCAACGCACTAACTGGTTACGACGCAATCTTGACTTGATCAGACGCGGTAAGTATGGTCCGCGCGGCTTTTGAGGGTGACGGGGCGTTATTTCCACAGCATCGTTTGAGCTCCACAGCATGGCTGAAGGCACGAACGACAAGGGAAATGGAAGTCGCGAGAAATCGTCCGACGAAGCCGCGCTTTCCGCAAGGCTCGGAAGTCTGGATCAGCGGTTGTCCGAAGTTCGGGGCAGCCGAAAGATCGGGACGGACCAGTCCGGAAACGAGCAGGACGCGGCTCAAGCCAAGGCATCCGCCATGGCTATGGGGCTTCGCCTCTCCTCCGAACTGGTTGCCGGTGTTCTTGTCGGAGCGGCTCTCGGCTGGGGTTTCGATCGCTTGCTGTCGACTTCGCCCTGGGGCCTCATTGTATTCTTGCTGCTTGGCTTTACCGCCGGCGTGATCAATGTGATGCGGGCGGCAGGCGTGATGGCGAAGCAGTCTGAACGGCTCTGACGCGGGCATTGCGAAGCGCATCTGAACGTCCGACACGACCCGCGAGAGATCGCGAAACCGATAGACTGAGAAACGAATGGCCGCCGATCCAATCCATCAGTTCCAGATCACCAAGCTGTTCACCATCGGCCACCTTGGCGGACAGGAAATCGCGTTCACCAATTCGTCGGCCTACATGTTTCTTTCGGTGGCGGTGATCTCGCTGCTGATGATCGGCGCCGGCCGGCAGTTGGTCCCGGGCCGTTTCCAGTCGGTGGCCGAAATAAGCTACGAATTCGTGGCGAGCACCATCAGAAGCACCGCCGGCTCGGAAGGCATGAAGTTCTTCCCGCTGGTGTTCTCGCTGTTCATGTTCATCGCGGTCTCGAACCTGATCGGAATCATTCCCTACACGTTCACGGTTTCAAGCCACCTGATCGTCACCGCAGCGCTGGCGCTGCTGGTGTTCTTCATCGTGCTGTTTTACGGCTTTTACAAAAACGGCCTGAAATTCTTCAAGCTGTTCGTGCCGTCGGGCGTTCCGATCTACATTCTGCCGCTGGTGGTGCTGATCGAAGTCATTTCGTTCTTCCTGAAGCCCGTTTCGCATTCGGTACGACTTTTCGCGAACATGCTGGCAGGCCACATCGCGCTGAAGGTGTTCGCGAGCTTCGTCGGCATGCTCGGCGCCCTGGGCATCGTCGGCTGGGCCGGCGCGGTATTGCCGCTCGGGCTGACCATCGCGCTGACCGCGCTTGAGCTGCTGGTCGCGTTCCTTCAGGCCTACGTCTTCACCATCCTCACCTGCATCTATCTCAACGATGCTATCCATCCGGGCCACTGATCCGGCCTCACTACCAAACCTCAAGAAGGAGTTCGTTTCATGGATCCGATTGCCGCGAAGTACATTGGCGCTGGTATTGCCTGCATTGGCATGGGTGGCGCAGGCGCTGGCGTGGGCATCATCTTCGGCAACTATCTCGCCGCTGCGGTGCGCAATCCATCCGCAGCCCAGGGCCAGTTCGGCAACCTGATTTTCGGCTTCGCCGTGACCGAAGCGCTCGGCATCTTCTCGCTGCTGATCGCGCTGTTGCTGCTGTTCGCGCTCTGATTCATCACCGATCTGGCCGATGAGGTCCCGGTTCGGGACCTCGATCGTCCAACGAGGAGAAGCCCGTGGCTGAGAGTCATGGCAACGCAAAGGGCGCGACGGCCCACACGGCGGCAGATGGCGGCCACAAGGCCCCGTTTCCGCCGTTCCAGAAGGACACCTTTGCTTCGCAACTGGTGTCGCTGGCGATCGCATTCGTCGCGCTGTATCTGATTGTCTCGCGTATCGCTTTGCCGCGTGTCGGCAAGACGATCGAGGACCGTCAGAAGGCGATCGAGGGCGATCTGGCCGCCGCGCAAAAGCTGAAGGACGAATCCGACAGCGCCCTGAAGGCCTATGAAACCGAACTGGCCTCGGCCCGTTCGCGCGCCCAGGCGATCAGCGCCGAGACCCGCGAGAAGCTGAACGCGGCATCGGAAGCCGAGCGCAAGGCGCTGGAAGACAAGCTGTCGGTCAAGCTCGCCGAGGCTGAAAAGACCATCGCCTCGACCCGCGAGACCGCGATGAGCAACGTCCGCGGCATTGCCGCCGATGCGGCCGCCGCGATCGTGCAGCGGCTGACCGGCGTGATGCCCGACGGCAAGGCCGTGGAATCAGCCGTCGACGCGTCCTTGAAGGGATAAGTTTGATGTTCGCCGAACCGGAAACCTGGGTCGCCATAGCCTTCATCATCCTGATGGCGTTGTTCGCCTATTTGGGCGTCCACCGCACGGTGCTGAAGGCGCTCGATCATCGCAGCGAGCGCATCAAGGCCGAGCTCGACGACGCCCGCCGGCTCAAGGACGAGGCCGCCAAGCTGCTGGCGGAATACAAGGCCCGTCATGCCAAGGCGGAAGGCGAGGCGCAGGAGATTATCGCTTCCGCCAAGGCCGAAGCCGAACGCATCGCGGCCGAGGCCAAGACCAAGATGGAAGATTTCGTCGCCCGGCGCACCAAGACCGCCGAGGGCAAGATCGCGCTTGCCGAAGCCCAGGCGGTCGCCGATGTTCGTGCCGCGGCGGCCAACGCCGCGGTGACGGCGGCTTCCACCATCCTGTCGCAGTCGGTCAAGGGCCAGGTCGCCGACGATCTCTTGGCCAAGGGCATCGCCGAAGTTAAGGCCAAGCTGAACTGACGGGTTTCAGTCGCAACAAAAAAGCCGGCGCGAGATGATCGCGCCGGCTTTTTTGTTGGCTATCCCCACCCCGCCCGGCGTACTGGATGCCCCGCATGCGCGGGGAATGACGCCCCTGGATGCGTCATGCACCGGGCAACAACAAGACGCCTACTTCTTCTTCGCTCGCGGCTTCGGCTCCGGCTTCAAGGCCTGCGGATCGAAGCCGATATAGAATACGTAGGTGTCGCCGACCGCGCCCGACGGCGCCGGATACACGATATCCTCGGCAACCAGAGTGAACGGCACGCTGCCGTCCTCGGACATCGATACCGAGGTCCGGTAGGCCTTGGTGACGATCGTCTTTTCCTGCACGCCGGACTGCACCACCGCCACACGCAGCGGGATTTCGACGCTGGCCGGCGCCCCGGCCGGACCGGCGATGACGCGGCCCTGAATGCCGATCCGTGCAGTGATCTCGCCGCTGTTATAGGTGCAATCGCGCGCGGTGCGGGTGATGGTCGCCTGGAAGCGCAGGTCATTGCCTACCGGCTGCTTGCCCGGCGCGGCGACCTGATAGGTGGAAGCGCCGGCGCGAATGCTGACCGGGGGACAGAAGAGGTCGCTCGGGGCTTCATCTGCTTTCGGCAGGGCTCCCCCGGCGGGGGCCTCCTCCGACTTGCCGCCGAACAGGCTCTTGAAGCGATCGGTGAGCGACTGCGACGATGCCGGCGAGGCGAGCATGTTGCAGCCCATTGCGAATGAGATCGCAGCCACGATCGCGGTCCGGCGAGACCTGCCCGGCCGCGCGGCCGTCATGATCACAGGCTTATCCTCCATGCGACGTCCCCTGGCATATTCCGCGTTCTGACCTTCGTCCCCGAGCCTCGGTCCTGACCGGATCAGAACCGCGGCTCCAGTCTCTATTTCTGTCGCGTCTTCCTGACGCGAACCGGCAGCCACTTCGCTCGAAAACGCTCCGCCTTATAGCAGGGCAATGGCGGCGAACCAAAGGCGCCCAAAAGGCGCATGAACCGGGATTAGCCGCGAAAATCCTCATGCAGCAGGCCGAACAGAAGGTGGTCCTGCCAGACACCGTTGATGCAGAGATAGCGTCGCGCCAGTCCTTCGCGGGTGAAGCCGCATTTCTCCAGCACCCGGATCGACGGCGCATTGGAGGGAATGCAGGCGGCCTCGACGCGATGCAGATTGAGCTCGCCGAACAGCGACGGCAACAGCACCCGCAGCGCCGCCGTCATATAGCCGCGATGGGCATGGGGTTCTCCGACCCAGTAGCCGATGGTGCCGGCCTGCACGATGCCGCGCCGCACATTCGCCAGCGTCACGCCGCCGATCATGGCGCCGTCGGACTCCCGGAACACGATGAAGGGATAGGAACGGTCGGCCGCAATGTCTTCGGCATAGCGGCGCAACCTTCGCCGGAAGCCGGAGCGGGTCAGGTCGTCGGACGGCCAGATCGGCTCCCACGGGGTCAGGTAGGCCCGGCTTGATTCGCGCAGCTGCGCCCATTGCGGGAAATCGGACATTTGCGGCGCGCGGAGCAACAGGCCATGGCCGCGCGGGGCGAGCGCGGGCGGTCCGCTGGATGGCAAACGAAACAGGGCCATGCCTCAAAACTCCCCTGCCCGAACCCCGACGCCGCAAGCGTCAAAACAACGGGCTAATGCAGCAGCGCCTTGGCCTTCGACCGGGTCAATCCTTCCGCAAAACCCACCGCCGTGTCCAGACCCCTGCCGCTGCCGAGTGCCACCACCGCCGGCCGGCTGCGCGACAGCAGGGCGCGGGCGGCGTTGCGCGTCGATTCCATGCTGACCGCGTCGATTCGGGCCACCAGCTCTTCCACCGTCAGCGGGCGGCCATAGGCCAGAACGTGGCGGGCCAGCTGTTCGGCGCGCGAGGAGCAGCTTTCCAGCGCCATCAACAGCCCCGCCTTCATCTGCGCCTTGGCGCGCGCGATCTCGGCTTCGGTCAGCGTCTCGACGGCATCGTTGATGACGTCGACGATCACTTCCATCATCTCGGGCGCATCGCCCGGGTCGGTGCCGGTGTAGAGCCCGAAGAAGCCGGTATCGGCATAGGGCGCATGGAAGGTGTAGATCGAATAGCACAGCCCGCGCTTTTCGCGCACTTCCTGGAACAGCCGCGACGACATCCCGCCGCCCAGCGTGTTGGTGAACACCTGCAGCGAGAACAGCGACAGATCGGTCTGCGGCACCCCCTCGAGCGCCAGCGTCAGGTGCGCCTGCTCGAGGTCGCGATGCACCACGCGGGAGCCGCCCTTGCCGAACATCGCGGCTTGCGGCCTGGGTGCGGCCGGGCCTTCGAAGCTGGCGAAGCGCTGCGTCACTTCCTCCACCACCCGCTTGTGATCGACCGCGCCGGCGGCCGCCACCACCATGTCCGGAGCGCGATAATGCGTCGAAAGGTAGCCGCGCAGCGTATCGCGATTGAAACCCTTCAGGGTCTTTGCCGTTCCCAATAGCGAGCGGCCCATCGGCTGATCCGGGAAACACAGCTCGTTGAGATGTTCGAACACCACGTCGTCGGGCGTATCCTGCGCGGCGCCGATCTCCTGCACGATGACGCTCTTTTCGCGCTCGAGTTCATCCGGCACGAAAGACGGATTGGCGAGAATGTCGGAGAGCACGTCCAGCGCCAGCGGCACGTCGGCCTTCATCACGCGGGCGTAATAGGCCGTGGTCTCGGTCGAGGTACCGGCGTTGAGATCGCCGCCGACCGCCTCGATTTCCTCGACGATCTCCCGCGAGCTGCGCCGAGTGGTGCCCTTGAAGGCCATGTGTTCCAGGAGATGCGAAATGCCGTGCTCGTTCGGCTTTTCGTCGCGCCCGCCGACACCGGCCCATACCCCGAGCGCCGCGGTTTCCAGATGCGGCATGGTGTCGGTAATCACCGTGAGGCCGGAGGGAAGCTTGGTGACGTCGACGCTCATCCGGCAACTCCTTGCTTCGCGGCACGGCTGACCGACAGCACGAACCGCTCGACCTCGACCTGGTCGTTCTTCATGACCGTGATGTGCTCAGGCTTGGTCATCAAACCCTCGAGCCAGGCCGGCAGTTCCGGCCGCACGCCGCAAGCAGCTTCCACCGCGTCGGGGAACTTCGCCGCGTGCGCGGTCGACAGCACGATGTTGGGAATCTTCGAATCCGGGGTGTCGCGATCCGCCACTGCCAGCGCCACTGCGGTATGCGGATCGACGAGATCGCCGGCCTCGCGCCAGGCGGCACGGATCGCGGCCGCGGTTTCGGTTTCGTCGGCGCGGCCGGCATCGAATTCCTCGCGGATCGCCGCCAGGGTCGCATCGGGCAGCACGAAACGTCCGGACTGCTTCAGCGACGCCATCAGCCGGCGCACACTGGCCGCATCGCGGCCGCTCGCCTCGAACAACAACCGTTCGAAATTCGAGGAGACCTGGATGTCCATCGACGGCGAGGCCGACGCATGGACCTCGCGCACTTCATAGATGCCGGTCTTGAGCGTGCGCGGCAGGATATCGTTGATGTTGGCGGCGATGCGCAGCCAGCGGACGGGTAAGCCCATCCGCTTGGCGACGTAGCCGGCAAAGATGTCGCCGAAATTCCCGGTCGGCACGGTGAAATCCACCGTCCGCGCCGGCGCTCCGAGCGCGACCGCCGAGGTGAAATAATACACCGCCTGCGCGACGATCCGCGCCCAGTTGATGGAGTTGACGCCCGACAGCGCGACGGAATCGCGAAAGCTGTGATGATTGAACAGCCCCTTCACGATCGCCTGGCAATCGTCGAAGGTGCCTTCGATGGCGAGCGCATGAACGTTGCTGGCACCCGCCGTCGTCATCATCCGCCGCTGCACGTCGGAGATGCGGCCGTGCGGAAACAGCACGACCAGATCGACATTGTCGGCACCAGCGAAGGCATCGACCGCGGCGCCGCCGGTATCGCCCGAGGTCGCGACCACGATGGTGGTGCGCTGGGCGCGTTTGGCGAGCACGTGATCCATCAGCCGCGAGATCAGCTGCATCGCCACGTCCTTGAACGCGAGCGTCGGCCCGTGAAACAGCTCCAGCAGGAATTGATTGGGACCGATCTGGTCGAGCGGCACCACGGCGGGATGGCGGAACGTGGCGTAGGCCTCGTTCGCCATGCGCCCGAGATCGGCATCGGAGATCTCGCCGCCGATGAAGGGGCGGATCACCTCGACCGCGACTTCCCAATAGGGCCGGCCGAAGAAGGCGGCGATGGTTTCCGGCGAAAGCTGCGGCCATGTTTCGGGCACGTAGAGGCCGCCGTCACGGGCGAGCCCGGTCAGCATCACATCGCAGAAACCTAGCGTGGGGGCTTCCCCCCGCGTCGAAATGTACCGCGTCAAACCACCCTCCAAAAGCCCGACCTTCCGTCAAACCTTTGATTCTAATTGATAATTTATCCCGCCTGCGGCGAAATCGAGCGGCACCATAAAGCGTTTTCAGCTCAAGTGGAAACCGCTTCTTTCCGCTCCCTGCGCATCGCGCGCCGGATCAGGACCGGCACCTGCGATGGTAGCGCGCAACCCCGTCATCCCGGGTATTTCGCCAGGAAGGCCGCAAGCTCGATTTCCGCGCTCGCATTACGGAAGGCCGACGTCGCGGACCGATCTAGGTCCGCCGTTGCGCGCGCAGCCACGCGGCGAAAGCGAACGCCACCGCGCCCGCCAGTCCGAACCAGGTGATGGCATAGTACAGGTGGTCGTCCTTGAGATGGACCGTGAGCGGTCCGGGTTTTGGGATGCCGCTCTCCGGCGCCGGCGCTTCCAGGTCGATGTAGAACGGTGCGATCGGCCTGCCCCCCTCAGCCCAGCCGAGCGAGCGCGCCATCGCCAGATGATCCCGGGTAAACCACAGCCGCTTGGCGGGATTCTCCGGCGGCGTCAGCGCGCCCGCGGTTTCCGGAAAACGGATGTAACCGGTCAGCGTGACCTGCACGCCCGTGACCAGCCGCGTCACCGCGCGATCCTGCTGGGCGCGATCCTGCATCGTGTTCTGCACGAAGCCGGCATTGATCACGACGGTCTCGCCGGTCGGCAGGCTCGCGGGCAGGAAAGCCCAGGTGCCGGGGCCGGTGACGTCGTCGCGCACCGACGAGCCGGAACTGTAGACCATCGCATCCGGACGGGGCTGATAGGTCGCCGAGAAACGGACGCGGCGGAATTCATCCCGCTCCGGCGTCAGCGTATTCCATTGCGAAGGCTGCGGCAGCGCCACAGTTGCGGCAGCCAGACGTTCGGTCAGGGCCGCGATCAAGGCGTGCTTTTCGACCCGGCGCTGCAGCTGCCACAGTCCGAGGCCGACAAGCAGCGCCACCACCGCGAGCGTGAAAACACCCAGTCCCGCGACATTGCGCCGTGGCGCAGTCATCCCGGTCATTTCGGCTCGCGGTCGATCAGCCGGCCCGGCGCCGCCTTGTGATGAAACTGCAGCGCGATCAGCAGCGATTTCATCGCGCGCAGCGGCAGCAGCGTGGTTGCGAGAATCAACGGCAGCCAAAGCACGGCGTGCAGCCAGAACGGCGGCTGGTATTTCACTTCCACGATCAAAGCGCAGCCGACGACGATGGCGCCGGCGATCATGATGATGAAAATCGCCGGCCCGTCGCCGGCGTCGATGAAGGCATAGTTGAGCCCGCAGGCCTCGCAGTTCGGCCGCAGATTGAGGAACCCGGCATACAGTTTGCCCTTGCCGCAGCGCGGACATTTGCAGGCAAGGCCGCGCATCGCGCTCTGCGCCAGCGTGGGCAAGGTCTCGTCGGGCATGCTCTGGTCTTTCGTCATTCGGATAGCAAAAGGGCGGCCCCGCGGCCGCCCCCTTGTAGCATATTGGCTTACGGATCAGTGCGCGGCGTGGGCCATGGATTCCGCGCCGCCACCCCAGACATAGACGCAGATGAACAGGAACAACCACACCACGTCGACGAAATGCCAATACCAGGCGGCGAATTCGAAGCCGAGATGCTGCTTCGGCGTGAAATGCCCGGCATAGGCGCGAATCAGGCAGACGATCAGGAAGATGGTGCCGACCAGCACGTGGAAGCCGTGGAAGCCGGTCGCCATGAAGAAGGTCGCGCCGTAGATGTTGCCGGCAAACGAGAACGCAGCGTGGGCGTATTCATAGGCCTGCACGCAGGTGAAGGCCGCCCCGAGCAGGATCGTCAGGATCAGGCCGTATTTCAGGCCCTGGCGGTCGTTCTCCAGCAGCGCGTGATGCGCCCAGGTGACCGTGGTGCCCGATGTCAGCAGGATCAGCGTATTCAACAACGGCAGATGCCAGGGATCGAAGGTCTCGATGCCCTTGGGCGGCCACACACCGCCGAACAGCGCCTCGCGGGTGGCGTGAACGGGATCGCCGGGGAACAGCGCCGAGTTGAAGAACGCCCAGAACCAGGCGACGAAGAACATCACTTCGGAAGCGATGAACAGGATCATGCCGTAGCGATGGCTGATTTGCACCACGCGGGTGTGATCGCCCTTGTACTGGGCTTCGCGGATCACATCCGCCCACCAGCTCACCATGGTGTAGAGCACGCCGATGGTGCCGACGCCGAAAACGATCGGGGCGGCGGCGAACATATGATGCATCCAGGTGACCGCGCCGACGGCCATGATGAAGGCCGATACCGAGCCGACGACCGGCCACGGGCTCGGATCGACGAGGTGGTAGTCGTGGTGCTTGACGTGCGCCGTAGCCATTGCGGTCTCTCCGTTAGCGGTGCGGTGCCATTCGGCACGCATTCGTCTCAAAAATCAAATCCCGGGATCCTCATTGCTGGGGACTCCGGCGATCAGAGGTTGCCCTTGCGTTTATCCAGTTCGCTCGCCGCCAGCGGCTTCGGCGTCGGTTCGCGCACGGGGTAGAAGGTATAGGACAGGGTGATGGTGCCCAAGCCGTCGTTCTCGCTGTCCGCGGCAAGCGCCGGATCGACGTAGAACACCACCGGCATCTCGCGCTTCTCGCCCGGAGCCATGGTCTGATCGGTAAAGCAGAAACAGTTGAGCTTCTGGAAATACGCCCCGACCGTCAGCGGCGCCACATTATAGGCGGCCTGCCCGGTTGTTGTCCGGGCCGATTGATTGGTCACGGTATAGAACACCGTGACGACTTCGCCGATCCTGACCTCGATCTCGGTCTGCTCCGGCTCGAACTTCCACGGCAGCCCGGCCCCGACATTGGCGTCGAAGCGCACCGCGATCTTGCGCGTCAGCGGCGCGCCCGCCGGCGCCGAGGTCGCGACCTGGGTGGTGCCGTTGTAGCCGGTGGTGCGGCAGAACCAGTTGTAGAACGGCACCGCAGCGTAGGCCGCACCGACCATCAGCACCACGACCAGGCCGCAGACCGCAGCCACTGCCGCGTCGCGGCCAAGGCCGCGCAGCGCTACCCGGCGCGGATTCGCCTCGTGGTTCGTGGTCGGCGCCTGCGGCATCGTCGGTTTGGTCTCCATGTCGATTACGTCGGCCGCACTAGAACGCCGGTCCCCTTGACCATGGTGACCGCGAAAAACAGAACGACGAGGACGCCGAGCGCCAGCGCGATGGCGATCGAACGTTGACGGCGGCTCTTCTTCTGTGCCTCGGTGAGGACGATTCCATCCGGCTTTTCTTTGTTATCCATCGCCTCGCCATGCGCCCCCTACCAGATCGACGGCGCGACGGCATGGACGACGACCTCGAGCAGCAAGGTCGCGAACAGCGCGAACAGATAGAAAATCGAGAATGCGAAAAGCTTTCGGGTGGCGCGCAGTGCCCGGCTTCCGGTGCGGTGACGGTAGACGTTGACCGCGAGCGCCAGCATGCCGGCGCCGAGTACCAGCGAGGTCACGCCATAGACCGCGTCGAAGTAACCGAGCGGCCACGGCGCGAACGCGACCGCGACCAGCACGATAGTGTAAAGCAGGATCTGCAGCCGGGTCGCGTCGGGCCCGGCGACCACGGGCAGCATCGGGATGCCGGCGCGGGCATAGTCGTCGCTGCGAAACAGCGCCAGCGCCCAGAAATGCGGCGGGGTCCAGAAGAAGATGATCAGGAACAGCAGCAGCGGCTCCATCGACAGCGAGCCGGTCGCCGCCGCCCACGCCACCACGGGCGGCAGCGCGCCGGCGGCGCCGCCGATCACGATGTTCTGCGCAGTCCAGCGCTTCAGCGCCATGGTGTAGATCACGACGTAGAAGAAGATCGTGAACGCCAGCAACGCGCCGGCGAACCAGTTGACCAGGATGCCGAGCGTCATCACCGAGAAGAACGCCAGCGTCATGCCGAACGCCGTCGCCTCAGCCTGCGTGACGCGCCCGCGCGGGATCGGCCGGTTGGCGGTGCGCGACATCTTGGCGTCGATGTCAGCCTCATAGGCCATGTTCAGCGCGCCGGAGGCACCGGCGCCGACCGCGATGCAAAGGATCGAGGTGAAAGCCAGCACCGGGTGCACATGGCCGGGCGCGATCATCAGGCCAACCAGCGCGGTGAAGATCACCAGCGACATCACCCGCGGCTTCAGCAGCGCGATGTAGTCGGCGACATCGGCCTCCGAAATCCGAGGCGATAGTTCGATGGCGTTGTGATCAACAACCGACAAGACTGGTCTCGCTTCCCTAACAGACGCGGCGCGATCGACGCGCCGCGCTTTCCTTCATTACTGCACGCGCGGCAGCGTTTCGAACTGATGGAACGGCGGCGGCGACGGCAGCGTCCATTCCAGCGTGGTGGCGCCCACCCCCCACGGATTGTCCGCAGCCTTTTCCTTGCGCATGAACGCCAGCACCACGCCGTAGATGAAGATCAGCACACCGAAGCCGGAGATGAAGGAGCCAACCGAGGACACCAGATTCCAGCCGGCGAACGCGTCGGGATAGTCGATGTAGCGTCGCGGCATGCCGGAAAGACCGAGGAAGTGCTGCGGGAAGAACACCAGGTTGACGCCGATGAAGGTGACCCAGAAGTGCAGCTTGCCGATGGTCTCCGAATACATGTAGCCGAACATTTTCGGGAACCAGTAGTACCAGGCGGCGAAGATGCCGAAGGTCGCGCCGAGCGACATCGTGTAGTGGAAATGCGCCACCACATAATAGGTTTCGTGCAGCGCGCGGTCGACGCCGGCATTCGACAGCACGACGCCGGTGACGCCACCGACCGTGAACAGGAAGATGAAACCGATCGCCCACAGCATCGGGGTCCTGAACTCGATCGAGCCGCCCCACATCGTGGCGATCCACGAGAAGATCTTCACGCCGGTCGGCACCGCGATCACCATGGTGGCGGCGAGGAAATAGGCCTGCGTCGCCGAGGACATGCCGACGGTGTACATGTGATGCGCCCACACCACGAAGCCGATGCCGCCGATTGCGACCATCGCATAGGCCATGCCGAGATAGCCGAACACCGGCTTCTTCGAAAAGGTCGAGATGATCTGGCTGATCACGCCGAAACCCGGCAGGATCAGGATGTAGACTTCGGGATGGCCGAAGAACCAGAACAGATGCTGGAACAGCACGGGGTCGCCGCCACCCTCGGCGGAGAAGAAGGTGGTGCCGAAATTGCGGTCGGTGAGCAGCATGGTGATGGCGCCGGCGAGCACCGGCAGCGACAGCAGCAGCAGGAACACCGTCACCAGGATCGACCACACAAACAGCGGCATCTTGTGCAGGGTCATGCCCGGCGCGCGCATGTTGAAGATCGTAGTGATGAAATTGATGGCGCCGAGGATCGACGAGGCGCCGGCCAGATGCAGCGACAGGATCGCGAAATCCACCGCCGGCCCCGGATGGCCCGAAGTCGACAGCGGCGCGTACACGGTCCAGCCCGCGCCGACGCCGTTGCCGCCCGGCTCGCCCTCGACGAAGGTGGAGATCACGAGCAGCGCGAGCGAGGCGGGCAGCAGCCAGAACGAGATGTTGTTCATGCGCGGGAACGCCATGTCCGGCGCGCCGATCATCAGCGGCACCATCCAGTTGCCGAACCCGCCGATGAAGGCCGGCATGATCATGAAAAACACCATGATCAGGCCGTGAGCGGTGACGAAAACGTTGAAGGTGTGGCTCTCGTGGAAGAGCTGGATGCCGGGATACATCAGCTCGATGCGCATCATGATCGACATCAATCCGCCGATCACGCCCGCGACGATCGCGAACACCAGGTACATCGTGCCGATGTCCTTGTGGTTGGTCGAATAGACGAAACGCCGCCATCCGGTCGGATGGTCGTGCGCGTGATCGTCATGCGCGTGTCCCTGGGCGTGATCGTGATGAGCCGGTGTTGCTGTTGCCATTTTCAAATCCTGCCTTGCAGTCCTTTGCGGACCTCGCGGTCCCGTCGCCCTTGTCCCGTTACCGGCGCCTGAAGCTCGAAAGCCTACTGCGCCGCCGCGCCCACTGAAGCGAACGAATTCGCCGGGTTGGTCGCAAACTTCTTCTTCGCGGTCTCAACCCAGGCCGCGAATTCCTGATCGCTCACCACCCGCACAGCGATCGGCATGAAGGCGTGATCCTTGCCGCACAGCTCGGAACACTGGCCGTAGAACATGCCGACCTTGGTGGCCTTGAACCAGGTCTCGTTGAGACGGCCGGGGATCGAGTCGATCTTGATGCCGAAGGCCGGCACCGCGAAGGCATGGATGACGTCGGCGCCCGTGGTCTGGATCCGGATCACCTTGTTCACCGGCACGACCATCTCGTTGTCGACGCCGAGCAACCGGGGCTTCTTGTCCTGGGCCAGCAGCGAATCGAATTCGAACTTGCCGTTATCGGGATAGGCGTAGCTCCAGTACCACTGCTTGCCGGTGACCTTGACGGTCAGATCGGCCTTCGGAATGTCGAGCTGCTGGAACAACAGCCGGAACGACGGCACCGCGATGCCGACCAGGATCAGCACCGGAATCAGCGTCCACGCCACTTCGATCAGGGTGTTGTGAGTGGTCTTCGAGGGGACCGGATTGGCCTTGGCGTTGAACTTCACGACGACGATGATCAGCAGCGCCAGAACGAACAGCGTGATGATGGTGATGAGCCAGAACAGGAAGTTATGGAACCAGGTGATATTGTCCATCACCGGCGTGGCCGATTCCTGCAGCGTGACTTCCCACGGCACGGGCTGACCCAATTCGGCGAATGCCGCCCCGCCGGCCGCCAGCGAAACGCCTGCCACCGTTAATCCCAGCAACCGCCGGCCAATCTGGCCCTTCGACATCTTCATGCCGCTCGCGCTCCCTTGATAAATCCCCAAAGCATTCCGCCGGATGGCGGGAAATGCTGCACGATCCGCCCCCTGACAAACGGCCTTGGGAGGTACTTTAGAAGTACCGGGGCCAGATCGCTAGAACGCGTCGAAATCCAGCCTCTCAAACCATAATTCTCAGCCTCTCGCAATGCAGTTGCGAGGCATCACCAGCGATTCTGACGACGTCGCATTTTCCCGTGAAGTCAGGCCAAAGTCCCATTTTTGTACCCCGACGGCGCTTGACAGCCGGATTACCCGATGTAGGCACAGACGAGATGCTCCACAGGAACCTGATTCGCCGGCCTCGGAGCGGCCTGTCCCGGCGCAGAGGCCTCGAAGATCGCCTTCAAGGCGCCGTCATTGCCGTATCAGTCCATGGCTCGGACCGAGCCTTAAGGGAAACAAGGGATTGACCCGGATGGGGCTTTCGAAACACAGGGCGAGAAGCGCGGCACGCTTCGGCAATATATTTCCGGCCGCCTTCAGCGGGCTGGGCGCCGCAGGCCTCGCCGCCGCACTTCTGCTCGGCCTGACTGCGGCCGCCAGCGCGCAAGGCGCGGTGCGCTCGGTCCATGGCGACTGGCAGATCCGCTGCGACACCCCGCCGGGTGCCCAAGGCGAGCAATGCGCCCTGATCCAGAGCGTGGTGGCGGAAGACCGCTCCAATGCCGGCCTCACCGTGATCGTGCTGAAAACCGCCGACCAGAAGAGCAAGCTGATGCGGGTGGTGGCGCCGCTCGGGGTGCTGCTGCCCTCCGGCCTCGGCCTGAAACTCGACAATGTCGACGTCGGCCGCGCCGGATTTGTCCGCTGCCTGCCCAACGGCTGCGTCGCCGAAGTGGTGATGGACGACAAGCTGCTCGGCCAGCTCCGCACCGCCAAGACAGCAACCTTCATTATCTTCGAGACCCCGGAAGAGGGCATCGGATTCCCGCTCAGCTTGAACGGGATCGGCGAGGGCTACGACAAGTTGCCATAACGCCCGTGCTCACTGCGTGAGCACCTCCGGATAGAGCGTCTTCCAGAATTTGCAGTTATGGGCGTTGCTCGCGTTGAAGTAACCAAGCTTCCTCGGAGCGAGATTCATCACCATGAAGTCGGCCCTGAACGGATGCCAGGCCGGAGATCGGGGCGCCCTTGGCTTTCCGGTTTTTGCAAAGCTGGTCCAGTAGGCCACCATCCGGTCGGCCAGTTTCTGCGAGGCCGGCTTCAAATCCGGCCCGGCGATCCTGGTCGTGTTGTCGAAATGCGGGAATTGATAGGGCAATTCCGAGGAATGAACCGCCCCCATCTCGAAGCCCGGATCCTTGGTGACCGGCGGCGCGTCGCGGTCGCCGAACACGAAGGCGTAGACAGGAGCCGACTTCCTGATCAGCTTGGACGTTTCGAGATAGATGCAGTTGTTGATCCCGACATCGGAGCGGAAGTCGGACCAGACCGTGCCAAGGGCCGACGGGGCGGATGAATAGCTGCGCAGCGGATACCTCTTGACCACGCTGTCGGCATTCTTGCCGTAGGTGTCCTTCAGGAGCGCGGAATAATTGTCCTTGGTGATCGACTGGCCGCCCTGGACGGCATAGGCGACGTAAAGCCTGAGTTCGTCGCGAGTGCCGCCCATGATCATCGGTACCTTGACGAATTTTCCGGCCTTGAGAGCCTGCGCCCCCGGCAGCGGCACGGTCTTGGTGCCGGTCACGGGCAGGAAGGTGACGATGCTGGAGCCCGCCACGGTCGCGGCGGCGGCAAGCAGCTCCTTGACCGGTTTGCCGCGAAGACACGTCAGCGCGACCGCGTCATCGCTGCAGCCCACCAATGCTGCGATCTTCTGCCCGGTCTTGCTGCCTTGCTCGACGGTCGGCAGCGGCGTGGCGCAGCCGGCGCTCTGGACGATCGCCTTCTGGAACAGGCCCGCGGTCTCGTCCGGCGCCAGAATGTGCATGCACACGCCGGCCGCGCCCGCTGATTCGCCGGCCACCGTGACGTTTTCCGGATCGCCGCCGAAGGCGGCGATGTTCTGCTTCACCCAGCGCAGCGCCGCGCGCTGATCCTCCAGGCCATATCCGCCATTGTGACCGGCCTCGAAAGCCGGATGCGCCGTGAACCCGAAGACCCCGAGCCGGTAATTCATCGACACCACGATGACGTCGCCGGACTTCGCCAGCGTGTCCAGCGGATACAGCGCGCTTGAGCCGCCGACGAATGCGCCGCCATGAATCCAGACAATCACCGCGCGCTTGCGGCCACGCCAAGTCTTCGAATTGGGTACCGTGACATTGAGATGGAGGCAATCTTCGTTGTCGCTCGATTCGGGAATGCCGTAGCGTTCGGCCTGCGGACAGGAGCTCTTGTACTTCGTGGCATCCAGCGTGCCGCTCCATGCTGCCGCCGGTTCGGGCATGCTCCATCGCAACTCGCCGACGGGCGGCTTGGCGTAAGGGATGCCCTTGAACTCGCGCACGCCATTGCGGATGGCGCCGCGTACCGCGCCCTTGTCTGTCACGACCACCACGGGATCCGCCGATGTCGGAGCGGCCTGCAGAGGCGACACGGCTCCGCACAGCATCAAGGAAGCGGCGGCAATCGCCTGAAGCCGGCTGATCGAAATTATCTCGCGCAAATGATCCCCCCTGTCCTCTTGGACGAAGCGGCACCAGTGGCGCCGGCATTAAGGGAACTGATTAGGCCGCCGGAATAAACATTCCGTGAAGGAAGGCAGGCTGCATCGAACTCGACAATGTCTCCCACAGTTTGGACGGGATCGGCGAGAGGGTGTGACAAGTTGCCGTGAGGGCCAACCCTCCGCGTCACAGACCCTCCCCATTTGCCGCTATAGTACCTATCTTCAGTCAACGTCGTCCCGCCCCAGGCGCGCGCGGGGACGACAGGAAAAGAAATTTGCATCGGAGCCTGCATGACCAATCCTCCCACGACCTCTCTGCTCGACCGCGCCAATCTCGACCGCGACCAGGTGCGCCATCAGGTCGCCCGCGGGTTGGCGGGGGCCGACGACGGCGAGATGTTCCTGGAATACAGCCAGACCGAAGCGCTGATGTTCGACAATGGCCGGCTGAAACAGGCCACCTATGACACCTCGCAGGGTTTCGGCTTGCGCGCCGTGAAGGACGATGCGGTCGGCTATGCCCATTCCTCCGACGTCTCGCTGCCGGCGCTGATCCGCGCCGCGGACGCGGTTCATGCCGTGCGCGGCGGCTATAGCGGCAATTTCGCCGCCGCCCCGGCCCACACCAATGTGCGGCTCTATGGCGACGAAAATCCGCTGGATGCGCCGGGCTTCGAATCCAAGGTGAAACTGCTGGCCGAGATCGACGCCTATGTCCGCGACCGGGATCCGCGGGTGCGGCAGGTGACGGTCAGCTTGGGCGCGACCTGGCAGGTGGTGGAAATCCTCCGTCCCGACGGCGAGAGCTATCGCGACATCCGCCCGCTGGTGCGCGTCAATATTTCCGTCGTCGCTGGGCAAGGCGACCGCCAGGAAAGCGGCAGCAAGGGCTATGGCGGCCGCGAGGGCTATGCCCGCTTCATCGAGACCAAGGCCTGGCGCGAGGCCGCCGACGGTGCGATCCGCGAGGCCGTGGTCAATCTCGAATCGGTGCCGGCACCTGCCGGTGAAATGGACGTGGTGCTGGGCGCCGGCTGGCCCGGCGTGATGCTGCACGAAGCGGTCGGCCACGGGCTCGAGGGCGACTTCAACCGCAAGCAGACGTCGGCGTTCGCCGGCCTGATGGGCCAGCAGGTCGCTGCCAAGGGCGTCACCGTGGTCGATGACGGCACCATTGCCTCGCGGCGCGGCTCGCTGTCGATCGACGACGAGGGCACGCCGACCAGCCGCACCGTGCTGATCGAGGACGGCATCCTGGTCGGCTACATGCAGGACCGCCAGAACGCCCGGCTGATGAACATGAAGCCGACCGGCAACGGCCGCCGCCAGGGCTATGCCCATGTGCCGATGCCGCGCATGACCAATACCTACATGCTGGCGGGCGATCGCGATCCGGCCGAGATCATCGCCTCGGTCAAGAACGGCGTTTACGCCGCCAATTTCGGCGGCGGCCAGGTCGACATCACCTCGGGCAAATATGTGTTCCAGTGCACCGAGGCCTATAAAATCGAAAACGGCAAGGTCGGCGCGCCCCTGAAGGGCGCGATGCTGATCGGCAACGGGCCGACCGACCTGCATCGCATCACCATGGTCGGCAACGATCTGGCGCTGGATTCCGGCATCGGCACCTGCGGCAAGAACGGCCAGGGCGTGCCGGTCGGCGTTGGCCAGCCGACGCTGCGGATGGAGCGAATCACGGTCGGAGGCACCGGCTAGTGAGCATCAACAGGCAATCGGTCACGCCGAAGGCGGCCGGCTGGCGCGCCCAGGCCGTCCAGCTCGCGGCGATCGTGATGGTCGTGTTCGTCGCCAAGGGCGCGCTCGCCGAGCCGTTTTATGTGCCGTCAGGCTCGATGGAGCCGACGCTGTTGATCGGCGATGCGCTGCTGGCGTCGAAATTCCCTTATGGCTACGGCGCCGCCTCGCTGCCGATCCAGATCAACCTGCCGGAGACCGGCCGTGTGTTCGCAGGCACGCCGAAGCGCGGCGACGTCGTGGTGTTCCGCTGGCCGGGTGACCGCTCGCAGGCCTGGGTCAAGCGCGTGGTAGGCTTGCCCGGCGATCGCATCCAGCTGCGGCAGGGCCAGCTCTTCATCAACGATTATGCGGCCGAGTTGAAGCCGGACGGCATCGGCCGATCCGAGGACGATGCCGGCGGTGGCGAACCGGCCTATCGCTATATCGAGACCCTGCCCGGCGGCGTCAGCCACGCGATCTTCAAGATGCGCGACAACGGCCGGCTCGACAACACGCCCGAGGTGACGGTGCCGCCGGGAAAACTGTTCGTGCTCGGCGATAACAGAGACAATTCCGCCGACAGCCGCGTGGCCGTGCGCGACGGCGGCGTCGGCTTGCTACCGCTCGACAATCTGGTCGGTCGCGCCGACGCCGTGGTCGGCTCCTGGGACCTCGGCATCCGCGGCCAGCCGGTCTGGACCTGGCTGTCGGGCTTCCGCGTCGCGCGGTTTTTCACCGCGGTGCATTGAGCCTCAATTTGTTTCGTCATGGCCGGGCTTGACCCGGCCATCCATGTCTTTGCAGGCTTCTCGGAGAGGAAGACGTGGATGCCCGGGTCAAGCCCGGGCATGACGAGTGAGAGACCGAGCGCTCAGCCCATGAACCAATCCGACTTCCTCGCCGCCGCGCTTCGCAATCCGGTCAATACCGCGATATCGGATCAGCTATTCCATCTGCGGCTGCCTGATGCGTGGATCGTCGCCGGATGCCTGGTGCAGACCGTCTGGAATGGGCTGACCAACCGCGCGCCCGATTACGGCATCAGCGACTATGACGTCTTTTATTTCGATCCCGACACCTCGTGGCAGGCTGAGGATGCCGTGATCCGGCAATTGCAGAGCCAATTCGCAAACCTCGGCGTCAAGGTCGAAGTGCGCAATCAGGCGCGGGTCCATCTCTGGTATCCGCAGAAGCACGGCCTGCCCTACCCGGCGCTGGCGTCTTCGATAGAAGGCATCGACCGCTTCCTGACCAAGAATACGAAGGTGGGAATTCGCCGCACGCAGGACGGTCACGACATCTATGCACCCGACGGCTTCGACGACATCGCCGGCATGATCGTGCGGCCGAATCCCGGACTCAACTTCTCGAAAGCCAACTATGAGGCGAAGGCCGCGCGCTGGAAGAGACTTTGGCCGGAGATCACGGTGCTTCTGGCGGATGCAGCGTAGGCGACGCGGCGGTGCCACGTAGCCTGGGACGACGGACCTACCGCACCACGCCCGAGATAAATCCGGCCTTGCGCCGCGGCGGCTTGATGTCTTTTTTCAGGAAGCAGTGCGCGGCCCTGCCGGCATAGCCCGGCCGGGCGTAGGTCCAGGCCCGGCACTTGTTGTCGCCGGTGCAGGCCGCCTTGCAGGCGTCTTCGCCGTCGCCGCCTTTCAGGTCGAAATTGCGGTAGTCACCGCCGAACCGGTCGATCGAGGTTTCGACGGCGTCGTTGCGCGGCTCGACCACGCCGGCGCCGCGCACGCCGGAGACACAGCAATTGTCCCGGACGCGCGCCGGCACATTGCTCTTCAGCCAGCACACCGCGCCGCCGGCGACATCGGTCGGATAGTTGAAGCTCCATGACCGGCAGCGCCGGTCGCGCTCACAGACCAGGGCGCAATCCGCTGGATCGCCGGAGGGGACCGGCGAGCTCAGGTAATCGCCGCCCGGGCGGTCGAAATTGGCCTGCGCCTGCGCCGGACACGTAGCAACAACGGCCGCCAGGAGGGCGAGCGTAGCCATACACGCCCTGAGCAGGCGACCTGTCCCCATATGCTGACGCTTCCGACCAGACTTGATCCGCAAGTTATGCGGCTGCCTATTTGAACGCCATCAACCTGTACGGTGGATGAACGCTCTTCAACAGTTTGTCCTAGAAAGCGTATTCGTCATAGGCCGGTTCCACCGAGCCGTGCCAGGGACCGTGGAATTTCGCCAGCATCTCCTCGGCGGGAACCTGTCCGGAGTCGATGATCTGGTCCAGTGGCTCGAGATGACGGCTTTCGTCGCGGCCGAGATGATCGATGCGGCCGCGCCGCCTCAGGCCGGCATGCGCCAGCGTCAGGCATTCCTTGGCGATCTCGAACAGATAGCGATCCTTGATTCTCGCCTTGAAGCCGAAACGCGGAACGTCGTCGCGCAGCGCCTGACGCTCTGCGGCGTTCCAGTGCTTCACCAGGTCCCAGGCGGCATCGAGACTGGTGTCGTCGTACAGCAGGCCGACCCAAAACGCCGGCAGCGCCGGCAGCCGTCCCCACGGCACGCCGTCGGCGCCTCGCATCTCCAGGTATCGCTTCAGCCGCACCTCGGGGAAGATCGTCGACAGGTGGTTGGCCCAGTCCGACAGCGTCGGCCGCTCGCCGGGAAACGCGGAATTCCTGCCGTCGAAGAAGTCGCGGAACGACGAGCCGGAGACGTCGATATAGTCGTCGCCGCGCTTGACGAAATACATGGGAACGTCGAGCGCATAGTCGACCCAGCGTTCGAACCCCATGCCGTCCTCGAACGCCCACGGGATCATGCCCGCGCGCGCATTGTCGGTATCGCGCCAGATCTCCGAGCGGAACGACAGGTATCCGTTGGGCTTGCCCTCGGTGAACGGCGAATTGGCGAACAAAGCGGTGGCGACCGGCTGCAGCGCGACCGAAACGCGCAGCTTCTTGACCATGTCGGCTTCCGAGGAGAAGTCGAGATTGGTCTGCACCGTGCAGGTCCGGTACATCATGTCGAGGCCGTACTGACCGACCTTCGGCATGTAGTTGGTCATGATCTTGTAGCGGCCCTTGGGCATCATGGGGATCTGCGCCCGCGACCATGACGGCGTCATGCCGAGCCCGAGAAAACCGATGCCGAGGGGGGCTGCGATCTCGCGCACCTGCGCCAGATGCGCCATCAATTCGGACTGGGTCTGGTGCACGGTCTCGACCGGCGCGCCGGACAATTCGAACTGCCCGCCGGGCTCCAGCGAAATCGCGCCGCCGCCGGTGACATCATACAGGCCGATGATGTTGCCGCGTTCCATGATCGGTTCCCAGCCGAGCAATAGCTGCATGCCCTCCAGGAGAGCGCCGATGCCGTGCGCGCCTTCGTAAGGCACGGGATGATGGCCCTCGAGCGTGAACGGGGTCTTCTCGTGCTCGGTCCCGATCCGGAACTCGGAACTTGGCTTCACGCCCGCCGACAACCACGCAACCAATTCGTCGCGCGATTGCAGCGGCGTCATATCGATCTGATCACGCGCCATAAAGATTCCGGATGAAAGGCGCTTCGATCGAATGCGCGCGGTGTCGGGGGCATCCGCGGACCGACCGGTCCGGGAATGCTTGAGGTGAAAATGATATCATCGGGCGGGCGCGCCATCTCTCGCGGCGAGCGCCTGCGCCTCGCCGCAGGAGCAGCCCAGCCGGTCGAGCAGACCGCAGAGCTTGGCGGCATCCGTATCGGACAATTTCGAGCCGACGTATTTTTCGATCGCGGCCGAATAGGCGCTCCACATTTTCTTCTGCAGTTCGCGCCCGGCCTCGGTGATCTCGACGAACTGGCCGCGCTTGTCGATCTTGCATTCGCGCCGCGCAGCCAGGCCCTCGTCCACCAGCCGGTCGATCAGCCGCGAGGTCGAGTATTGCGGTATCAGCATCTGCTTTTCCAGCTCGACCGGGCGCATCTCGCCCGACGGCGCGCGCGACAGTTCGAGCAACGCGTCGTACCAGGCCAGCGGCGGAAAGCCGGCCTTCTTCAAATCCTGCTCGACGGCGTCGAGCACCCGGCTCTGGACCCGCATCAGGCGGATCCAGGCGGCGGTCGCCTCGGTCGATGGTTTGCGTTTCATGGCCCGGTCCATAGCGTCAGCGCAGAGTGTAGCGCAATAAATGCAGCTGCATCAATCTTGACTATTCATGCAGATGCATTTAATCAGCCGGTCTCGCATAGCCAATACTTCCAGGGAAGGAAAATTCCGATGAAACTGTATTATTCGCCCGGCGCCTGCTCGCTCTCCCCCCATATCGCGCTGCTGGAAGCAGGTATTCCCTACGACCTGGTCAAGGTCGATCTGCGCGCCAAGAAGCTCGAGAACGGCGACGACTACCTGAAGATCAACCCGAAGGGCCAGGTCCCGGCGCTCGCGCTCGACAACGGCGATCTGGTGACCGAAGGCCCGGTCATCGTGCAGATGATCGCCGACAAGGTTTCGGCCAAGAGCCTCGCGCCCGCCCGCGACAGCGCCGAACGCTACAAGCTTCTGGAGTGGCTCAACTTCGTCGGCACCGAACTGCACAAGAATTTCGGCCCGATGTTCTCACCGGTGCTGGCCGACGACGCCAAGGCGTTCTTCAAGGACCGCGTGATGGGCAAGTTCAAGTACCTCGACGGCGTGCTTGCCGGCCACGACTACCTGATGGGCAAGCAGTTCACCGTCGCCGATGGCTATCTGTTCACCATGCTGTCCTGGGCCGACCGGATGAAGTTCGACCTCTCCGCGATGCCGAACCTGCTCGCCTACAAGGCCCGCGTTGCAGCGCGCCCGAAGGTGCAGGAAGCCCTCACCAAGGAAGGCCTGATGAAGGCGGCGTAAGGGTTAGCAGATAGCGATAAAGCGAAGGGCCGGATCGACGATCCGGCCCTTTTTTTGTTTTCCGTCATTCCGGGGCGATGCGAAGCATCGAACCCGGAATCTCGAGATTCCCCGGTGCGCAATTGCACACCTGAGGTCTGGTGCTAACGCACCATCCCGGAACGACGAGTCAATCTTACGCCGCCTTCTCCGCCAGCTTCTTCGGCGGGAAGCGGCCGTAGAAGGTCTCGCCCTTGGCCGCCATCTCGACCAGCAGTTTCGGCGGCGTGAAGCGCGAGCCGTATTTGGCTTCCAGCTTGTGGCACAGTTCGACGAACTTCTTGGTGCCCATGAAGTCGATATAGGACAGCGTGCCGCCGGTGAACGGCGCGAAGCCGAAGCCGAGGATCGAGCCGACATCGGCCTCGCGCATGTCGGTAATGACGTGATCCTCGACGGTGCGCGCGGCTTCCACCGCCTGCACCACCAGGAAACGCTGCTTCAATTCCTCGATGTCGAGGGTATCGGGATCGAGATGCTTCGGCTGCAGGCCGCCAAGCTCGGTCCACAGGCTCTTCTGGCCCTTGCCCTTTTCGGGATAATCGTAAAAGCCCTTGCCGTTCTTGCGGCCGAAGCGGCCCTGCTTTTCGACCATCTCGACCAAGAGCTTCTTCTGGCTCTGGTCAATGGCATTAGCGCCGAGATCGGCTTCGGTCGCCTTCATGATCTTGAGCACGAGATCGAGCGCCACTTCGTCTGACAGCGACAGCGGCCCGACCGGCATGCCGGCCATCTTGGCGGTGTTCTCGATCATCGCCGGCGGCACGCCTTCCATCAGCATTTCCAGGCCTTCGGCGGTGAAGCGCAGCACGCAGCGGTTGGCGAAGAAGCCTCGGCTGTCGTTGACCACGATCGGGGTCTTGCCGATCACGCGCACGTAATCCAGCGCGGTCGCGAGCGCGACGTCGCCCGTGTTCTTGCCGACGATGATTTCCACCAGCATCATCTTCTCGACCGGCGAGAAGAAGTGAATGCCGATGAACTTGCCCTGGTCCTTGAACTCTTCCGCCAGCGAATTGATCGGGAGCGTCGAGGTGTTGGAGGCGAAGATCGCGTCGGATTTCAGCAGCGGCTGCGCCTTGGCATAGGTTTCCGCCTTTACTTTCCTGTCCTCGAACACCGCCTCGATGATGAGATCGCAATCCTTCAGCACATTGTAGTCGGCGGTGGCGCTGATGCGGCCGAGGATGGCGTCGCGGTCGCTCTCCTTGGCGCGGCCCTTCTTGATCAGGTCGTCGATCACGGCCTTGGCATGACCCTTGCCCTTGTCGGCGCTCTCCTGGTCGCGGTCGATCAGCACCACGTCGATGCCGGCGCGGGCCGAGACGTAGCCGACGCTGGCGCCCATGAAGCCCGCGCCGATCACGGCGAGCTTCTTGACCTTGGTCGGCGGCACGTTCTGCGGACGCCGCGCCCCCTTGTTCAATTCCTGCATCGACAGGAACAGGCTGCGGATCATTGCCGCGGCTTCGTTGCTGCGCAGGACCTGGGTGAAGTAGCGGGATTCGACGCGCAATGCCGCGTCGATCGGCAACTGCAGGCCTTCATAGACGCAGCTCATGATGGCGCGCGCCGCCGGATAATTGTCAAAGGTCTCGCGGCGGTAGATCGCGTTGCCGGCCGGGAACATCTGCATGCCCATCTTGGAGTAGACCGGGCCGCCGGGCAGCTTGAAGCCCTTCTCATCCCAGGGCGCGACCGCCTTGCCGCCGCCCTTGATCCAGTCCTTGGCCGCCTTGATCATCTCGCCGGCGGGAACGATGGCGTGGATCAGGTTCAGCGCCTTGGCCCTGGCGAGATTGATCGCCTCGCCCTTCAGCAGCAGCTGCATCGCATCCTGCGGCGACACGATGCGCGGCACGCGCTGGGTGCCGCCGGCGCCGGGGAACAGGCCGACCTTGACTTCGGGCAGTCCGAGGCGGGTCTTGGGATTTTCGGCGGCAACGCGGTAGTGGCAGGACAGCGTCAGTTCGAAGCCGCCGCCGAGCGCCAGCCCGTTGATCGCGGCGACCCACGGCTTGCCGGAGGTCTCGATATTGCGAAACACCTGCGAAAACCGGCGGCTCTGGTCGAACAGCATCTGGTTGGCCGCGACCTCGCCTTTGCTTTTCAGCATCCCGGCATACTGCTGGCTCATGCCCTCGAGCATCGACAGGTCGGCGCCGGCGCACAGCGCTTCCTTGCCCGAGGTGATGACGACGCCCTTCACCGCGACGTCGGCCGAGGTCTGCTTCACGATCTCCTCGAGTTCGACAACCGAGGTTTCGTCGAGCACGTTCATCGAACGGCCCGGGGTGTCCCATGTCACCAGCACGATGCCGTCGGCGTCGGTCTCTACCTTGAAATTCTTGAAGGCCATGTGGTTGCTCCCTCGATGCCGACAGCCCCTGTAGGCGCGGCGGTTGTCTCTGGTCTCTGATCGGTGGGTGGGCAAAGGCGCGCTTCGCGCCGTGCCCACCATTGCTAATCGACGTGGATTCTGGTGGGCACGCTTCGCTTTGCCCACCCTACATGAATCACACCCGCTCGATGATGGTCGCGGTGCCCATGCCGCCGCCGATGCACAACGTCACCAGGGCGGTCGACTTGTTGGTGCGCTCGAGCTCATCGAGCACGGTGCCGAGGATCATCGCTCCGGTGGCACCGAGCGGATGGCCGAGCGCGATCGCGCCGCCATTGACGTTGATCTTGGAACTGTCGATGTCGAAGGCCTGCATGTAGCGCAGCACCACCGAGGCGAAGGCTTCGTTAAGCTCAAAGAGATCGATGTCCGATTTCTTCATGCCCGAGCGTTCGAACAACTTTTCGGTAACGTCGACCGGACCGGTCAGCATCATCGCCGGCTCCGAGCCGATATTGGCGAAGGCGCGGATTTTCGCGCGCGCCTTCAGGCCGTGCTTTGCGCCAGCTTCCTTGCTGCCGAGCAGGACGGCGCCGGCGCCATCGACGATTCCCGACGAATTGCCGGCGTGGTGGACGTAATTGATGCGCTCGATTTCCGGATGCGACTGGATCGCCACCGCATCGAAGCCACCCATCTGTCCCATCGCCACGAATGACGGCTGCAGTTGACCGAGCGACTGCATCGTCGTGGTCGGGCGCATATGTTCGTCCTTGTCGAGGATGGTGAGGCCGTTGATGTCCTTGACCGGCACCACCGATTTCTTGAAGCGACCTTCCTCCCAGGCCTTCGCCGCGCGCTGCTGGCTCTGCACCGCATAGGCGTCGACGTCGTCGCGCGAGAATCCGTACTTGGTGGCAATCAGATCGGCCGACACGCCCTGCGGCATGAAGTAGGCCGGCACCGCCATCGACGGGTCCATCGGCCAGGCGCCGCCGGAGGCGCCGATGCCGACGCGGCTCATCGATTCGGCGCCGCCGCCGATGGTGAGTTCATGCTGGCCGCTCATGATCTGGGCGGCCGCGAAATTCACGGCATCGAGGCCCGAGGCGCAGAACCGGCTGATCTGGATGCCGGGAACGGCTTCACCGAGACCGGACTTCAGCGCCGCGAAGCGCGCGATATCCGAACCCGCCTCGCCGACCGGATCGACGCAACCCAGTATGACGTCGTCGACGACGTCTTTCTTGAGGTTATTGCGTTCCTTGAGGGCCTTCAGCGGCGCCGTCGCCAGCGCCAGCGCAGTCACCTCATGCAGCGCGCCATCGGGCTTGCCGCGGCCGCGCGGCGTGCGAACATGATCGTAGATATAGGCCTCAGGCATGACGCCCTCCTTGTATGAGGATCATAATATATAGAAGAATTGGAAGTTGTCGCGGATCGATCAGGGACCGCGGAAGATTCTTTCGGTCAGAACGCTTCCGCCGCCAATTCCATGGTGGTCGCGCATCCGGTCTGGATGCGCGCAAGATGCAGCGCGGTTTCCGGCAGCATCCTCTCCATGAAGAAGCGGCCGGTGACGAGCTTGGTGGTCAGATAGGGCGTGGCGCCGCTGCCCGCAATCTTGTCCTGCGTCACCTTCGCCATCCGCGCCCACATATAGGCGAAGGTGACGAGGCCGAACAATTGCATGTAGTCGGTGGCGGCGGCGCCGGCATTGTCGGGCTTCATCATCGCATTCTGCATCAGCCAAGTGGTGGCCTGTTGCAGATGGCCGAGCGCGGTGCCGAGCGGCGCGACAAAGGGCTTCATGGCCTCGTCAGCGCCGTGCTCTTTGGCGAAGCCGGCGACTTCGCCGAAGAAGGCCATCACGGCGCGGCCGCCGTCGCGCGGCAGCTTGCGGCCGACGAGGTCGAGCGCCTGAATGCCGTTGGCGCCCTCGTAAAGCATGGCGATGCGGGCATCGCGCACGAACTGCTCCATGCCGTGCTCGGCGATATAACCGTGGCCGCCGTACATCTGCTGCGCCAGCACCGCGTTGGAAAATCCGACGTCGGTCATGACCCCTTTCATGATCGGCGTCATCAGTCCCATATGATCGTCGGCCTCCTGGCGATCCTTGGGATCGCTGGAGCGGTGGGCGACGTCGCTCTTCAGAGCGGTCCACACCACCATCGCGCGTGCCGCCTCGTTGAAGGCGCGGATGGTCAATAGCGTACGGCGCACGTCGGGATGCACGATGATCGGGTCGGCCGGCTTGTCCGGCGCCTTGGCGCCCGACAGGGCGCGGCCCTGCAGCCGATCGCGGGCGTAGGCCGCCGCGTTCTGGTAGGCGACTTCGGATTGCGCCAGCCCCTGCACCGCGACGCCGAGCCGCGCCTCGTTCATCATCACGAACATGCCCTGCATGCCCTTGTTTTCCTCGCCGATCAGCCAGCCGGTGGCGCCGTCGTAATTCATCACGCAGGTGGAATTGCCGTGAATGCCCATCTTGTGCTCGATCGAGCCGCAGGTGACGCCGTTGCGAGCGCCGAGCGAGCCGTCGGCATTGACCAGGATCTTCGGCACCACGAACAGCGACACGCCCTTGATGCCCGCCGGGGCCCCTTCGATTCGCGCCAGCACCAGGTGGATGATGTTGTCGGCGAGATCGTGCTCGCCGGAGGAGATGAAAATCTTGGTGCCCGTGATCTTGTAGCTGCCGTCGGCCTGCTTGACGGCCTTGGTGCGCAACAGGCCGAGATCCGTGCCGCATTGCGGCTCGGTGAGGTTCATGGTGCCGGTCCACTCGCCCGCTACCATCTTCGGCAGGAACATCTTCTTCTGCTCGGGCTTGCCGTGCACCAGCAGCGCCGCGGCGGCGCCCATGGTCAGGCCGCCATACATCGAAAACGCCATGTTGGCCGAACTCAGGAATTCGGTGACGACCTGGCTCAGCGTGACCGGCAGCCCCTGCCCGCCATATTCCGCCGGCGCGGACAGGCCCAGCCAGCCGCCTTCGGCGACCTGCTTGAACGCTTCCTTGAAGCCTTTCGGTGTGGACACCCGGCCGTCGTCGTGGCGGGTGCAGCCCTCGAGATCGCCCGTGCGGTTGAGCGGCTGCAGCACTTCTTCGGCCAGTTTCGCGGCCTCGCCCAGGATCGCCTCCCGCACATCGGCGGAGGCATCGCTGAAGCCCGGAAGATTGTCGTAACGGTCGATCTGGAACACGTCGTTGAGCAGAAACGAGACGTCTTCCACGGGAGCTTTGTAGATCGGCATTCGCGTTCTCCAGACTGGCTGGCGGGCTCCCTTTAAGGGAGATCGTGCAGCGCAGCAATCGTTGAGTTCCAGAAAGAACCTTACCCGGTTCCGAAGTTCATAGGGAGCTACTATCAGGGTCGCGGCTGCGACGTTGCGACGGGGGTCACTGGCTCGCCAGTTGCTCCCCCATCAGCCGGTGCAGAAGGTTGACCGCCTTGAGCGGGCGCACCATCACCTTGAAATGGGTGATCCGGCCATCGTCGGCAAAGGTGATGATGTCGACGCCGTTGATCCTGATGCCCTCGATCTCTTTTTCGAATTCGAGGACCGCGCCGTTGGCGCTGCGCCATTCGCCGACATAGGCGAAGCCCGGACCGCCCAACACCTTTTCCGCGCCCGACAGATATTTGAAGGTGATGTCGCGCCCGCGCTGCGGCGTATGCACGACGGGGCTTTCGAACACCGCATCGGGGTGGAGCAGATCCCACAGCGCCGCGCGGTCGTGGGACTTCAGGTAGCCGTACCACTTGTCGAGGCCGATCATGCTCATCGGACGTCTCCTGTTCGGTCAAAGGCGCAGCGATCGCGAGGGACTCGACCTTGGGGCGCTCCACCGATTCTGCGACCGGCGGGGTGCCTGATCCGATCCGGCGGGTTTTCGCCGAAATCAGTCCTTATGCGCGTTGACGCATATGCACCTTTATGCATATTGTCAACATCTGGAGACGGTCAGGGATGGAGGGTTGGCGTAGTGGCACTCGGCGACGCAATCCTTGCATGCCTCACGGAACATCCGATGACGGGCTACGAGCTCGCCAAGACCTTCGACAATTCGCTCGGTTTCTTCTGGAAAGCCAACCACCAGCAGATCTATCGCGAGCTCACCAAGCTGCGCGACCGCGGCCACATTCAGGGCCGCGAGGTCGTGCAGTCGGGCAAGCCCAACAAGCTCGTCTACACCTTGACGCCCGAAGGCCGAGCCGCGCTGCGGCACTGGGGCGCGCGGCCGAGCAGTCCGGCTTCGATCAAGGACGATCTCCTGGTGCGGCTCTACGCGCTCGACAGTGTCGACATCGAGCCGTTGCGCGCCGACCTCATGGCGCGGCTGGAATACCACCGAGATCGTTTCGCTCGCTACGAGCGCATCCTCAACAAGCGCTTCCCTGACGGCACCGCACCACCGGGAGATGTCGGCAAGCTGCTCGGACTTCGCATGGGCGTTCGCTACGAGCGCGCCGTGGCGGAGTGGTGCGAAGAGGCGCTCGATACCCTGCCGGCGGCGAGCGCGAAGCCAGGCAGCGTCACGCCGATCGGCGGCAGCCGGCGCGGCATCAAGGGATGATCGTCGCGTCCTGACGGCTGCGGCGACGCCCGGTCGGATCATCGTCAAGGTTCCAACCTCAGGCGGCTTCGGCGGCTCGCGGCCCGGTCTATTTCACTGGCCTGCTAACTTTCCGGACCGGCCGGCTCATTCCTTAACCCGTTATTTACCGTAACGCGAAAAAGTCGAGTTCTGAGGCAGACGACCTGCGCGAAGTTCGATTGACTCTCTTTCGGGACGCGCGGGGAGGCTGAAGGCGCAGGTATCGCGCCGGAGTCGGAACCGGACGAGAGCATGAATTCGCGCGTATCGTGGAGTGTTGAAGGCATCGATCCATCCGTCCGCGAGAGGGCCGAGGCCGCTGCGCGCCGCGCCGGCATGTCGTTGAATGACTGGCTGAATTCCACCATCGGCGATTCCGCCCCACCCAATTTCCGCAGCCCCCACGATCAACCGCAGCCAGCTTATCGCGAGACCCGCGCCGTCGACGACATCCATCAGCGACTGGATTCGATCACCCGGCAGATCGAGCAGATTTCGCGCCCGCGCCCCGAGGCACCCCGTGGCGAGGCTCCGCGCGCCGAGCCCGCCGTCGCAAGGCAGCTGAACGACGCGATCTCGCGTCTCGACGCGCGGCTGTCGCAGATCTCGAACCCCGCGCCGAGACAGGCCCAGATCCAGGACAAGCAGCGCCAGGCCGAAATGGTCGAGCGCGCAGCCGCCCAGGTCTATCGCCCCTCGCCGCCACTCAGCCCGGCCTCGATGGATTTTGCGATCGCGGAGATCGCGGCGCGCCAGAACGAACTCGATGCTCCCGCGCCGCGACCGCTGCCGCCGCGCAGCGCGCCTTCCAACACACCTGCGATGGCGCCCGCAATGCCTGTGGCACCCCCGATGCCCCCGGCCGCGCCGGCGGGCCCGGATTTTTCTTCGCTCGAGCGGCATCTGTTCAAGATCACCAGCCAGATCGAAGCGCTGCAGCGGCCCGACGGCATCGAACAATCGATCGCCGCGTTCCGCAGCGAACTCGCCGAAATCCGCCACGCTATCACCGAGGCGATGCCGCGGCGGGCGATCGAATCGATCGAGAACGAAATCCGCTCGCTGTCCCGCCGCATCGACGACACCCGCCAGAGCAGCACCGATGGCCAGGCGCTGGCCGGCATCGAACGCGCGCTCGGCGAAATCCGCGAAGTGCTGCGCTCGCTGACGCCGGCCGAGCAACTGGCCGGCTACGACGAGGCGATTCGCAATCTCGGCGCCAAGCTCGACCTGATCCTGCGCGCCAATGACGACCCCTCCACCGTTCAGCAGCTCGAAGGCGCCATCGCCGCGCTTCGCGCCATCGTCTCCAACGTCGCCTCCAACGACGCGCTGGCTCGGCTTTCCGACGACGTGCACATGCTGTCGTCGAAGGTCGACCAGCTCGCGCGCAGCGAAGGCAACAGCGATTCCTTCGCGATCCTCGAACAGCGCATCGCCGCGCTGACCTCGACGCTGGAAAGCCGCGAGCGGCCGGCTGCCAGCGAAAGTACC
Source organism: Bradyrhizobium sediminis (assembly GCF_018736085.1). NCBI lineage: Bacteria > Pseudomonadati > Pseudomonadota > Alphaproteobacteria > Hyphomicrobiales > Nitrobacteraceae > Bradyrhizobium > Bradyrhizobium sediminis. The sequence goes on along the minus strand of NZ_CP076134.1, from coordinate 808,902 downwards.
GAACATCTCGAGAGCGCGCTGCGGGCGTTGTCCGACCGCATCGACCGCATGCCGGTCGGCAGCGACAACGCCTCCGCCTTCGCCCATCTCGAACAGCGCGTGTCCTATCTGCTCGAGCGCCTCGAAGCCTCCGCCGATCAACGCCCCAGCGTCGATCTCGGCCGGGTCGAGCACGCACTGCAGGACATCCTGAGTCATCTCGAAACCCAGCACGCGAACTTCGCCGCGCTGGCCGAGAACAGCAGCCGCAACGTCGGCGCGCCGCAGCCCGTCGACAGCGGCCTGATCGATGCGGTCAAGCGCGAACTGTCGGACATCCGTTTCAGCCAGTCCGAAACCGACCGCCACACCCAGGATTCGCTCGAAGCCGTCCACAACACGCTCGGCCATGTGGTCGACCGGCTGGCCATGATCGAGGGCGACCTGCGCACGGCCCGCGCGCAGCCGGTTGCGCCGCAGCCGCAGATGCCGGCGCCGCACCAGGCCGTCGCACCTCGCATGGCGATGCCGCCGCAGCCGAAGCCTGAATTGCCCAACCCGGCCGCGCAGGAGCATTTCGCCACCGCCCCGCGGGAATTCCAGGCCGTGCAGCCGCCGGCGCCGCCTGTCATGCCGGTGGCGCCCCGCGCCATCAGCGAAATCCTCGAGCCGCATACGGCGCAGCCGCCACGCCCCGCGCTCGCGCCGGATCTGCCGCCCGATCATCCGCTCGAACCCGGCACCCGGCCGACCGGGCGGGCGGCGACGCCATCGGAGCGCATTGCCGCTTCCGAAAGTGCGATCAGCGAAATTCCGCCTGCCGGCCCGCGCGAGCATGTCAGCACCTCCAGCTTCATTGCCGCCGCGCGGCGCGCCGCACAGGCCGCCGCGGCCGCCCAGCCCGCCGACAAGTCCGCCGCGCGCGGCCCGCTGAAGGGCGCCGCCGGCAACAAGGCCAAGGAGCCTTCGACCATCACCTCCAAGATCCGCTCGCTGCTGGTCGGCGCGAGCGTGGTCGTCATCGTGCTCGGCACCTTCAAGATGGCGATGACGCTGCTCGACAGCGGCACCGTCCCGCCGATGCCGGCGATGGAGAGCTCGAACGAGCCGGCGCCTTCGCTCCAGGCGCCAGCGGATGACGGCGCCAAGCCGGCGATGCCGGCGCCCGCCATGCCCTCGATGACCTCGCCGAAGCCGATCGGCCGGCAATCGTTCAACAACTCCGGGCCCAGCGCCCCCGACGGCACTGCCTCGGTCGCCATCCCGCAGGCGGCGGCGATACCTATCGCCTCGCCGGTATCTTCAGCCGATATCACCGGCGCCATTCCGGCCCAGCCGGCCGCGCCCGCCAGCCGCAAACTCCTGCAAGTGCAGGTGCCGCCGACCGAGCGGCTGCCCGAGGCGATCGGCGGACCGGTGCTGCGCACCGCGGCGCTGAAGGGCGATCCGACCGCGGCCTACGAGATCGGCCTGCGCTTCGCCGAAGGCAAAGGCGTGGCGGCGAATTTCGACGAGGCCGCGAAATGGTATGACCGCGCGGCGCAGGCCGGCGTGGTGCCGGCGATCTTCCGGCTCGGGACCCTCTACGAAAAGGGCCTCAGCGTGAAGAAGGACGTCGATATCGCGCGGCGCTATTACATGCAGGCCGCCGAGCGCGGCAACGCCAAGGCGATGCACAATCTGGCCGTGCTCGACGCCGACGGCGGCGGCAAGGGCGCCAGCTACAAGAACGCGGCTCAATGGTTCCGCAAGGCGGCCGACCGCGGCGTCGCCGACAGCCAGTTCAACCTCGGCATCCTCTATGCCCGCGGCATCGGCGTCGAACAGAACCTCGCCGAATCCTTCAAATGGTTCAGCCTGGCGGCGGCGCAGGGCGATGAGGATTCCGTCCGCAAGCGCGACGATATCGCCAAGCGGCTCGACGCCCAGTCGCTGGCCGCGGCCAGGCTCGCGATCCAGACCTTCACGCCGGAGCCCCAGCCCGACGACGCCATCCATGTGGCGGCCCCGGCCGGCGGATGGGACTCAGGCCCGGTGCAGGCCACCACCGCGAAGCCCGCGGCGAAGCCGGTTTCGACCAAGCGCGCCTCCCGTTAATCCCGGTTTTTCACCACATCGGAAAATCCGAAGGCGCCTTGGGGCAAAAAAGCCGCCCTGCCGCGGATTCTTTAGTCCCTCCCCCGGTCGATTTCGGTTATGCAGGGACGCGGTCGTTCTCCGCGCCCCCAACAAACCATGCCGTGGGCGGTTATCGGCCGGCCTCGCGGCTACATTCCGAAGAAATCGCGCGTGCAGCTCTACCTCCCGATCGCCGACATTCCGGTCAACGTCTTCCTCATCCTGGCGATGGGCGCGGCGGTCGGCTTCGTGTCCGGCATGTTCGGGATCGGCGGCGGGTTTCTGATGACGCCGCTGTTGATCTTCGTCGGCATCGCGCCCGCGGTCGCGGTCGCTTCCGTCGCCAGCCATATCGCCGCCTCGTCGTTTTCGGGCGCCCTGACCTACTGGCGGCGCCGCGCCATCGATCCGGCGCTGGCGCTGGTGCTGCTCTGCGGCGGCACCATCGGCACCGCGCTGGGGGTCTGGACCTTCACGCTGCTGCGCTCGCTCGGCCAGCTCGACCTGATGATCGCGCTGTCCTACGTCATCCTGCTGAGCACCGTCGGCGGCCTGATGTTCTGGGAAGGCATCCGCGCCATCATGCGGGCGAGGCGCGGCGTGGTGCCGCTGGCGCGGCGCTCGGGCAGCCACGGCTGGATCCACGGACTGCCGCTGAAGATGCGCTTCAAGCGCTCCAAGATCTATCTGTCGGTGATCCCCGTCATCGTCGTCGGCCTGGTCATCGGATTCATCGGCGCGGTGATGGGCATCGGCGGCGGCTTCATCCTGATCCCGATCATGATCTATCTGTTGCGCGTGCCGACCTCGACCGTGATCGGCACCTCGATGGTGCTGACGCTGGTCACCATGGTGTTCGCCACCATGCTGCACGCGGTCACCAACCATCTGGTCGATGCGGTGCTGGCGCTGATCCTGATGGTCGGCGGCGTGACCGGCGCGCAGTTCGGCGCCCGCGCCGGCCAGAAGATCCGCGGCGAGCAGCTGCGGCTGCTGCTCGGCCTGCTGATTCTGGCGGTCGGCATCCGCTTCGCGATCGAACTGGCGATCCGCCCCGACGACCTCTTCACCATCCGCGAAACCGGAGGCACCGGATGATCGCGCGCACCTCACTCGCGGCGGCTGGACTCGCGCTGGTTGTGAGCGCGGCGGTCAATGTCGCGCCTGCGCGCGCGGAACGGCTGATCGCATCTGTCTCGAACCACCGCGTCACCGTGACGCCGAACTATTCCGGTGAAGAACTGGTGCTGTTCGGTTCGGTCGAAAAAGACCCATCCACGCCCGCGACCCGCACCAGTTACGACCTGGTCGTGACCGTCTCCGGTCCGCGCGCCGACATGGTGACGCGCCGCAAGGAACGCAAATTCGGCATCTGGATCAACACCGACTACCGGCAATTCCTGAAAGTGCCGACCTATCTGGCGCTGTTTTCCAACCGGCCGTTCGACGCCATCGCTTCGCCCGAAGTCCAGCGGCGGCAGCAGCTCGGCCTCAACAACGTGCTGCTGACCCAGCGCGTCGGCACCGACTACGCCGACGTCGTGCCTAACGATCCGTTCCGCTCTGCCTTCGTGCGGCTGCGCTCCGAACGCGGCCTTTACCGCGAGGCGACCTCGGCAGTGACGTTCCTGACACCGACGCTGTTCCGCACCAGCATTCCGCTGCCGGGCGAAGTGCCGATCGGAACCTATGACGTCGAGATCAAGCTGTTCTCCGACGGCGCCCTGGTGACCAAGACCGAAACCGCGTTCGAAATCGTCAAGGTCGGCTTCGAGCAATTCGTCGCCACCACCGCGCGACAGAACGGCTTCATCTACGGGCTGGTGACGGCCTTGATGGCGATCATGACCGGCTGGATGGCGTCGATCGTGTTCCGGAAGGATTAGGCTGCTTCGGCGCGGCCGGCCGCGGAGCAGGCGAACACGGCGCAGCACCCGGCTCTCCTCGTGTCGTCATTGCGAGCGCAAGCGAAGCAATCCATCTCTCCGGTTGTTGAAGCATGGATTGCGTCGTCGCTACCGCTCCTCGCAATGACGGCTGATACCAACGGCCCGAAACTTTGACTCATTTGGGATTCCCAAATCAGTGAAACTCTGACTCGATGCTTGCTTTTGAGAGGAGCGGCCTCGATGGGAGCGGCGGTATCGATCACCCGACTTGATCTGACGGCTTCGGAGCTTCGCAAGGCGGCGAGCGGGGAGAAGAATAGTGCCGCGGCGCGTCGGATACTTGCGCTTGCGCTGGTTCTCGATGGCCTGGACCGCAAAACGGCGGCCGAAACCTGCGGTATGGACCGTCAGACCTTGCGGGACTGGGTGCACCGTTACAACGCCGCGGGACTGGCCGGGCTTCGCAATCTCAAGTCGCCAGGTCCCGGATCAAAACTCACGGCGCGGCAGCAGGCCGAATTGGCCGAGCTTGTCGAGGCCGGCCCCGACCCTGCGGTGCACGGGGTAGTGCGTTGGCGGCGGGTCGATCTGCGCGACGAATTGCAGCGGCGCTTCGGTGTTGCGCTCCACGAGCGTTCGATCGGGAAGGTTCTGGCCAAGCTCGGCTACCGCAAACTGTCGGTAAGGCCCCGCCACCCACAGGCTGACGAAGAAGCCCAGGAGACGTTTAAAAAAAATTCGCCGCGACAGTCACGGCGCAAATCCCCGACCGTGCCAAAGGCAAGCCGATCGAAATCTGGTTCCAGGATGAGGCCCGGATCGGCCAGCAGGGCACGCTGACCCGCGTCTGGGCCAAGCGTGGAACGAGGCCCCGCGCGCCGCACGACCAACGCTACGACTGGGTCTACCTGTTCGGCGCGGCCTGTCCGCAACGTCGCGTCGCAGCAGGGCTGGTCATGCCGGCGGCGAACGCCGAGACCATGTCGCTGCATCTGACTGCGATTGGCCGCAAGGTGGCGGCAGGTAGCCACGCCGCTCTCGTCCTCGATGGCGCCGGCTATCACATCGCCGCCGCGCTCACGATCCCCGACAACATCACTCTCGTGCGGCTGCCACCATACGCTCCTGAACTCAATCCGATCGAAAACGTCTGGGAATATCTGCGCGGCAACAAACTCGCGATCACCGTCTTCGACGATTACGACGATATCGTTGATAAAACCTGCGGTGCATGGAACTTCTTTGAACAAGATCCAAAGCGCATCGCATCAATCACAACCCGAACATGGGCAACAGTCAGCAATTAGGGCCGTTGGTATTATAGGTGATCTCCTCGGTGAGCCTTGCACTTTGCCACCGTCGCCATGCGGATTGACGATGCATCGCGGGCCCGGTTGAGCCGGATGCATCTCCACACGACTTGACGCCAGCCTGGGGGCGTCAGGACCACACGACTTCGCCGTCCGCGCCTATCTCGCCAAAGCTCTCACCGGACCTCGTGCGATCCGGCCAGTTTCGTCGAAGACAGTTAGCAGCGCCGTCCGTCCGCGCGCCGGCCGATCGCTCACGGAAAGACCCGCCCTGCGATCCCTTGCGCGCCCGACGCTGTCGCGTCCATCGCATCCCACCGCGCGTTCGTGACGACTCGCGATCCGCCCTTGTCGGGTGAGACGGGCGAATTGCTAAAGGTGATTTGCCCGACGTGTTAAGCGGAATATTTTTGCGCGAAGGGCTGGACAGGTTCTTGCTGATTTGCCCGTCGGGTCGTTTTCCGTTGCAGTTTGCAGGCAGGTAAAGCGCTTCGTGCGCCGTACGTCCGCTCTTCATGGTTCAAGTCTCCGGTTTGAGCGCTTGAACCAGACCCAGACCGATGTCTTCAACCCGCAAAACCGGACAATCGGCATTTCCGAGATTACCCTCTCACCGGACATCCCGCCGAAACGCCAAAATCGACGCGAATGACCCATAGCAGTCATACAGACCGCGTCAGAGCCGGAGTTGGCTAGTCTGGCAGATAACTATTTTAGCCACAGCTTGAGCGGAACTGATTCTCGATTGGGGCAGTACATTGTGCCAGTATAGGAGTCCGACAATGTCCCGCTGTAGGTGCATTCGACGCCGGCAATCGAGAGTGTGGCATTCAATCGCGACCACGAGGCCGATATGCGCAAGTGTATTTCACCGGTCCTCTCCTCCCGACCATCCTGACTGCATATACCGACATGCTTCATCGTCATCGGCCCGGCGTATTCCTTTCGGCTGGAAGCATTTTCCGTGACGGTGGCGGTCAACTCCCACTCGCCGAGATGACCTGAATATCCGACGAGCTGAAGCGATTGAGCGCCAGCCGGAGTCGCAAGAGCACCTACCACGATCGGCAGAAGGAATGCTCTCACCGAGATGTTTGCGTGCTTATTGCAGCGCGTCACTCAGAGTTTCCTCAGATATGCGCGTGCGCCAGCGACCTCGGCCTGGGTCGTATCCGCGCCATCGGTGATCGCCACGATTTTCTCGTAATAATGGCGAGCCTTGGTCTTGTCACCGGACCTTTCGGCGGCCTTCGCTGCGCCCACATAAGCACCCAACCGGTTGGGCTCCTTCTTCAACGTCGCTTCAAAGGCAATAAGCGCATCGTTCACCATTCCGCGCTCCAGCAACATCACGCCATAAAGTTCGCGCGCCGGCTTGAGCACGCCGGGCGTCACCGGATGCTTCTCGGTTCTATCCTCGGCGTCGGCGGCGGCGCTCATGGCCTTCAGCGCGTCGTCGTACTGGCCATCGGTATAGAGCACCCAAGCGGTCGCGGCCTGCTGCTGAATGTCCACTTGCTCCGACCAATAGGTGTCCTTCGTATCGCGCAGCTTGTCCCGCAGCTCAGCGAGCTTGGCGATGTCAACCTTGGCGGCTTCCGCATTGCCTGAGCGGGCGGCTCCGAGGGCGCGTGCAAAATACGTGATCGCCTGAACGTTAGCCAACGGGCTGGGACGAACCTGAAGCTCAGCCGCGGCCTTCCAGTCGCCGCGCTCCACCGCGTAGCGCGCCGGCGAAGCCGCCAGTGCATAGGGCCCAGGGAGGAAAGTCTCGGTGAAGCTGGTGACCTTCGTCATATCGTCGATGACGGCCCTGGCCTTATCGTCCTGCCCGAGCTGCAGATAGGCATAGACTAGGTAATCCATGGCGTGCAGTTCATCGTTGCTCTCCTTGCCCGCCTTTGCGACGCGCGCCGCCTCGACGTTTGACGCGATTGATTCGCTCCAGGAGCCGACCCGCGTGAAAATGTGTGACGGCATGTGCTGGGCATGTGCCGACGCCGGGGCAATCTTGGCATAGCGCCGGGCGGCCTCGAGGCCCTTCTCGGCGATCGGCGGATAGTCGTAGAGGTGGATCAGATAATGCGCCACGCCGGGATGTCGCGGCTGGCGTTTTGCGATTATCTCCAGGATGGCCGCGCCTTTGAGCTGGTTGGCATAAGTCTTGTCGACCGGCGAAGCCGAGGTATTGAGCGCCAGCGCGTAGTGGATCTGCGCTTCGTCGTCGTTTGGATAGCGCTGCGCTAGCTGTTCCATCGCTTTGGCGTAGGCCTGTATGCGCGTGCGGTGATCGAGCTTATCGTAATCGGTGTACATGACGCCAAGCGCATCGATGTAGTCGCGCTCGCGCTGGGTCTTGACGACGATGCCCTTCGCATTCGCCAGCACGGCGGCGCCTTCGGCGAGGTTCTTCGCGGGCGGTGGGACATGGGGATTCCACAGCAGGCTTAGCGCGATGCCCCAATCAGCGATGCCGCACTCGGGATCAGCCTTCAGCACGTCCTCGAAAACTCGTTGCGACGCACGGTACCAGAATGAGTGCTGATACAGCATTCCGCGGTTGAAAAGTTTCTGCGCTTCCGGTTTGCAGGATGTCTCGAAATGTACAGTGCCGAGCTTTTCATCGCCCGATTGTGCGAAAGCCGGTTGTGCAAGCGAAATCCCCGCCGCGAGCCCAGCGGCAATGGCGAATGACGTTTTAATCATGATTCAGCTCCCCGTCGGTCGGATTTCAACTGACCGTCGCCTAGATAGGCCGATCACTTAAGGGCGGCTATGCGCTAGCCGCATCGCTATACAAATCTCGCCGAGAACGCTGAGGATCGAGTATTGTGTGGCTCGGACCCTCCTTTGTTGAGGCCTGATGATGTCGACGCCTGACTCAATTTCGGAAGCGCATCCGAACCCAACCAACTCGCTAGACACCTCGTCGGCGTTGCCGGCGGATTTGGTGCGTGCCCTTGGCTGGCTCCGTGGCCATCTGTCCGAGCCGATTCAGCTCGAACTACTTGCTCAGGTCAGTGGCGTTCGCCCGCGAACGCTTGAGGCTCACTTCAGGATGTTTCTGGGCACTACGCCCCTCGGCTGGGTACGGCGGATGCGGCTTGCGCGTGCCCGTCAAGAACTGCTGCGCGCCGGTCCGAAGGACACAGTCACAGACGTTGCACTTGGCAGTGGCTTCAGCCAGTTGGGTCGGTTTGCAGCCCAGTATCGAAACGCCTTCGGAGAGCTCCCGTCGACGACCATTCAGCGAGTCCGAAGCTCGTCGGAGAACGACGCTGACATGGACATGGATGAGGCCATGCTATTGACGTTGAGTGCTCTGCCATTTGCCTTCGCGGTCGCACCAAAACAATGCAGCGCGGCTCTCGAAGAGCTTGGCCGCCCGCAGGAGTTGGCTCCAACCTACGGATTGCCGAAGGCGGTTGCCGCCTGGTGTTGGGGGCAGCGAGCGGCCCATCGTTTCAGTTCGACTCCCGATCTCGATCGGGAGCGGTCCTGCCAGCTCGCTGACGAGGCCTATCATCTCGCCCCGCACGATGCCTTGACGGTGACGCTGAGCAGCGGGGCTCTCGTGCTGGCGCATCGGCTCGAAGAAGCCGACCGGCGGCTCGAGCGTGCGTTGGTGCTCGATCCATGGCTTGCATATGGGTGGATACGTCGCGGGTGGATGTCGGCCTACTTCGGGGATAGCGAAGCCGCAATCCGTGAACTCAGTATCGCTCTTCATCTGATGCCGTTCGAACCGCTGCGACACATCAGCTTTATAGGGATGGGCTGTGCTCACTTCGCCGCCGGCCGGTATGATCGGGCAGCGCTATGGGTAAAGAGCGGTGTGGAGGCTTGTCCGGGATCCTTTTGGGCGCAAAGGATCGCGGTGGCCGCAGCTGCGCTGACGGGAGCGCGGGGAGAGGCCCGCCGAATGGGCCGCCAGTTGATGCGGAAGGATCCCGATCTGACAGTCGCGGAAGCCAGACACGCTTGGCCCTTCACGCCAGCCTTTATGTCTCGCCTCGGCGATGGCCTGGAAATCGCCGGGTTGCCCCTAGCGTAGATCTGTGGAACGGCTTTGTTACCGCCGTTGATCTGTTAAGCAGCGCTCACATAGGGAAAGCCGGACGCCGATTGCACCCGCGGTACAACGCGGCGCACGAGTGGACCACAGGTTCAACCGGATCACTCCGGCTTTCACCGCGCGAATCCACGCCTTTGTAAGTTGAGATTGGCGCTAAGACTGTGGGCGACAATTGAGAGGTTTTCATGGACCGCTTGGAAAAGCCTTGCTGGCCGACGGGACGCAGATGTGCCGTGTCGATCACATTCGATGATGCGCTTCCTGTCCATCATGAACTGGCCGGACCAGTTCTCGAAGCGCGAGGAATGCGTGGCACCTTCTATCTCCATATAGCGACGGCCCCGTGCAGCGACCCGATGCCCTGGCGCGCGCTTGCAGCACGCGGGCACGAACTGGGAAACCACAGCTTGTTTCACCCTTGCCGGCGCAAAGCCGCCCACAGAGCCTGGCTCGACAAAGCCTTCGATTTGCGGCGCTATGAGCCCATTAGATTCCAACAGGAAGTGCGGGTCGCCAATGCATTTCTGAAACTGATCGACGGTCTCGGTGAGCGCACCTACGCCTACACGTGTTACGATACGCATCTCGGCCGGTGGCCCAACAAGACGGCCATTTCCGGCCTTATCCATTCTGATTTTGTCGCCGCGCGCGGCGGACGGACCGACCAAGCGGTGAATGTATCCGGCGACCTCGATATGATGAACCTTGGTTGTTTTCAGGCTGACGGGCTTTCGCTCGCCGCTCTCGCCGATGCGATACATCTCACGCGCGACCGCGGCGACTGGCTGATATTGGTCTTTCACGGCATAGGATCAGGAACCCATGACTTGTTTGTCGAGCCGTCGATCCTCAATGGATTGCTGGACCATTTGGCCACTCAGAACGAAGTCTGGGTCGCACCGGTCGTCGAAGTCGCCAAATGGGTGCGAGCGACAAGCCACTGAGACCGCAATGCAGCGAACCGCACAAAGCGAGTGGCGCGACATCAGCGATGGCTGAATATCAACACGTATGTCCGCCTCTGGGCACTTAGCGCACGTGCCGCCGCCGGCGCCGAACATCCGCTTTGGCTGATAAACGGACCCGGTTCAGCCAGAGCCTGATCTCCGCTCACGACCCGACTCGGATATCCCGAACTCCCAGAGCCCGAGGCGCAGCCGCCCGGTGAATAACACGCCACAGCATGGACATCGCTCGCGCTGCCTTGGCGTCCCGTTCTTGGGTTTGATCGAAGGCCGGATGCGGATATCTATTGTGACTAACGTCACAGAGAGATTGTTGTGATTCCGGCATTACTTGTTAGTCTGCCGTCCGGGGTCATACATGGGCGCATTTCGGTTTATTGCTTTTTTGATTTTTGCGACTTGGCTCGGATGCGGTTCATCATTCGCCGAGAAACGTGTTGCATTGGTGATCGGCAATTCGGCCTATCAGAAGGTCGCGAGGCTCAGTAATCCTGCAAACGATACGGCAGCGGTTGCTGCCACGTTCAGGAAGGCAGGGTTCGACTCCGTAGACTCGAAACTGGATTTGAATACCAACGAAATGCGCCGTGCCTTGCGCGAGTTTGGCAACAAGACACGCGATGCCGATATGGCAGTAATCTACTATGCCGGGCACGGCATTGAACTGGATGGCACCAACTATCTAATCCCGGTGGACGCCGCGCTGGAAACCGACACCGACGTTCTTGATGAAACCTTTGCTTTGGACCGCGTACTTTTCGCGGTCGAGCCTGCCAAGCAACTTCGTCTGGTCATCCTTGACGCTTGCCGTGACAATCCGTTTGCCAAGAAAATGAAACGGACGGTTGGTTCCCGAGCGATTGGACGGGGGCTGGCGAAGGTCGAACCTTCCACTCCCAACACGATGATTGCCTTTGCCGCCAAGGCGGGCTCGACGGCATCCGACGGCGACAGCAAGAACAGTCCGTTCGCCGCTGCGCTCGTCACCCATCTTGCCAAGCCCGGCCTCGATCTTCGCAAGGCATTCGGTTTCGTTCGCGACGACGTATTGAAGGCCACGAACAACGCACAGGAGCCGTTCGTATACGGATCATTGGGCGGCAACGATGTCACGCTTGTGCCGTCCGCGCCAGCCCCAGCCATCGCTGCGCCCGTGGATCAAGATACCCCGATGCAGCGGAACTACGAATTCGCGCTTCAAGTCGGCACGAAGCCGGTTTGGGACGCTTTCATCGAAAAATACCCGTCTGGCTTCTTCACCGCCCTTGCCAAAGCGCAACGCGATAAATTGGCGGCGGAAGCGGCGCGGGTTGACGCCACAAACAAGGCCAAAGCCGCGCAGGAAGAACAGACGCGGCTTGCTATCGAAGGCGCGAAAGCCGCCGAACAGGCCAAGGCCGCCGAGCAGGCCAAAGCGACTGAACGCGCCCGCGTGGCTGCGGAATTGGCCAAGCACGCCCAAGAGGCGAAGGTTGCAGAAGCAGAACGGTTAAAGGCCGCAGCGATAGCCAAGGCCACCGAAAAGGAGGCTGAACGCACCAAAGCCGCCGAAGAGGCAAAGGCTGCCGCTGAAGCCAAAGCCGCAGCTGAAAAGAAGTCCAAGGAAGAAAAGGTCGCGGCATTGACGCCACCGGCTGATAAATCTGATCAACAAGCGACGGTCGATCTTCCCCGTTCACTACAATCCGAACTGCGGCGAGTCGGCTGCAACACCGGATCGGTAGATGGCAACTGGAATGCGGCAGCGCAGCGGTCGCTCGATCTGTTCAACAAGCACGCGGGCATGAAACTGGAAGTTAGAGTTGCCAGCGTCGATGCACTCGATGTCGTCAAGAGCAAGACGACGCGCGTTTGCCCGCTGATTTGCGATCATGGTTTCAAGGCCAATGGCGAGCGCTGCAGGAAAATAACTTGCCCGGCGGGCTACGACGTTGGCGACGACAATACGTGCGAAAAGAGTGAACAGAAGAAACCGTCGGTCAAGCGTGATACTGCCCCGCCGACCAAGCCGCAGCGAACTGCACAAGAGCCGGCGACATCGACCAAGCCTTCAACGGCGGGGCAGGTTATTTGCGGACAAGGCGGATGCCGGCCGATCGCCAAGGGCTGCCGGATTGAATATCGAATGCTTGGCCAAGGTGGTCCACCTGGCGGTGGGAATACCGAAATTTGCAATTAAGCTTTCTGCCCGATCGGAAATCCGCCGCGATGTCCCGCCGCCGCCGCTGGCCCGCGTCGACGAGGTGATCGAAGGATCCTGATTACTTCCCGTATTGGGCACAAAGCGGGCGTCCGCCGGCTCGGACGTCCCGCCGACACGTCAAGATCGACGCGAATGACCCGACGCGGACGTTCTGACGTCGCCGTGATCGGAACGCTCTACAGGTGTAGAGGCATGCGCGACGCCTGCCTGCCGTCGCAGGAAGCGGTCCTCCCGCTTTCGCTTAGCAATCCATGCAAGATATTGTTATTGTGGCGCGTCGCTAAATCCTTTCCCGAGGGGGACAGTCTTGCGCGAAAAGGAACTCCGCATAGCGCTCGTTTGCTTCGGAGGCGCCTCGCTGGCAATCTATATGCATGGCGTCACCAAGGAGATTCTGAAGCTCGTCAGGGCTTCAAGCGCCCTTCATACCATCATCAACCGGGAAAAGCGCTCGGCCGCGGCATTCTTCGATGTTCGCGACCGCTCCGATCCCGAATTTGACACTGAAGCGATCTATTTCGATCTCCTGCGCGATATCGGCCGGACAGTCGATCTGCGGGTCATCGTTGACATCGTAGCGGGAGCCTCCGCGGGCGGAATCAACGGCATCATGCTGGCACGGGCGTTGAGTCATGACCTGCCCATGGGTCGGCTCCGCGACCTCTGGCTTGAGAATGCCGATGTCACCGAGCTACTGGCATCGGAAGCGAAGGCACACATATCGAGCAAGTGGATTCTTCGACCGCTGTTCTGGGCCGCCGGTCTGACAGGCAAAGGACTGATCAGCGACCTGGAGGTGCGTTCCAAACTGTCGCTGTTCATGCGGTCTCGATGGTTTGAGCCCCCATTCGATGGCCTGAAGATGACCGCTCTGATGTACGACGCGGTAGCTGCCATGGGAACGCCGCGGGGAGAGATGGCTTCTCTGCTTCCTTCCGGCCAAGGGCTCGATTTGTTCGTGACCCTGACTGATTTCAATGGTCACCAGCGAACCATGCAGATTCACAATCCTCCGATCATTCATGAGCGCGAACACCGTCACCACCTCCATTTCAGATACCGGAGGCGTCAAAGCGGAGCCATTGAGAGCGATTTCGAAATGGCCAATGCGCCTGCGCTGGCTTTCGCCGCGCGCGCGACGTCATCAATTCCGGGAGCATTTCCGCCAGCGCGCATCCTGGAGGTCGATCAACTTCTCAGGAATCGCTCCATTCCCTGGCCGCGCCGCGCGGAGTTCATTGCGCGGAATTTCGACAACTACGTGCAAATGAACGTCGACGCGGCTTCCGTTCCGTTCATCGATGGCAGCGTTTTGAGCAGCCATCCCTTTCGCGAAGCGGTCGGCGCCATCCGAGGCCGCGCCGCGTATCGTGAGGTAGATCGACGGGTGGTCTACGTTGATCCCAACCCCACACCCGCGGGCCTGGCCGTGCATCACGGTCTGCCAGGATTTTTTCCGACGCTGAAAGGTGCGCTGTCCGAGATTCCGCTGTCCCAACCCGTGACCGACGAACTCAGCTGGATAGGTCATTTCAACGAACAGGTGCGTCGGCTCAGGGCGATCGTCGACAGCGCGCGGCCGAATATCCGCCGGCTTGTCGCAGGGGTCATGACCACCGACCGCGAGCCGAACAGCGAGGATCAGATTCGCGGCTGGCGCGAGCAGGCAAATATCAAGGCCGCCCGCGACGCGGGTTTCGCATACGATGCCTATGTGCGCCTGAAACTCGCCTCGGTGCGCGACTTCGTCAGTCGACTGATCATGGAGATCCGCGGCGTTCGTCCGGAATCACCCTTCGCGCGGTCGATTGCAGAAATCATAGACGCCTGGGCAATCCAGGCCGGCGTGACCTACGAGCCCGCAGATGGCCGACCCTTGCAGGCGGAAACTGTCGCAGGCCCTGACACCCCGAAGTGGATCACGTTTTTACTTGCGTTTGACGTGGGTTATCGAAAGCGCAGGCTTCGTTTCCTGATCGAAGGTCAAAACCGCCTTTCCCAGATGCTCGGTTCAGGAGAGTTCGAGGGTCTGGAGGCCGCCAGCGTCGACCGCTTGAAACGCAAGTTTTACGAATGCGCAGACGCACTGGAGCAAAGAGAGGCTGCCACCTCCGTCAATGCAACCACCCGCAATCTGGTCGAGGACATCTTTCGGGTAGGGCCGTCTCCGACTGACGTCGGACAAATTGGCAAATATGCGCAGTCCTTTGCCACGCGACACAGGGATCGGATTGATGTGCTCATCGAGCGCCTCGGCTCGGATATCGATCTCAAAGCCAGCACGTCGGACATTGACGTTCTTCTTTCCGAAACCGAGGGGTGGCCTCCCCTTGCGAGGCACGAGGTGCTTGTAAATCATCTCGGGTTTCCGTTCTGGGACGTTGTGACGTTTCCCGTGATGCCGTGGCGGGAAGCGGGGGAATTCAACGAGGTCCGGATTGACCGTATCAGTGCGCAGGACGCCGTCGGTATCAACAGACTGGGGACGTTTCAGCTAAAGGGTACTGCGTTCAGTCAATCTGCCGCGTTCTTGTCGCGCGCCTACCGCGAGAATGACTACCTGCTCGGCCGCTTGCACGCCATTGACCGTCTTATCGATATCGTTTCCGAGGCGGCCGGTTCCGAATCGCAGTCTCCAGCCGCGATAGCGGCATTGAAGAAACGAGGATTTCTCCGGATTCTGGATGTGGAGGAGCGCCATCTACCCACCTGCAAGAAATTGATTGCGGAGCTACGGGCCGCGCTCACCGCAGATGAGCAGCCTGAAACATTCAAAGCTGCGAGATGACCGATGCCTTGCCGGAGCTCTTTATCGACGCTTGGAGCTTTGGTGGACCACCTTTGACGGACAGAGGTTCGCCAATCGAAAGTCTGCAACGAGCTTATGTTGAGCCGCTCGGAGTTATTTTTGGAGATATTCAATGAAGGAATGGTTTCACTTCCTCGGAAAGGCGGCGCTGCTGGTCATCACGTGGGCCGTCATTTTCGAGATCGGCTTGCGGATGCAGCAATACTTCGGTCCGCTGTACGATCTCGAATTGGCGAATATCAATCTGAATTGGGAATCCAACGTCCTGAACCACAAGCCGGAACCGGAAAACCAGAACTTGTGCATTTACGGCGATCTGACTGGCTTCAGCTACAAGAGATCCTATGACACCAACGGCATCAGGATCATCGACGATGCGGCACTGCTGGCGGGGTGCCGAAATCCGATTTCGGTTCTGTTCCTTGGCGATTCATTCATGGAAGGCTTCGACGACAAGAACACCCTGCCGTATCAGGTTGCAAAATATTTCAAGACAGAGCGCGGGGTTTGCCTGAAGACCTACAATGCCGGATACACCTCATATTCCCCGGCTATCTTCGTGCCGCAGGCGAAGAAGCTGCTGCCGATCGTGCGTCCCGACTATATCGTGGTGGATGTGGACGAGACCGATTTATACGACGACTTCGCTCGATATCGTCGGCTGATTGTCCGCAATGAGCGCGGACAGAATGTCGGCGTCAAGGTTTCACCCATTGGACACGAATGCAGTATTGGCTTGATGGAAGCTCGCAAGCATCCATTGTATCTGATGCGGTTTGCGGCAAAGCTTTGGCTCACCTTTGTGCGCTTGCCATCGGCAATTGAGAAATACCGATCGGACCTCACTCTCTTTTCCTATTCACAGGACCAAGGTGCTGACCTCGAACAGAAATATTCAGAAGCGCTTTTGAGTTTCAGGCAGAATCTGCAGGAGCTGGCTGAGGTATTAAAGGATTACACCAAGGACGGGAGCCGGGTGCTATTCATCTCTCACCCGCATCTTCGGCACTTGAAACCCGACGCTGCGGGCCACGTGTGGAACGATCTCGTCAGCTCTACGGTGCAAAAAACTTGCGTCGCCAACGACTTTCTTTTCTTCAATGCCACCGCGACATTGAAGCAGCGATTCGGATCGCACCCGGAGGACTTCTATTGGGAAAACGGCGATATGCATTTCAATTTCAAGGGATTGGAAGAATACTCCGCTGCGGTCGCAGCGTTTATGGCTTCGGCCATGGTCAACCCGAGGGACTGACCGCGCCATCCTCCCTGGCGAGTACCCAGCTGGAAATTCCATACGATGAACTCAGCATGAAGCCCTGCGTCCCTTTGCCGCGAGCACTTGCATGCTCGCTCTCTCAGTAGCAGCGCGATGCGGCGATGGTGTGAAGCCTGTTATCGCCGAGCACATGCGCCATGAAGCCGAGGCTCTGGAAGATCCTCGCGAACGCCGCGTCGCGGATGCTCAGGCCGCCGGTATAGGCGCCGAAAGCCGGCATCACCGCGCGCTCGCCGTCGCTGGCAAAACAGCGCCGCTCCATCGAGCGGCCGCGCGCCGACACCCGCGCCTTGGGATGCAGATGGCCGGCGATTTCGCCCGACGCGCCTGATGGTTCGTGGCGAAATGCGATCGGCCCGATCGCGACTTCATGGGCGACCACGCCGCCGAGATCGGATGGCAGCGCCGGGTCGTGATTGCCTGATATCCAGATCCAGTCGCGCCGCGCCTGCATTGCCGTGAGAGCGTCGCGGTCGGCTGCGGACAGCCGGTCATGGGCGTCGCGGTCGTGAAAACTGTCGCCGAGCGCAATCACCATGCGCGGGTCATGGCGCGCGATAACGGCCGCGAGGCGGCCGAGCGTCGCGGCGGTGTCGTAGGGCGGCAGCAGCACGCCGCGTGTTGCAAAACTGGAGCCCTTTTCCAGATGCAGGTCGGAGACGACGAGCAGGCCCTGCTCTTCCCAGAACAGCGCGCCGGAGAGATCGGCGACGAGGGTCACGCCGGCGATGCTGACCGAAGAACGACTGACAATATCGATGGCAGTTCTCGTCATGCCCGGGCTTGTCCCGGGCATCCACGTCTTCCTTTGTGAGGCCAAGACGTGGATGGCCGGGACAAGCCCACGGCTGTCCGGCACGTTTTCTGCTTGATGAAGTGCACGGCATTGATTCTGCTTGGGTTCAGTTGGTTGCGAATCATCTGAACAGCAAGAGGATCAACGCCGTGCCGCACCAGAATATCGTTTTTCACTGCCTTCTGAAGCAGATTCCGTGGGCGACGTTTGATCGTCTTGTGGACCGGCACAATGCCGATTGGGACGATCGGGTGACGAAGAGCCGTCCGCATCTGATCGCAATGCTGTACGCACAGTTTTGCGGGGCGCGCGGCCTTCGGGAGATCGAAGCCGGCCTGAGAAGCCACGCCGGTAAGCTTTATCACCTTGGCGGCTGCACGATCTCGAAGTCGGCCTTGTCGACCGCGAACGCTTCGCGCCCTGTGGAAGTGTTTGCCGACCTGCTCTCGGCGCTGATCGCTCAGTTGCAGAACGGCTATCGCAGGAAGATCGGCGATTGCGTTCGCCTGATCGATTCGACCAGCGTGCGGCTGAGCAGCCTGAGCGGCCATTGGGCGACATTTTCGGCCGGCGTTTGCGGCGCCAAGGCCCACATCATCTACGATCCCGATGCCGACCAGCCGCTCTACCTGATGGTGACGCCTTGCAACGTCAATGACATCACGGCGGCCAAAGCGATGCCGATCGAGGCGGGGGCGACCTATGTTTTCGATCTCGGCTATTACGATTACGGGTGGTGGGCGACGCTCGATCAGGCCGGCTGCCGTATCGTAACGCGGCTGAAGCGCAACACGCCCTTTGAGGTCGTCGAGGATCGGCCGGTTGCGGTGGGATCGCCGGTCCTGAGCGATCGGACCGGATATCTTCCGAAGCGGCTCGCCGCCTCCCGCTGCAATCCAATGTCGGGCCTGGTCCGCGAAGTCCAGGTCACGATAGAGACCGGCAAGGTGCTGCGCATCTTCACCAACGATCTGACCGCCAGCGCAGAGGAAATCGCCGATTTGTACAAGCGTCGCTGGGCGATCGAGCTGTTCTTTCGATGGGTCAAACAGACCTTGAAGATCACTCACTTCCTCGGCACATCCGAAAATGCGGTTCGCATTCAGATCACGGTCGCCCTGATTGCCTTCCTGTTGCTGCGCCTGGCTCACGACGCCAACAAGATCGTCAAAAGCCCGCTCGCCTTCACCAGGCTGATCCGTGCCAATCTTATGCATCGGCGGCCGATTGCAGGACTTCTTCAAAAAGCCTCCCCGCCAGGCCCAACACCACACCAGGCCAAATTCGATTTCGAGCCCTCCGCTACCCGGACGGCGCGACGTCGTCGCACCGCCCGCGGTTGCGTCACATTGGAGAAGGCGGCATGAAGCATAACCCGTGCCGGACAGCCGTGGGACAAGCCCGGCCATGACGGCGTTGATGCATGGGAGCACAATAGATGCATTTTTCTTCTACGACATCGCCTCTTTGACGAGTTCTTCGGCGGCTTCCGCCAGGAGTTCGTCGGATGCTTCGCCATAGACCGCTTCGCGGCCGATTTCCAGCATCACGGGCACCGCAAGCGGCGAAATCCGGTCCAGTTCCCGGTGGGTGATTCGCCCCTTGATTCGCAAAAGCATATCACTGAGCCGGCGAATATCGAGCAGCCCGGTCGCGGCATCGGCGCGCGCGGCGCGCAGCAGCACATGGTCGGGCTGGTGCTTGCGCAGCACGTCGTAGATCAGGTCGGTCGAGAACAGCACCTGACGCCGGGTCTTTTCCTCGCCGGTGAAGCGCCGGGCGATCAGCCCGGAGATGATGGCGCAGGTGCGGAAGGTGCGTTTCATCAGCGCGGATTCCGCAAGCCAGGCTTCGAGATCGTCGCCCAGCATATCCGGATCGAACAACGCGTTGAGATCGAGCTTGTTCTGCCGGATCATGAATGACATGTCGCCCAGTCCCCACACCGCCAGCGCATATTCATTGGCGACGAATCCGAGCGGCCGGGCGCGGGCGCGCTCCAGCCGCCGCGTCAGCAGCATGCCGAGCGTCTGATGCGCCAGCCGCCCTTCGAAGGGATAGCAGACGAGGTAGTGCTTGTCGGCGCGGGGGAACGTTTCCACTACCAGCTCACGGGCGCCGGGAACGCGCGACAGACGCGCCTGCAGCGACAGCCAGTCGCGCACCTGGTCCGGCAAGGCCGTCCACGCACGCCTGTCGGCGAGCAGGTTGCGGACCCGTTCGGCCAGATAGGTCGAGAGCGGAAACTTGCCACCCATATAGGACGGCACTTTCGCGTCTTTATCGTTAGCCCGGGAAACGTAGACCTGGTCCTCGGCAAGCGCCTCGTAGCGCACCACCTCGCCGCCGAACACAAAAGTGTCGCCGACCACCAGCCCCTCGATGAAATATTCCTCGATCTCTCCCAGCATGCGGCCGCCGCGGCCGAGCGCGCCGGTGGAGCCCTTGCTATTTCCCTGACCGCCGCGCGAGCGCACCAGCCGCACCTTCAGCATGGATTCCTCGACGATGGTGCCGACATTGAGGCGATAGCTTTGCCGCACCCTGGGGTTGGTCACGCGCCAGCGACCCGCCTTGTCCTGCTTGATGCGGGCGAAGCGCTCATAGGTCTTCAGCGCATAGCCGCCGGAGGCGACGAAATCGACGACGTCGTCGAAATCGGTCCGCGCGAGATCGGAATAGGGCGCCGCCGTCAGCACCTCTTCGTAGAGCTCGTCCGACAGAAACGGTTCGCCGCAGGCGCAGCCGAGCACGTGCTGCGCCAGCACATCGAGCGCGCCGGAGCGCAGCGGCGGGGTGTCCTGCGCGTTCTCCGCGACGGCGTCGATCGCGACCGCGCATTCCAGCACCTCGAAGCGATTGGCGGGAACAAGAACGGCGCGCGAGGCTTCGTCGATGCGGTGGTTGGCGCGGCCGATGCGCTGCATCAGCCGCGAGGCGCCCTTCGGCGCGCCGATATTGATGACGAGATCGACGTCGCCCCAGTCGACGCCGAGGTCGAGCGACGAGGTGCAGACCACGCCGCGCAACCTGCCCGCCGCCATCGCGTCCTCGACCTTACGGCGCTGCGCGACGTCGAGCGAGCCGTGATGCAGCGCGATCGCGAGGCCGTCGTCGTTCATCCGCCACAGATCCTGAAACAGCATCTCGGCCTGGCTGCGGGTGTTGACGAACACCAGCGTGGTCTTGTTGGCCTTGATCAGGTCGTAGACCTCGTTGAGTGCGTGGCGCGCCGAATGGCCGGCCCATGGCAGGCGCTCCCTGGTGTCGAGCATTTCGACGATCGGCGCAGCCGCGCCACCGGCGACGACGATGTTGGCGGCTTCGCCTTGGCGGTCGCGCTGCGGCACCAGAAACCGCGCCAGCGATTCCGGCTCGGCGACGGTGGCGGACAGTCCGATCGCGCGCAGCTGCGGCGCCAGCCGCCATAGCCGCGCCAGGCCGAGCGACAGCAGGTCGCCGCGCTTGGAGGTCACCAGCGCATGCAACTCGTCGAGCACGATGCGCCTGAGCTGTGAAAACAGAAACGGCGCGTCGTCGGACGACAGCAGCAGCGCCAGTTGCTCGGGCGTGGTGAGCAGGATGTCCGGCGGATAGCGCCGCTGCCGCTGCCGTCGCGACACCGGCGTGTCGCCGGTGCGGGTCTCGACCTTGATCGGCAGATCCATCTCGGCGATCGGCGTCTCCAGGTTGCGCGCGATGTCGACCGCGAGCGCCTTCAGCGGCGAGATGTAGAGGGTGTGGAGGCCGCGGCTGCGTTGCAGGCTGCGGCCGGTGGAGATCACGCCGCCACTTGCCGTATCAGCTCCCTCCCCCCTTGCGGGGGAGGGCTGGGGTGGGGGGTAAGCCGTATCGTTCGGAGCAAGCGGCACACCCCCCTCCCGCCGCCCTTCGGGCGTCGACCTCCCCCACAAGGGGGGAGGTAACAAGGAGGCGCGCGGTGTAGCACTCAGCTCCACCAGCGTCGGCAGGAATCCCGCCAGCGTCTTGCCGGCGCCGGTCGGCGCAATCAGCAGCGCGGAAGCGTCGGCGCGGGCCTTGGCGAGCAAGGCGAGCTGATGCTCACGGGGCGACCATCCGCGGCCCGCAAACCATTTGACGAAACGGTCCGGCAGCAGCGCGTCCGGCTCGGCCGGGGAAAGGTTAAGGATGCGGGGCGGCACGGCCCAACAGGTAAGCCGTTGCAGGGCTTTCGTCGAGGGCTACGGGCGCACTTCACCTCGCCCCGCTTGCGGGGCGAGGTGAGATTGACGCCGCCAGCGATTACTCCGTGACCGGCTTATCGGAGATATCCCAATCCTTGCCGTTGAAGGTGGAGATGTAGAGCGTCTTCATCGGCGTGTAGTTGTCGGGCGTATAGCTGTAGGTCACGCCGTCCAGCATGTACGGCGAATGGAAGCCGTTGAGGTTGGACGCCTGCTTCAAGACGTTGGCTCGGGTCAGATCGTCGCCGCAGCGGCGCAGGATTTCGGCCATCGACGCCACCTGGCCATAGCCGGCGAACGCGATGGTGTTGTCCGGATCGACATTGGGCAGATACTTCTTGCGCAATTCCTCGAACGCCATCACGTCGGGATCCTTCACCCAGCGCGGCACGCCGACTTCCTTGGCATAGCGGATGGCGACGATGCCGGTGGCGTTCTCCAGGCCCGCCGCGCTCAGGATGGAACGTCCGGTCGAGCCGGCGGACAGCAGGTGCAGCGGCTTCCAGCCGAGTTCGGCGACTTTGCGGATCGACTGCGACGACGCCTTGCCGGTGCTGATGTTGTAAAAGACATCCGCGCCGGACTTCGAAAGATTGATGAGCTGGGAATCGATGGTCGGCTCGGTCAGGTCGTAGGTCTGCTCCATGATCACCTTGGCGGTGCCGCCGGCTTCCTCCAGCACCTTCTTGAACGGTCCCAGGAAGTCCCGGCCGAAATCGTCGTTCTGGTAGAGAATGCCGACCTTCGCATTCGGTTTCGCGGCAACGACATGCTTGGCGAGAATTCGCGCTTCGGTCGGATACAGCGGCAGGCCCGCCATGGTCCATTTGAAGTTCTTCGGATCGTTCCATTTCGACGCGCCGGTGTTGAGCAGAAGCTGCGGCACGCCCTTCGAGTTGAGATATTTATGCACCGCAGTCTGCGGCGCGGTGCCGAGCGAGCCGAACAGCGCCAGCACTTCTTCCTGCTCGACCAGCCGCCGCGTCGCCTCGACGCATTTCGGCGCGCTGTAGGCATCGTCCATGGTAAGGAATTTGACCTTGCGCCCGTTGATGCCGCCCTTTTCGTTCAGCATCTGGAAATAGGCCTCGCCGACCCGCCCCAGCACGCCATAGAGCGAGCCGGGGCCGCTGTGCGGCACGGTCTGGCCCAGCTTGATTTCGGTATCGCTCGCGCCGACGTCGTATTTCTTCTCTGCCGCCCAGACATAGGGCGCGGGCAGGACGGAGGCTGCGATTGCGGAAAGCGCGGTGGCGCCGAATTCGCGCCGGGTCTGTCTGTTCTTCTTCATTGTTGTTTCTCCCGAAACTTGTTGTTCTTGTTGCAGGGCGTGAATGTCTTGATCTGACATTCCGTCACGTCAGGCAATAGCTTGCGACGCAATGCCGCCCTGTTCCGGCGCATGCTTCGAGGCTGTGCCAACCAGACGTCAGCCCTTCGCCGCGACCACGACCAGGCCGGGCACCGGCTCGTTGTCCTCATTGCGCGCCGACAGATCTTCCAGCCGCGACAGCACGAGGCCGGCATCGGCGATCGACGCACGCACATGACCGGCGCCGTGCGCATAGCGCAGGCCCTCGCCGAGGATGACGCCGTCGCCGCGATGGGTCTCGACGGTGAAGGCCAGCAGGCCGCCGGGCACCAGCACGCGCCTCGCCTCGTGCAACAGCGACGCGAGATCCGCGACATAGACCATCGCGTCGGCGGCGAGAATGAGATCGGCGCCGGCGTCGGGCTTGCGGCGCAGGCCTTGCAGCATCTCGCCCACCTCGAGCTGCGCATAGAGCCCGGTGGCGCGCGCCCGCTCGATCATGCGTGGCGACAGGTCGATGCCGGTGAAATGGTCGACCTCCCTGGCGAAGGCAGTGGCCGCCAATCCGGTGCCACAGCCGAGATCGATGGCGCGCTTGAAGAAGGCTGGCTTGCGGACGGCAGCGCGCGCCGACAGCACGGCTTTGAACAACAGCGCCGGACCGCGATAGCCGAGATCGTCGACCAATGCCGCCTCGAATTTCGGCGCATATTGATCGAACAGCGCCCGCACATAGGCCTGTGGCATCGCCGAGAGCTGCTCCGCGCCCGATAGCATCAGCCGCAGGCCGGCACCGTGCCGGTCATCGGGGTCGGCGGCGCGTGCTTTCCGAAACGCCGCAATCGCCGCATCGCGCTCGCCGAGCCGCTCGCGGATTTCGCCGAGCGTAAACCAGGCCGAAGCAAAGTTCGGCGCAAGCTCGGTCGCCTGCAGCAACAGATCGGCGGCGGCGGCGAGATCGCCCTTCAGCTGCAGATCGCGCGCAAAATCAAACCGTCGATCGGCCATCAAATCGCCGGAGGACAGGAACAGGCGCGCGGGCATGATCGGAATCCACAGTTGTCATTGCCGGACTTGATCCGGCAATCCATCCAGCAGGAACTTTTCCGGAAGATGGATGCGCGGGTCAAGCCCGCGCATGACGGGTAAAAATCGCTGCAACACGCCCTATATAGCCAGGATGCGCCCGCAAGAAGCGCCGTATTGGCCGGCGGCCATTGACGGCGGCAGGCGGGTTCCCCATGTCAGGGCGATCAGGCTATAGTGCGAGGGCCAATCCGCGCGGGAGACCATCAATGCCCAACGACACCAGAGAACTGCCGGCAGCCAATGACGGCCTTTCCCGTTTTCTGGGCGGTTCGCCGCTGGCGGTGGCGTTCCGGCTGGTGCTGCTGTCGATCCTGGTCGGCGTGGTGCTCGCCGCCATCGGCTTCGATCCCTGGAATATCATCCAGAGCATCCGGCTGTTGTTCCAGCGGCTCTGGGATCTCGGCTTCGACGCCATCAACTGGCTGTGGCGATACTTCCTGCTCGGCGCCGTGATCGTGGTGCCGATCTGGCTGGTGACGCGGCTGATCACGCCGCGCGGACGTTAAAGCATGATCCGTAAACGTGGGACGCGGTATTCCGCGGGACAAACGCGAAGCGCTTGCCCGGAGATCATGCTCAAACATAGAGATGAGATCACGATCCGTCGGATCGTGATCTAGCCCGCGCGCAAGCAATTGTTGGCTCCCGCATCCAGGGTTACGACCGCGCAGGTCTTTGCCATCGCAGGTCCGGCGATGGTCGCGAACCTGACGACGCCGCTGATCGGCATCGTCTCGACCACCGCGATCGGCCGGCTCGGCGACGCCACGTCGCTGGGCGGGGTCGCGATGGCGTCGGTGCTGTTCGACTGCCTGTTCTGGCTGTTCGCCTTCCTGCGCATGAGCACCGTTGCCTTCACCGCGCAGTCGCTCGGCGCCGGCGAGATGCACGAACTGCGCGCGATCCTGGTGCGCGGACTGATCGTCGCGGCGCTGGTCGGCGCCGGCCTGATTGCCCTGCAGATCCCGCTTGCCGCCATCCTGCTCGGCGCCATGGGCGGCAGCGAGGGCGTGACGCGAGCGGCAAGAACCTATTTTGCGATCCGGATCTGGTCGGCGCCGCTGGCGCTGGCGAACTATGTCGTGCTCGGCTGGCTGATCGGACAGGCCCGCGCGACGCTGGCGCTCGGGGTGCAGATCGCGATCAATCTCATCAACATGGTGGCGACCTTGCTGCTGGTGCTGACGCTCGATCTTGGCATTGCGGGCGCCGCGATGGCCGCGCTGATCGCCGAAGCCCTCGGGCTCCTGATCGGCGTCGCGATCGCGCACAATCTCGCGCAGGATCATTTGCCGCTGTCGCGGGCCACCCTGTTCGACCGCGACACGCTCATGCGAATGCTGGCCGTCAACCGCGACATCATGATCCGCACCGCGGCGCTGATTGCGGCGTTCCTGTTCTTCACCGCGCAGGGCGCGCGCTCCGGCGACGTCACGCTCGCGGCCAATGCCGTGCTGCACAATTTCCTGCTGATCAGCGCCTTCTTCCTCGACGGGCTGGCGAACGCCGCCGAACAGCTTTGCGGTCGCGCCTATGGCGCCCGCGCGCGGGATGAATTTTCTGGCGCGGTGCGGCTGGTCGTGTTCTGGGGCTTTGGCTTTGCGCTGGCGGTCACTGCCGCGTTCGCGCTGTTCGGCCCCGCGCTGATCGATATGATGACCGCAAGCCCCGACGTGCGCCGCATCGCGCGGGATTTTCTGGTATTCGTGATCCTGTCGCCGTCGCTTGCCGTGTTCGCCTTTGCCTTTGACGGCGTCTATATCGGCGCGACCTGGGCGCGCGACATGCGCAATCTGATGGTCGCCTCGCTCGCGATCTTCCTCGCGGCCTGGCTGGCGCTGCGTTCATTCGGCAACACGGGGCTGTGGGGGGCCTTGCTGGTGCACTACGCCGCGCGCGGCGGCTTGCAGGCACTGCGCTATCCGGCGATGCTGCGGGCTTCGTTCCGGCAGGCGCCGCTGCCCGGCTGAACCAGGAGGATCGCCCGATGCAACTGCAATTTGTCGGCTGCGGCGACGCGTTCGGCTCCGGCGGCAGGTCCAATACCTGCTTCCATGTCACCGGCGATCACGTCAATTTCCTGATCGATTGCGGCGCCTCGTCGCTGCCGGCGCTGAAGCGGCAGGGCATTATCCGCGACGGCATCGACCTCATTCTGATCACGCATTTCCACGGCGATCATTTCGGCGGGCTGCCGTTCCTGCTGCTGGATGCGCAGTTCGCCCGCCGGACCCGCCCGCTGGTCGTCGCCGGGCCGGAAGGAATCGAGGCGCGGCTGGCGCAAGTGATGGAAGCGCTGTTCGAGAATTCATCGAAGACCAAACAGCGCTTCGAGCTGTCGGTCGTCGCGCTCAGGCCGGAAGAAAAGCGCAGTTTCGGCGCGGTCGAGGTCACGCCCTACCCGGTGGTGCATGGCGAATCCGGCGGGCCCTTTCTGGCCTACCGGGTCGAAGCCGGGGGCCGCGTCATCGCCTACAGCGCCGACACCGAATGGACGGAGACGCTGATCCCGGCGGCGCGCGACGCCGACCTGTTCATTGCCGAAGCCTATTATTACGACAGGATCGTGAAGAACCACCTCAGCCTGACGACGCTGGAGGCGCATCTCGCCGAGATCAGGCCGAAGCGGCTGGTGCTCACCCACATGAGCGACGACATGCTGGGACGGCTGGATACGCTGGCCTACGCCGCGGCGAGCGACGGTATGATTGTCGAGTTATAGATGAAAATGGATGGTATTGGGTTCGTCATTGCGAGGAGCACTTGCGACGAAGCAATCCGGCTTCCTTCTTTGCGCCGCAAGCTGGATTGCTTCGCGGAGCCTGTCATCGGGCGCGCGTTCGCGCGACCCGTTGGCTCGCAATGACGGTGTCAACTAAACCGGCCAGTCCTCGGCGGTGATGGTCGCGGCATCGGCGCCGACGATTTCCGACAGCGAGTCGCGGCCGGTGCGCAGCAGCGTCGAGGCAAGGTCGTTCTTGATGTTCTCGACCAGGCCGAGGCCCTTGTAGATCAGCGACGAATAAAGCTGGATCAGGCTGGCGCCGGCGCGGATCTTGGTCAGCGCGGCGCCGCCGGAATCGATGCCGCCGACGCCGATCAGCGGAAACGCGCCCTCGGCGCGCACGTAGGTCTCGGCCACCATCCGCGTCGACAGCCGGAACAACGGCCGGCCCGACAGGCCGCCCTGCTCCCTGGCGCGGGCCTGTTCGCGCAAGGTGGCAGGCCGCGCCAGCGTGGTATTGGCCACGATCATGCCGTCGACGCGGCGCGAGCGGGCGATGTTAACGACATCGTCGAGCTCGGCGAGACTGAGATCCGGCGCGATCTTGAGCAGCACCGGCGAGTCGCCGGCGTTCCGCCGCACCCGCTCGCGCGCATCGATCACCTTGGCCAGGAGATCGTCGAGCGCGGATGCCTGCTGCAGATTGCGCAGGCCCGGCGTATTCGGCGACGACACGTTGACGGTGAAATAGCTCGCCACCGGCGCAAAGGTTTCGATCAGTTTGACATAGTCGGCGACACGATCTGCGGAATCCTTGTTGGCGCCGACATTGACCCCGACGATGCCGCCGAGATTGGCGCGCGCCGCCAGCCGCCGCAGCACCGCTTCGGCGCCGTCATTGTTGAACCCCATGCGATTAATGACGGCTTCGTCGCGTTCCAGCCGGAACAGCCGCGGCCGCGGATTGCCGCCCTGGGGACGCGGCGTCACCGTGCCGATTTCAACGAAGCCGAAACCGAGCCGCAGCAGCGCATCGGGGACTTCCGCGCTCTTGTCGAAGCCCGCCGCCATGCCGACCGGATTGGGGAAATTCAGCCCGAACGCCCGCACCGCCAGTTTTGGATCGTCCGGCCGCGGCCGCACCGGCGGCAGCAGCCGCAGCCCCTGGATCGCCAGGCGATGCGCGTCCTCCGGATCGAACCAGCGCAACAGCGGCAGCGAAAAGGCGTCGAAGGCGCGGATCACGGCTCCAGCTCCGGAATGTGATGGTATCCGTCGGCGCGCGCCTGCATGTCGAAGATGGCGATCACCACGCCGAGGTCGAGTTCGCCGTAGAGATGCGGAAACAGCTCGTCATTGCGCGAACGTTCCCAGCGCAGCGCCTCACCCAGCGCATCGGCATCGACCGCGACCAGGAACAGCCCGATCTGACCGAAGAAGTGCTTCCTCGCCGTCTCGGCCACCTGCGAGGCGAGCGAGAAATGAATGAAGCCGTCGCGCGCATCGTCGGCGCTGCCGCGGTACACGCCTTGCCGCTCGGCCTCGCGCCAGGCCGAGGCGGGACAGATTTTGTAGATCCTGCGCACGGCGGCCGAAAGTCCTGCTTGTTGTTTGAGTCTCTTGGGATTCTTCCGGAACTTCCGGACCTCGCGCGCCGACCGTATCGGCGCAACTTCCACACTTCAAGGGTCGCTTTTGCTCCCTTGCGCGTTGGGGCGAAAACCGGTTTATTGAGGTAATAATTCCTAGATTTGGGCGCCATCGAGCCATGGCCAAACATTCCAAAGCGCCGCGAATGCTGACCCACGAGCAGGTCTGGACCGCGATGGACCGGCTGGCCGAACGCGCCGGAATTACGGCCTCGGCGCTCGCCAAGCGCGCCGGCCTCGACCCGACCACCTTCAACAAGTCCAAGCGCATCACCCCCGAGGGCCGCGAACGCTGGCCTTCCACCGAATCGGTCGCCAAGGCGCTCGCCGCCACCAACACCTCCATCGACACCTTCGTGCAGCTGATCGGCGACAGCCCGCGGGCCGTGCAGTCGGTGCCGCTGCTCGGCTTCGCGCAGGCGGGAGCCGGCGGCTATTTCGACGATGGCGGACACCCTGCCGGCAAGGGCTGGGACGAAGTGGGCCTGCCCGCCGTCAACGACGAGCACGCCTACGCGCTGGAGATCTCCGGCGATTCGATGAGACCGGCCTATCGCGACGGCGACATCATCGTGGTGTCGCCGGGCACGCCGATCCGCCGCGGCGACCGCGTGGTGGTGAAAACCACCGGCGGCGAGGTGATGGTCAAGGAATTGAAGCGGCGGACCGCCAAGACGCTGGAGCTGGCATCGCTGAATCCGGCCCATGCCGACCGCACGCTGGCGGCGGGCGACGTAGCGTGGATCGCGCGCATCGTGTGGGCGAGCCAGTAACCAGCCGGTAAGACTGCCCGCCCGATGAACTTGCAGCGGCACATCCCGTTCAATAGTTTCGCGCCCGAGTTGAGCCGGCCGGCGTTTCAATTTGCATAAAAAAGGAGACTGACGATGAATCGTCGCCATGCGCTGAGGGCGTTGGCGGGCCTCGCGCTTTGCCCGCTCTGCACGCAACAGGGAATTGCCGCGGAAGGCCACCACTGGAGTTATGAAGGCGCCGGCGGCCCGGCGAAATGGGGCGACCTCGACGCCGCCAGCAAGGTCTGCGGCATCGGCTCGCAGCAATCGCCGATCGATATCGGCACGACGGTCAAGTCGCAATTGCCGGCGCTCAAGTTCAACTGGGCCAAAACCGCCGCCGCCGACACCATCGTCAACAACGGCCACACCATCCAGCTCAATTTCGCCAAAGGCAGCACGCTGACGCTCGGCGACGTCAAATATGAATTGCAGCAGGTGCATTTTCACCGGCCGAGCGAGCATCTGATCGGAGGCAGGAATTTTCCGATGGAGGCCCATTTCGTGCACCGTGCCGAAACCGGCGCGCTTGCCGTGGTCGGCGTGTTGATGGCGACCGGCAAGCCGAACGCCGCCTTCAGCAAGATCATCTCGACCATGCCCATGAAGGAAGGGCCGGCCGTCAAGGCCGACCCCGGCATCGATCCCAATGCACTGCTTCCGGCCAAGCTCGGCTACTACCGCTATCCCGGTTCGCTGACGACGCCGCCCTGTTCGGAGACCGTCGAATGGCTGGTGCTGACCCAACCGATCCAGGTAGCGGAAGCCAATGTCGCGGCTTTCGCCAGGCTCTATCCGATGAACGCCCGCCCGGTGCAGAAGGACAACCGCCGCTACGTGCTGCAGTCGAGCTGACAACGTCGTCCCGGCGAACGCCGGGCCCCATAACCACCGATGGTGATTGTTGCGGGAAGTGTCGACCGCCACCGCCCAGAATCGAGAAGCCGCGGAGTATGGGTCCCGGCGTTCGCCGGGACGACGATAATTCCTACGTCGCGTAGTCCGGCTCCTTGCGGTCGAGGATGCGCTTCAAGGCATCGAAGTGCCGCTGCGCCGGGGTCGGCCCCTTGTAGAGATGATCGTCCATGAAGTCGCGCCGGGTCTTCTCGACCACATGGGCAGGAAGCCGCTTCAGGGGTTGCCCGGTCCACATCGCGTAAATCTGAACCTGCGCGACGCGCTCGACATAATAGAGCTTGTCATAGGCATCGGCGACGGTTGCACCGACCGTCGAGATGCCGTGATTGGCCATGAACAGCACCGTCTTGTCGCCGATCACCCTGGCGAGCCGGGCGCCCTCGGCAGGATCGAGCGCCGGGCCGGTGTATTCGTCGTCATAGGCAATGGCGCCGGATAGGCCGACCTCGGTCTGGCCGATCTCCTTGATGCGCGGATCTTCCAGACGCGTCAGCGCGCTCGCATAGGGCATGTGGGTGTGGAACACCGCTTTCGCCTGCGGCAGCGCCTTGTGGATCGGCGCGTGGATGCAATAGCAGGAGCGCTCCACCTCCCCCTCGCCGCTTTTGACCTCGCCGTCGTCGACGCCGACCTCCATGAAGGACGAGGCGGTGACCTCCGACCAGTGCATCCCGAACGGGATCTGGTAGTAGCGGTCGCTGCGGCCCGGCACCACGAAGGTCAGATGGTTGAAGATGCCTTCGCTGAAACCATGCATGTAGGCCAGCCGGTGCGCCGCCGCGAGGTCGACCCGCGCCCGCCATTGCTCGGCATCAACACTGTCCTGAAGCGACTTCGGCGAAACCCTGAACTGCATGAGCATGCTCCCTGTGCTGGCCTGCCCCTCGGCGGAGGCTTGGTTTGTTTTTTGGAAGTATAGCGCGATTTGAACGGGCGCCCGGCTGAAATCGCCGCGGAGCTGCCATCTCGATTTGGCGCAGTTCGCAATGATGCGCTGCGAAGGGAAGTCCGGAAGCGCGGTCCCTCTTCAGCGTCGTCCCTGCGAACGCAGGGATCCATACCGCGAGGTCTCTGGTTTTCGCGATGTGGCAGACGTTCTTCGCAACACCAGGGCCGGTGGTTATGGGTTCCTGCGTTCGCAGGAACGACAAATCAAGCCGATCTTGCCAGCGCGCCGTCGATCATCGCCACCGCATTCGTGAGCCCATAGACCGCGACGAAGGAGCCGAAGCGCGGGCCTTTTTCCTGACCGAGCAGCACTTGGTAAAGCATGTTGAACCAGTCGAGCGAGACGCCGGGCCGGCCATCCTTGCCCTTTTTTATCGCGTCGAGGAACGGCTCGCGGCGGCCGATCTCGTAGACCACGTTCTGGATATCCTCGGCGGTCGATGCCGCCGGCATGTTCGACAGCGCGTCGCGCAGATCCTGCAGCGCCGCGCGTTCGCTGTCGGTGGGCTCGCGGAACTTCTTGGTCGGCGCCACGAAGTCGCGATAATAGTTGATGGCGTAGCCGACCAGCGCGTCCAGCTTCGGATGGCTCTGCGGCGTGACGCCGGGGCGATAGCGGCCGATGAAGCCCCACAGGGTCTCGGCATTCTCCGCATTCGACGACGACACCAGCGTCAGCAGCAGCTGGAACGTGACCGGCATGTCGGCCTTGGGCGGATGGCCGGCATGGATGTGCCAGACCGGGTTGGCGAGCTGCTGCTTGCCATCCTGGCGCGGAAAGCCTTCGAGGAACTGCTGGTAGTCGTCGACGTTGCGCGGGATCACGTCGAAATACAGCCGCTTCGCCGCCTTCGGCTCGCGATACATGAACAGCGACAGCGATTCCGGCGAGGCATAGCGCAGCCATTCGTCGATGGTGAGCCCGTTGCCCTTCGACTTCGAAATCTTCTGGCCCTTGTCGTCGAGGAACAGCTCGTAATTGAAGCCTTCCGGCGGCAGGCCGCCGAGCGCTGAGCAGATCTTGCCCGACAGCTTGACCGAATCGATCAGGTCCTTGCCGGCCATTTCATAGTCGACGCCGAGCGCGAACCAGCGCATCGCCCAGTCCGGCTTCCATTGCAGCTTGCAATGGCCGCCGGTGACCGGGAGCGTGACGCGCTCTTTTGTTTCGGGGTCGTCGTAGGAGACCGTCCCGGCCTTCACGTCATGTTCGACGATCGGCACATACAGCACCGCGCCGGTCCGCGGGCAAATGGGGAGGAACGGGGAATAGCTCGCGGCGCGTTCTTCGCGCAACGACGGCAGCATTACCTTCATCACTGCGTCGAACCGCTCCAGCATGCGCAGCAGCGCCGCATCGAATTTTCCGCTCGTGTAGTAATCGGTCGAGCTGGCAAACTCGTAGTCGAAGCCGAAGGTGTCGAGAAACGCGCGCAGCCGCGCATTGTTGTGCGCGCCGAAACTCGGATGGGTGCCGAACGGATCCGGCACCCGCGTCAGCGGCTTGCCGATATTCTTTTCCAGCAGTTCCCTGTTCGGCACGTTGTCCGGCACCTTGCGCAGGCCGTCCATGTCGTCGGAAAACGCCAGCAGCCGGGTCTTGATCTTGTCCTCGGTCAGCACGCGAAAGGCGTGGCGCACCATGGTGGTGCGCGCGACCTCGCCGAAGGTGCCGATATGCGGCAGGCCCGACGGACCATAGCCGGTCTCGAACAGCACTTCGTCCTTCGGTTGCTTTTTCAGCCGCGCGACAATCGTTTTTGCCTGCTCAAACGGCCAGGCGTTGGATTGTTCGGCGAGCGCGCGCAAATCGCCCGGGCTGACGGCAAGATCGATCGTGGACATCTAAAGGGGTCTCCAGGACCGCGGAAACTAGCGCTTCCGCAGGCAAATGCAAATTTTAGGATGCACCCGTCATTGCGAGCGAAGCGAAGCAATCCATGGTCACAAAGGAAGAATGGATTGCTTCGTCGCTACGCTCCTCGCAATGACGGGGCTAGAACGGGCTGACCGAAAAATAGCGCAGCCACAGATCGGTGTAGCGGCCTTTTTCCCAGAGCCGGAACAGCGCCCAGTTCAGCGCCTGCCGCAACAGGTCGTTGCCCTTGCGCACGCCGATGCCGATGCCCTCGCCGAAGTAGCGGCTCTCGACGAACGGTCCGCCCGAGAACGCGCAGCATTCGGCCGAGTCGGTGCCGTTGATCCAGAACGCCAGCGAGATCGCGTCGCCGAAAATGAAATCGACCTCGCCCCGTCGCAGCGCCAGCCGCAGCGCGTCGTCGTTGGGGTAGGGATGCAGTTCGGCGTCGGTGAACATGGCCTTGAGATAGGCCTCATGCGAAGTGCCGGCGACGGCCCCGATCTTCTTGCCTTCGAGATATTCGGGGCGCACCTCCGGCATCACGGCGTCGCGCCGCGACACGAACCGCGCCGGCGCGCGGTAATAGGGATCGGTGAAATCGACCCGGGCGCGCAGTTGCGGCGTCACCGCCAGCGAGGCGATGATGGCGTCGCCGCGGTTGCTCGCGATCGCATCCAATAGCGTTTCGAAGCGCCGCATCTGGATGGTGCAGGTGACCTTGATCTCTTCGCAAAGCAATCTGGCCAGGTCGACATTGAAGCCGGCCGGATTGCCGTCGGGACCGGTGAAGTTGAACGGCGGATAATCGGTTTCGGTCAGGAACCGGATCACCGTGAGGCGGGACAGGTCCGGCCGGTCCGGACGCCGGCGCGGGTCCCAGAAGCCGGGCACCGCCTGCGGGGCCGCCTCCACCGCGGGCTTGGCCGGGATTTGCGCCAGCGCCGTGCCGCCGGACAGCGCCACAGCCAGCGCAATGCCGGCCGCCGCCAGGACGGCACGGGCGGTTCGAAGCGCTGAAAGCGGGATGATCTGCGGCTGCATTGACGGCGGTTTTTCCGGATTGGACGGCCTTATAGACCATCCGGCTGGCGACGCGAACGCCGTTTGTCGTCGCGGCGTGTGGCTCAGAGGTAACGCTTGAGGTCGGCCGCGGCCTCCTCGGGCGTCCGCTTGATATTGAACGGCGAGACGAACTTGCCGTCGCGGTCCATCAGGTAGATCAGGGCGGTGTGATCCATGGTGTAGTCGCCGCCATCCTTGGTCGGGACCTTGCGGGCATAGACCCGATAGGCGGAAATCACCTTGGCCACCGCCTCGGGATCGCCGGTCAGCCCTTTGAGATGCGGATCGAAGCTCGACAGATAATCCTTCATGGCCGCGGGGGTGTCGCGCTCGGGATCGACCGAGACGAAGAAGGCGTTGACGCGGTCGGCATCCTTGCCCATCGCCTTCAACACCTCGGAAATCTCGAACAGCGCGGTCGGGCACACGTCGGGGCAATGGGTGAAGCCGAAGAAGATCAGCGTCGGGCGGCCCTTGAGGTTCTTTTCGGTCACGATCTGACCGGCCTGGTCGGCCAGTTGAAACGGCCCGCCGATGGCGGCAGGCGTCGCCACATTGCGCAAGCCGCCAACCGCCCACAGCATCAGCAGGAGGCCAACCACCAGGCTTCCGGCGAATGCGGCGATAATGACCAGCGGCCGGCTGGCCAGCATGCGGGGGGTCCGATCCGTCATGAAAGTTCCTTATGTCCGGGGATCAGAAGCAGGCCGAGATGCCCGAGGCGATCATCTCGAAAAACACCGCGGTGCCGTAATGGACCCACAGCGCCAGCGCGCCGAGCACGGCCACGGCGCCGAGCGCCGCGGCGCCCACGGCGATCGCTGTCGCGACCCTGCGGCCGGGCGGCAAGATCGAGGGCAGTTGCTGCGTGGAAACCGGCTGAGCCATGGGCGAACTCTAAGGGGCGCGTATTCCAGTCGCAAAACCGGAAGGCCAGTTTTGCGGAATACGTGCGCTGAAACAAAGGCATCGACGGCCGGCGTCACCGCCGGTCGTCAGCCTGTTCCGTTCAGATAGGGCTAGTCCGGCTGCCGGGCAAGCGCGGCGGGGGTGGGCGTGATCACTTCACGCTGACCGGCGGCGCGATCCTTGCGCGCCGGCCCCGGCCGCGGCGAGGAGGCCTGGGCGTCGAGGTAGCAGGGCTTGTACATCGCCTGCAACTGCTTGCCGCGCAGGAAAATCATCTGCGATTTCAACCCGCCGCGCTGCGCGATCCAGCGCCGCACCGGGGTCGGATACATCGAATACAGCATCTGCGTGGCTTCGGGATTGGTCACGGCGCGGCCATTGGCGCCGAAATCCCATGCCGCGTGGAAGCCCAGATTGGCGTGCGAGGTAACGCAGATCTTGTCGTGAGGAACCGCGCCCAGCACGATGGTGCAGGCCGAGGCGCACAGACCGTCGATGATCACCTGCTCGCCCGAGGTACGAAGGCCCTGATACTTGTCCACATAAGTGCCGATCCGGCCGCCGCGGTCGTCGGCGATGCGAACCACCGCCTGGCTGGCGCCACCCCCCGCCAGCAACAGCACCGCCGCGAGCAATCCGGTCACGAACTTCATATCCAGCCCCAGTCCAAACCCGTCGAACCCGAGCGCCTTGGGTGATGCAAGGCGTTTCGCCAGCGTGTTGCCGGATCGGGATTTTGTCCAGATGGCCGGCACCGCTCCAAACAAATTCAAATCAAGTGTTGCAGGCGCGCTGCACCCGGCGCGGCAAATGGTCCCAAACTGGAACAAGTTAACAAATCCTTGCTGGCTGCGACCGCTTCGCACGTTCGTTTGCCGTTGACCGCGGTAAAGGGCGCGGGCTTCTATCGCGCAAGGCTGGGGGAATGGCGCGATGGCATATGATGCGGATGTAATCGTGGTCGGCGGCGGCCTCGCAGGCCTCGTTGCCGCAACCGAAATCGCCGACGCCGGCAAGCGCGTCATCGTGATCGACCAGGAGGGCGAACAGAGCCTCGGCGGCCAGGCGTTCTGGTCGTTCGGCGGATTGTTCCTGGTCGACAGTCCCGAACAGCGCCGGCTCGGCATCAAGGACAGCTACGAACTCGCGCTGCAGGACTGGATGGGATCGGCGGGCTTCGACCGCGACGAGGATCTCTGGCCGCGGAAATGGGCGGAAGCCTATGTGGCGTTCGCCGCCGGCGAGAAACGCGGCTGGCTGCGGGCGATGGGCCATCGCTTCTTCCCCGTGGTCGGCTGGGCCGAGCGCGGCGGCTATGACGCGATGAGCCACGGCAATTCGGTGCCGCGGTTCCATGTCACCTGGGGCACCGGTCCCGGCATCGTCGAACCGTTCGAGCGGCGCGCGCGCGAAGCCCAGGCCAGCGGCCGCCTGACCTTCAAATTCCGCCACCGCGTCGATGCGCTCAGCGTCACCGGCGGCACCGTCGACGGCGTCAGCGGCGCGGTCCTCGCGCCCGACAATGTCGAGCGCGGCAAGAGCAGTTCACGCAAGGTCACCGGCGATTTCAGCTTGCGCGCACAGGCCGTGATCGTCGCCTCCGGCGGCATCGGCGGCAATCACGACCTGGTGCGGCAGAACTGGCCGAAGCGCCTCGGCGCGCCGCCGAAATTCATGATCTCCGGCGTGCCCGAACATGTCGACGGCCGGATGATCGGCATTACGGAATCCGCGGGCGCGCGGCTGATCAACCGCGACCGGATGTGGCACTATGTCGAGGGCATCCAGAACTGGTCGCCGATCTGGCCGCGCCACGGCATCCGCATCCTGCCTGGACCATCGTCGATGTGGTTCGACGCGTCAGGAAGACGGCTGCCTTCGCCGCTGTTTCCCGGCTCCGACACCCTCGGCCAGCTGCAATACATCATGGGCACCGGCTACGACTATTCATGGTTCGTGCTGACGCAGAGCATCATCAAGAAGGAGTTCGCCCTCTCCGGCTCCGAACAGAACCCAGATCTGACGGGCAAGAGCTGGCTCGCGACCGCGCGCCGCGCCACCAACAAGGGCGCGCCGGCGCCGGTGGAGGCATTCAAGACCCACGGCGTCGACTTCATCGTCCGCGACAATCTCGAAGCCCTCGTCGAAGCCATGAACAAACTCAGCGGCGACAACCTGCTCGAGCTCGAACAGGTCAAGGCCCAGATCGAGGCGCGCGACCGCGAGATCGCAAATCCTTACGTCAAGGACACGCAGGTGATGAACATCCACAACGCACGAAAGTATGTCGGCGACCGCCTGATCCGCACCGCCAAGCCGCACCGCATCCTCGATCCGGCGCAGGGCCCGCTGATCGCGGTCAAGCTCAACATCCTGACCCGCAAGACGCTCGGCGGCTTCGAGACCGATCTCGACTCCCGCGTGTTCGGCCAGGACGGCAAGATCATCAACGGCCTTTACGCTGTCGGCGAAGCCGCCGGCTTCGGCGGCGGCGGCATGCACGGCTATCGCTCGCTGGAAGGCACGTTTCTCGGCGGCTGTTTGTTTTCGGGGAGAAACGCCGGACGGGCGGCGGCAAAGGCGGCGGGGTAGAAATTCTGACAAGAAAATGCGTCCAGCCTTTTCAGTAACTCGTCATGGCCGGGCTTGACGAGCTTTGCCAATGACGCGCCCGCGCGCTAAGTAACCGGCCCCACATTTCAGGAGAACAATATGACCATCCAGCGTTTCGATACCGGCCCGCGCATGAGCCAGACCGTGGTCCACGGCAACACCGTCTATCTCGCCGGCGTCGTCGCCAACAAGGCGGCCGGCGAAAGCGTGACCAGGCAGACGCAGGACATTCTGTCGATCATCGATGGCCATCTCGCGAAAGCGGGAAGCGACAAGTCGAAGCTGCTGACCGCGACGATCTATCTGACCGACATGAAGACCTTCCCGGAAATGAACGCGGTGTGGGATGGCTGGGTCTCGGCGGGAAATACCCCGGCGCGCGCCACCGTCGAGGTCAAGCTGGCGGCGCCGCAATACAACGTCGAGATCATGGTGATCGCGGCGCGGTAACGCCATCCAGATGATGGAGCCGCGGCCGGGCTTTTTCCCGGCCTCGGACGTTTTCACATCTGCGGGCTTCATGGTTCGAGACGCGCGGCGTTGCCGCGCTCCTCACCATGAGGGATGGAGCATCGCTCGTCCCTGGGAACGCGCGCGTGTCTCACCATGAGAGGATAGAGAGTCCCTCGTCCTGAGGAGCTTGCGAAGCAAGCGTCTCGAAGGATGAGGCCACCACACTGGAGAGGGTTCAGCCGCGTCCAGCGCGCTCAGCCTTTGCGGAACGGCAGGGGCGGGCCACCGAGCCTGCGCAGGCCGGGCTCGCGGCGCTCCAGCCACCAGCCATATTGCCGCGGCCAGGATTCAAACACTTCACCGCCGGGCTCGGTCAGCGCGAGCTGCGCGTGCAGCGGCCAGTTCGGATCGAACAGCGCTTCGCGGCC
This sequence comes from Bradyrhizobium sediminis, assembly GCF_018736085.1. Taxonomy (NCBI): domain Bacteria; kingdom Pseudomonadati; phylum Pseudomonadota; class Alphaproteobacteria; order Hyphomicrobiales; family Nitrobacteraceae; genus Bradyrhizobium; species Bradyrhizobium sediminis. Next base: position 770,513 of record NZ_CP076134.1, on the reverse strand, counting down.
GACGGCGATCAGGTCCGCCTGCCCGTTCGCCAGGATTTGCTCGGCCTGCTCCGGATGCAGGATCAGGCCGACCGCAATGGTGGCGATGCCGGCGGATTTCCGGATTTCATCGGCATAGGGCACCTGAAACCCGTAGCCGCGCGGAATCCGCGCCGCGGTCGCCGAACCCAGCAACCCGCCGGAGGAGCAGTCGATCAGGTCGGCGCCGCGCGCCCTGGCCTCGATCGCAAACGCGATCTGGTCGGCGAGTTCGAGCCCGCCTTCGACGCCGTCGACCGACGAGATCCGCACCGACAGCGGCTTGTCGGCCGGCCATGCCGCGCGCACGGTCTCGATGATCTCGAGCGGATAGCGCATCCGCCCCTGCCGATCGCCGCCGTAGCCGTCGGGCCGGCGGTTCGACAGCGGCGACAGGAATTCGTGCAGCAGATAGCCGTGGGCACAGTGCACTTCGAGCAGGTCGAACCCGGCCTCGACCGCGCGCAAGGTGGCGAGCCGCCAATGCTCGCGCAGGCTGGCAAGCTCGTCGAGATCGAGCGCATCCGGCGTCAGCCAGCCCTCGTCCATCGCAATCGCGCTCGGCGCCACCACCCGCCACGGCAGGTCGCCGCGCGCGTGGTCATCGGCGTTGAGCGCCGCGTTGCCGTACCACGGCCGCTGCATGCTGGCCTTGCGCCCGGCATGCGCCAGCTGAATCGCCGGCACCGCGCCATTGTCGCGCAGGAAGGTGGCGATCCGTTCCAGCGGCGCGATCTGGCCGTCGTGCCACAGCCCGACATCGCCATGGGTGATGCGGCCCTCCGCCGTGACCGCGGCGGCCTCGGTCATGACGATGCCGGCGCCGCCTTGCGCGAACTTGCCGAGATGCACCAGATGCCAGTCGCTGGCGAGCCCGTCGGCCGCCGAGTACTGGCACATCGGCGAGATCAGGATGCGATTCCTGGCGGTGACGCCGCGGAACGTGATCGGCTGGAACAATAGCGGCTGCGACATCGAAACCTTGCTGGCCTGAACGGGAGGTGGAACGGCGGAAAATCGGTCAGGACAATTTCGCCCGTTGCAGGGCCGTCGTCAGCCCGACCGCGACGCATGCCTGCCAGACCGGAAACAGCACCGAGGTCAGGTCGAGGTCGAGCGCGTTGTCGAGCGCCAGCAGCGCGCCGGTGACGGTGCCTGATATCAGCATCGGCAGCCACGCCGCGGGGGCGCGCGGGCCGGATGGCAGCAGAGCTATCCCGAGCGCCATCACGCCGGCGCCGACGAAGCCGCCGGTCAGGCCAGCCAGGATATTTCTCGACGCCTTCGCCAGGCCATTGGCCTGCCCGTCGATGAAGATCGCGGCGTTCACCGCGCAGACGAAGGCGACCATGGTGATGATGGCGGCCGCCAGCGCCGCCCACCACGGATTTGCCGAGCAGCGCCGCACCAGAATGCCGACCAGCACCGCGAACGGGACCGCGACCAGCGCGATCCTGACATCGCCGGGCGCGCCGTTGAGCTTGTCGATCAAAGGCGGCAGCAGCGGGGTGAGAATGCCCGACAGCGCGCCGAAAGCCGCGATCTTCAGCAAGCCGCTGCGGGACTGGTCGGTGGAAGCGATCGCCTCGGTCAACGTTCACCTCCCTGTTGCGGCAAGCCATTGTCTAGCACGGCGACGGCCCAAGTTGAAGGCAACGCGCAGATGCGAAAGCCTCCACAAAATAAAGCCGCGCCAGCCCGAGGGCTGACGCGGCGATGGCCGTTCTGTTGCCAGGTGGTACCTACCCCGAACAGGTTACGCCGCGAGGCGCACTTCGTTCAATGCAACGTTATCGTTTGCATTTAGGTTTTTGACCCGATAACGGCGGTATCATGCCGGGAACAATTCAGAGCTTCTTCGCGACCATCGATCCTGTTTCGCCCCCGCCTTAACAGCTTAGGAATTCCGCCTTGCGACGGAATCGATCTCACCGAAATGAGACCTTTAAGCTCAAGCTGCTAAGGTGGAGGCGCCGGGTACTGCCCCCGGGTCTGCCCGCAGTCCGCTCTGAGTTTCAGCGCCATCGTCTTTCGACACCCCAGATATAGGCGTGAATGGGAGGAAATACTAGGCTGCAGGCGAAGGGAACCAACGCCCTTCGGGCATCAGCCGGCATAGGCCTTGTCGAGATCGGCGATGACGAAGCTCGCCATGAAGTCATTGACAGTTTCGACCTTCGCATTGGGAAACACCGATTTGTAGAAGGCGACAGCCTCGGGGACGTTGTTGTCAAACCAGAGAAACGGGGTGATGGAAGTCATGACGGAGTCCTTGTTGGCTGGGTTCAGTTGAGCTGGTGCCCATCGTGCCTTATCTCCAAGGCCGCGGCGCCTTCGAGATCAGCAATGGGCACATAAACGAAGATCAGCTCGGCCCCTCTTGCGTGGCTCGCCCGGAGGACGAACGGGGGGACGGGAATCCGACAAGGGGTCTGAATTTTTTGCCAGGTCGCCCTTCTCCGCTAAAGCTTCGAAGGGCATCCTGCTTCGCGCTGCCGAAAAATTAAAGTCCTGCGAAGCGCCCTGGCGCGAAGCAGGATGGAGCGGGCGAAGGGAATCGAACCCTCGTATGCAGCTTGGGAAGCTGCCGTTCTACCATTGAACTACGCCCGCGGTCGCTTGCCCCTCTCATTAGCCGAGACCGCGCGGTCCGCCAAGCGGGTTCGATACGCCCCCTCGGCAACCTTAACCGGACCCGAATTTTCCAGGTGCAGCCTTTTGTGACGGTGCTATGATCCCCGCCGGGGTGGGTTGCGTATGGCGGGGCGTGGGTACACCATTTTCGATACGATGATCGGCCGTTGCGGCATTGCATGGGGCCTTGCCGGCATCGTTGGCGTGCAGCTGCCCGAGGCGCGCGAGATCGAAACCCGGCGGCGGCTGTATCATATCTACCCCGACGCCCGCGAACAGCGCCCGCCGCCGAACGTCGAAATCGCGATCGAGGGCATCGTGACGCTGCTGCGCGGCGGCCTTGCCGATTTTTCCGACGTCACCCTCGATACGACCGGCGTCCACGCCTTCAACCGGCGGGTCTACCAGCTGACGCAGGCGATCCCGCGCGGAGAAACCCGCACCTATGCCGAAATCGCCGCACGGCTCGGCGCGACCGGCGCCGTGCATTCGGTGGCACAGGCGCTGGCCCGTAACCCCTTCGTGATCATCGTGCCCTGCCACCGCGTCCTCGAAGCCGGCAGCTATGCGGACAAGATGTCAGCGAATGGCGGCAGTATCTCAAAGCGCACCCTGCTTTCGATCGAGGGCGCGCGCGGCGGCATCATTAGCAAGACGCTGTTCGACGTGCTGCTCCCCGTTGCCCCGCCGCGCCTGCAGGGCTAAAATCGCCGCATGACGGCAACACCGCTTTTCCAGTGCGACTCCATCTCCGTATTCGACTTCCGCTGCACCGCCGCGCCGGGCGACAAGCCGTATCTGGAGCAGCATCGCTGCCACTCGGTGTCCTATGTCCGCAAGGGCAGTTTTGGCTGCCGCAGCCGCGGCCAGACCTTTGAACTGGTGGCGGGGTCGGTGCTGGTCGGCCATCCCGGCGGCGAATACATGTGCACCCACGACCATGTCTGCGGCGACGAGTGCCTGTCGTTCTTCCTCTCGCCCGAACTGGTGGAAGCGATCGGCGACCGCGCCCAGATCTGGCAGGTCGGCGTCGCGCCGCCGCTGCCTGAATTGATGGTGCTGGGCGAACTGGCGCAGGCCGCAGCCGATGGCCGCAGCGATATCGGGCTCGACGAGGTCGGCCAGCTGTTCGCCAGCCGGTTCGTCGAAACGGTTTCCGGGCGGGCGCAAAAGCCGATGGCGGCGGGGGCGAAGGATCGCCGCCGCGCAGTGGAAACCGCATTGTGGATCGACGCGCATTCGCACCGGGAGATCGATCTCGAACAGGCCGCAGCGCAAGCCGATATCAGCCCGTTCCACTTCCTGCGGCTGTTCTCGGGCGTGCTCGGCGTCACCCCGCACCAATATCTGGTGCGCTCGCGGCTGCGCCATGCCGCGCGCCTTCTGGCCGACGACGGTCTCTCCGTCACCGACGTCGCCTATGACGTCGGTTTTGGCGATCTCTCCAACTTCGTCCGCACCTTCCACCGCGCCGCCGGCGTCTCGCCGCGCCGGTTCCGCGAGGCCTCGCGCGGGATGCGCAAGATTTTCCAAGAACGCCTCGCCCTGCACTGACTAGGGTCGTCTCCGAACCGCGCGTTGCTGGAACGCGCCGAAAATCGGAGATCGCCATGTACGACCATATCGGATTGAGGGTTAAGGGCCTCGACAGCAGCGTGAATTTCTACACCGCCGCACTGGCGCCGCTCGGCTATGTGCTGTGCTCGCGCGACGATTCCTACGCGGGCTTCGGGCCCAAGGGCCAGCCGGCGCTGTGGCTGCATCTGCACAAGGGACCGGCCAATGGCGGCGCCCATGTCGCCTTCCGCGCCCCCGACCACGCCGCCATCGAGAAATTCCACAGCGAGGGCATCAAGGCCGGCGGCCGCGACAACGGCGGCGCCGGCCCGCGCGCCGACTACGGCCCGAGCTACTTTGCCGCGTTCCTGATCGATCCCGACGGCAACAATGTCGAGGCGGTTTGCACGTGAATTGCGAGGAATCGTAGGGTGGGCAAAGCGAAGCGTGCCCACCAATAGCATCAGCGACCGGATAGATGGTGGGCACGGCGCTGATGCGCCTTTGCCCACCCTACCGACTTTTTTCGCCGTCATTACGAGCGGAGCGAAGCGACGAAGCAATCCATTCTTCCCTTGCGGCTCCATGGATTGCTTCGCTCCGCTCGCAATGACGGCATAGGCACCTCCATTCAAAAAAGAAAGACCACCCATGGCTTCCATCCACAAAGACATCCCCCTCGACGCCCATCCTGACGACGTCTGGTCCGCGGTGCGCGATTTCGGCGCGGTGCATACGCGGCTGGCGCCGGGCTTCGTGCTCGACGCGCGTCTCGACGGCGACGCGCGGATCGTGACGTTTGCCAACGGCACGGTGGCGCGCGAGCTGCTGGTCGATTGCGATGAGGCGCGGCGTCGGCTGGTCTACGCGGTCATCAGCGAGCGGCTGAAACAGCACAGCGCCTCGGTGCAGGTCGTCGCCGATGGCGAGGCGGGCAGCCGGCTGATCTGGACTGTCGACGTCTTGCCCAACGAAATTGCGCCTTACATCAACGCCCAGATGGACCAGGCGGCGCTGGCCATGCAGAAGGCATTGAACCGTGACGCCGCATAACGGCCTTCAGCAAACGTGATCCTTCTCACAGAAACGCCCCCCGCCCGCTCCTAGCATCGCCGCGTGCGTCCGGTTTGCGCCGCGCCCTCGCGGGGCTTGCGCACAGGGAGCGGAATCATGACTGGAGCTGACAAAGTGGTGTGCCAGGCAGCCACGCTGCTGCTGTTGTTTACGCTGACGACGGTGCCGGCGAAGGCCCAGTTCGCGGGCTTTGGCGCCGGAGGCGGTGGCGGCGGCGACATGATGACCCAGATGGCGCCGATGCTGGAAATGATGAAGGCGAAGATGGGCAAGCGCCGCTTCGGCATGATGATGCAGACCATGGGCCCGATGATGAGCCAGATGATGGAAGGCGGCGGCATGGGTGGCACGATGGGCGGCGGCGGGTTCGGCGGCATCGGCGGCGGAATCCCGGTCGGTTTCGGCGGCGGCGCAGCCTATGCGCCCGCCAGTTACGGGATCGGCATGGGCGGTAGCGACTTCATGGGTGGCGGCGACATCATGGGCATGCTCGGTGGCGCCGGCGGCGGCGACATGATGGGCATGATTCCGCAGTTGATGCGGATGGCCAATGTCGGCGGCGGCCACCGCCGACACCGGCGGCGACATTGATCCTCTTTTCGTCATTGCCTGCGACAAACGCGAAGCGTTTGCGCTAGGGAGCGCAAGCGACGAAGCAATCCAACAGCTGTTTCCCGACTCTGGATTGCTTCGCGAAGCCTGTCATCGGGCGCGCGTTCGCGCGACCCGTTGGCTCGCAATGACGTTCAGGACAAGGCAGGGCGGACTTCCGTAACCGGAGCGCCCTTCGGTCCCCATCGCGTGAAGATGACGCTCGCGGCGGACAGCACGCCGAGCACCACCATGGAAGCCGCCGCCAGCGCGAAGAAGTTCGCGGCGGTCGGAGCATACGTCGACAACCACCAGCCGCCGGCGGCGACGAACACCAGCCGCGCGGTTTGCGCCAGCACCGGTCCCAGCACTTTCGCCGCGCCCTGCGAGGAGAAATACATCGAGATCGACAGCCCGAGGAAGGCGTACATCGGCGCTGCGGTCGACAGATATTGACGGCTGGCGGCGCGCACGCTCTCGTCCCTGGTGAAGATGCTGACCCAGAGATCGGGATAGATCGCGATCACGGTGGCGACCATGCCGACCGACAGGAACGCGACGCAACCCGCGGTCCAGGCGATCCGCCGCGCCCGCGCCACCCGCCGCGCACCGATCGCCATCCCGACCATCGGCACCGAGGCGATGCCGACCGAGAACGCGATCGAAGTCAGCATGAATTCGAGTCGGGCGCCGACGCCGTAGCCGGCGAGGATCTCGGTGCCGAACTGCGCCAGCATGTGGGTGAAGATGGTGACGGTGAGCACCGACTGCAGCGGCGAGAAACAGGAGACGGCGCCGACCTTCAGGATATCGAAAAACATCGACCACCGGATGCGAAGGCCCCTGATCTTGGGAACCACGCGCGCGCGTCCGGAAAAGATGTACCATGCCATCACAGATACGCTGATCACGTATGCGACCAGCGACCCGGCGGCAACGCCGCGCATGCCGAATGACGGGATCGGTCCGAGGCCGAGGCCGAGAATGCCGCCGAGAATGATCTGGCAGGTGGCCGAAGACAGCATCAGCAGCGACGGCAGCTTCATGTTGCCGGTGCCGCGCAGGATTCCCGCGAACGTGTTCATCAGCCAGGGCACCACCGCGCCGCCGAAAAAGATCTGCACATAGCCGATGGCGTAAGCCAGCACATTGCCGCGGCCGCCGAGCATTTCCAATAGCCTCGGCCCGAAGATCAGCATGCCCAGCATGAACGCCAGTCCGAGGCAGAGGCCGATCAACAGCGCATGCGCCGCCAGCGTCGATGCGCGGTCGATGTCGCCGGCGCCGAGCGCTCGCGCGATTGCCGACGCCACGCCGCCGCCCATCGCGCCGCCCGACATGGTCATGGTCAGGATCACGAACGGGAACACCAGCGCCATCGCCGCCAGCGATTCGACGCCGAGCCGGCCGATATAGGAGGTTTCCGCGATCACCACGCAGGTGCCGGCTGAGAGCGCGATCACGTTCGGCCATGCCAGCCACAACAGCGTGCGCAGGATCGGACCCTCGACCAGCGCATTCTTCACCGGCGCTTCGGGCGGCGGAAGCGGGCGTTCGTCGTCGTCTACGGGGATTTCGGCGACACCGATATCGGACATTTCTTCTCCCGCGCCTCTGCCGCGCTCCAGCCCGATCTGGTTCCGTGCTGGCCGTTTCCTAGCACGATCCCGCGCGATTCCATGTGCGTCAGGCGCATGGGCCGCCTGCGCCGGGGGGCTTTCTTACCTCTCCCGCTTGCGGGGGAGGTCGCCGCGCTCGGCAGCGCAATTGCGCGCCGGAGCGCGGCGGGTGGGGGAAGCTCTCTCCACTGGCGTTGGTGCCCGTTGAGGCGCCCACCCCCAACCCTCTCCCGCAAGCGGGAGAGGGGCGCAGCTGTGCAAGATGCGAGTAATCGTACAAATCAGCCGATCGACCAGACGAAGGGCGGCTGGCCGCCTGTCGCCGGTTTCAAATACACGGGAATGTGACGCCCGCAGCCGGCCGCAAGCCCCTCGAACAATCCTTCGAGGACTTTTGCGCAGGCCGGGTGATAATCGCCGACATCGGCCATCAGCTTCCAGCTCTGCTGCCGGATTTCGAAGACGCCACCGGAATCGTCAATGCCGGCGGTATCGTCCTGCGCTTCCAGCAACGTGTGCAGGAAAACCGCGAACTCCCTGGCGGATCCCCGGTCCGCGCCGAAGCTGCGCGCGATCTCGTCGAAATACTGCATGCCGATCAGTCTGCCGGTCAGATGCAGCAGGTAGCCGGCGTCTTCGGGCCCGAATACTTGCACCATGACCGGTGCTGCGGTCCGCACATATTCCATGGCGTAGTTGCGATAGGCTTTTTCCAGCCGCGGCTTCGGCCAGCTCGCAACCGGCAACGCCGGTGCGCCGGCGAAATCGAACAAGGGCGCTTCGAGATGCCGCGCGAACTTGAGCCGCGCATCGATCTCGAGCGGGTGGTCGTATTCGCAGTAATAGCCTTCCAGCCCGTCCTGACCGTCGACGCTCTGCTTGGTGCAGACGAAGCCGAGCTTCAGATTGCCGAGCGCAACGCCGTTATTGGCATGCCAGCCGCGCAGCATCGCCCGCGACACTTCGCCGGGCACGCCGCAGATCGCGGTGCCGCGCCAGATCCAGCGCGGCGGCGGATAGCGGATCCAGGCCTTGCGATCGGTCTCATACATATATTCGACATGGACGCCGCCGATCCAGTTGGAGAGATAGTGATACTGCGCCGCCGCCACCGCCGGCGGCAGATGGCTGAGGCCGAGTTTTTCCAGGCCGGGCAGGAAGCGCTCCTGCTGCTGGCGGCGAAACACCCGGAACACGAATTCCGCGGCATCCGCCGTGCCGCGCCGCGTCACCACGGTCAGAATGAGGCCGGTGAAAAAAGCATGATAGAGATCGGCGACGCTGCGCCATTTCAGCCATTGCGCCTCGCGCGCACCGTCGGTCGCCTCGGTCATCGCCATCCCCGAACCCTTGTTGAACCCTTACGCCATGCTTTGGCCGCCGCGAACGGCGGCCGCCTTGCGGCACTATAGCTGCGATAGGCGGTGAGCCGCCATGTGCGAAAAGCTGATGGCAGCGATGTGCATCGGGGCATTGGCGCTGCCGCTTGCCGCGTGCAACGAACAGGTTGCGGTGGCGGGCGCGCCCGGCGTTCAGACCACCTTGCCGAAGACGGCACCGATTCCGGCCGTCAGTGCCATCGCGAAGGCCCCCCAGAACGTCACGCGCAGGGTCGGCTTCACCAGGCCAGCGCCTCCGGCCTTCGCACCGATCGCGCCGAGCAGGGCAAGGAACAGCAACGATCCGACCGACACGACCGGAATCAAGACGCTGGATGGCGAAACCAGGACAAGCGCGAGCGGCGCCGCGGCCCCTACGGAGAAGGTCGCGGCCGATGCCAGCGCCGCCTGTACCGGACGCGCGGTCGTAATTTCGGAAATGCCGAGTTCGTCCCGCGCATGCGCGGCGACGGCGTCCTTCGCCATCAATTGCTTCGCTACCTCGCGGGCGAGATCGGCCTTGACGCCGCGCGCGACATAGAGCTGAGCCAGTTCTTCGCGCTCAAACAGGGGATCGTCCGCCAACTCCCGCTTCTCGCGCGCGAGGTCGGCATGCTCGGTATCGGACTGCGAACTGACCGAAACATATTCGCCGGCCGCCATCGACATCGCGCCGGCGACCAGCCCGGCAACGCCGGTCAACAGGATATCATTCTGGGAAGCAGCCGCCGACGCCACACCCAGCACCAGGCTGGCAGTCGAGATGATTCCATCGTTGGCGCCGAGCACCGCCGCCCGCAGCCAGCCGATGCGCTCGACAAGGTGGTTCTCCCGATGCAGACGGCTCATTTTCAAACTTTCTGCGGCGGCGTTCGCTCGCGCACACCCGTTAGTTTGAACAGCTTCCCAAAGGGGCACGCTTTCGGCGATGATCTGAATCAATATCAGAGGATTACAGTCACACCATCAGAAAGATCGTTCTTGCCTGGAGCAGCGGAAGCCGGTCCTTCGCATAGCGCCTGATCGCGGCCCGGGCCGGCGCCCTGCTGATGCGATAGGCGCCCCGCCTCTCATCGCGAAGAAGTATTCCTCATAACGGGGAATACCGCGTGGCTTCGAATGGCATCAGCCGCCGTTCACCGCTGGAAGACGTAGGTGCCTGGCGCGTCCGCGATCGGTACAAAGCCTTTCCCGGCGGCTCCCATGGCAGGCGGCGGCACGCGTTCCGGCGCGGAATGGCCGGCGAGCCAATTGGCCCAGTCCTCCCACCAAGACCCCTCTTTCGATAGCGCCGCGACAGCCCATTCGTCGGGGTCGAGACAAATATCGGCGGCACGCCGCAAGGCGATACGGAAATGCCGGTGCGGATGGCCGGGCTCACTGACGATGCCGGCGTTGTGCCCGCCGCTCGTGAGCACGAAGGTGACGTCGGTGTCGGTGTGATAGTGGATCTTGTAGACGGACCGCCATGGCGCCACATGGTCGCGTTCGGTTCCGACGACGAACATCGGTGCGCGGATGTTCTGGAGCGCTGCCGCGTGTCCGTCGACCATGAGGTTGCCGGCCGCGAGTTCGTTGTCGAGATAGAGCCGTTGCAGATACTCCGCATGCATCTTGTAAGGCATGCGGGTGGAGTCCGCGTTCCACGCCATCAGATCGGTCATCGGCGTCCGCTCGCCCATCAGATAGTCGTGCACGAGCCGCGACCAGATCAGGTCGTTGGTGCGCAGAAGCTCGAAGGAGCCCGCCATCTGATCGGCGGAGAGGTAGCCCTTGTTCCACATCAGGCTCTCCAGAAAATGCATCTGGCTGTGGTCGATGAAGAGGGCGAGTTCGCCGGGCTCGGTGAAGTCGATCTGGGCTGCGAACAGCGTAACCGTCGCCAGGCGGTCGTCGCCGGCGCGCGCCATAGCGGCGGCGGTGATCGACAGCAGCGTTCCGCCGAGGCAATACCCGGCCGCATGGATCTTGCGTCCGGGAACGGTGGCGCTGACGGCCGCCAGCGCTGCCATGACGCCGCTGTGCCGGTAATCGTCCATGGTGAGATCGCGATCTTCGGCGCCTGGATTGCGCCAGGAGATGCAGAACACGGTGTGGCCCTGTCCGACCAGGTAGCGGACGAGCGAATTCTGCGGCGACAGGTCGAGGATATAGTATTTCATGATCCAGGCCGGCACGATCAGCACCGGTTCGGCCATCACCGTCTCCGTCGATGGCGCATATTGAATCAGTTCGATCAGGTGGTTCCGGTAAACGACCTTTCCCGGCGTGACGGCAACGTTTCTGCCAGCCTGGAAATTCTCGGTGCCGACCGGGGGCTGCCTGGAGACGAGCCGACTGACATCCTCCACCCAGTTCTGGAATCCCCGGACGAAATTGGCCCCGCCGGTCTCGATGGTCCTCTCCATCACTTCGGGGTTGGTGAACGGGAAGTTCGATGGCGAGAACATGTCAAGGAACTGACGCGCGGCGAAAGACACCACGTCTTCATGATGCGGCGTGACGCCGGGCACTTCGCGGGTGACGTTGTGCCACCATTGCTGATTGAGCAGGAAGGCTTGGGCCAGGAAATTGTACGGCTGTTTGCGCCATTCCTCGGCGCTGAACCGGTAATCGCCCGGCAACGGTTCGATGCACGGCGGCGTATCGGGATTGCGCGCTGCCGCTGCGCAATGAGCCAGCAGACGACCCGCTTTCCGTGACGCCTTGTCGATCAGTTCCAGGCGTTTTCCGGGAGCCGACGCGAGATGAATGAACCAATCGAAGTAGGCAAGAGCCAGCGAGGCCGGCGAAAGCCCTCCCGTCGCCTGGGCGGTAAGGGCTTCGCGCATCCGGTCGATCGCGCGGAAGGCTTCGCTGCCGACGCTTTCCTCGACCGGCGGCAACGATACCGCCGGGACCAGATTCATCTTTGCCGCCGGGCTTGCCACTCTCTTCATGGATATGAGCCTTTCTCAAACCTGTGGGTGGGCGTCCATTCATCCGGCGGCATCAAACCTTCTGGCGGGCGCATATTACCACTCGATAGCTTTCCGGACCGAAGCGCTTTCGGCAACGATCTGAATCAATTTTAAGAGATTGCAGTTACTCTCCGCACCGACGAGCGAGCCGCTTTAGGCCTATGCGCGAAAATGCTTCGACAGCTTCAGGCCCTGGGCCTGATAGTTCGAGCCGATGCGCTGGCCGTACATGGCGTCGGGCCGGGCCAGCATTTTCTCGTAGACCAGCCGGCCGACGATCTGGCCGTGCTCGAGAATGAAAGGCACCTCGCGCGAGCGCACTTCCAGCACCGCGCGCGAGCCCTGCCCGCCGGCGCCGGCATAGCCGAAGCCGGGATCGAAGAAGCCGGCATAATGGACGCGGAATTCGCCGACCAGGGGATCGAACGGCACCATTTCGGCGGCATAATCCGGCGGCACCTGCACCGCCTCTTTCGACGCCAGGATGTAGAACTCGCCGGGATCGAGAATGAGGCTGCCGTCGGGCCGCGCCGCGATCGGCTCCCAGAACTCACCGACCGCATAGCCGCCGCGGCGGTCGATATCGACCACGCCGGTATGACGCTTGGCGCGGTAGCCGACGAAACCGTTGGCGTTCTCGCCTGAAAGGTCGACGCTCAGCGCCACGCCATTGACGAGATCGGCGTCGTCGACGTCGACCAGCCGCTCCGCGTCATGCAGCGCCTCGAGTTCATCGGCATTGAGGACGGCGTCGCCGGTGCGGAAGCGGACCTGGCTCAGCCGCGATCCCTCGCGCAGCAGCACCGGAAATGTCTTCGGGCTGATCTCGGCATAAAGCGGGCCGTGATAGCCGGCGCCGATCATGTCGAAGCGCCGGGTGCCGTCCGCGATCACGCGGGTGAACACGTCGAGCCGTCCGGTCGAGCTTTTCGGATTGGCGGCGGCGACGATTTCCGGCGGCAGCGCCAGGCTCTCCAAAAGCGGCACGATGTAGACGCAGTTGGTCTCCAGCACGGCCCCGTCGGTGAGATCGATTTCGTGCAGTTTCAACTCATCGATGCGCTCGGCCACCGTGGCGCCCGGCCCCGGCAGGAAGCTCGCGCGCACCCGGTAGGCGACATCGCCGAGCCGCAGATCGAGGCTCGCCGGCTGGATCTGGCTTTCGACAAAGGGATAGGCCGGCAGGATCAGGCCGGCATCGGCCATCGCCGCAATCATGCGGTCGGGCAGAATGCCATTGGCGTCGGGCGGAAGCGTGAAGGTCACGAGTGGGGTCCTCAGGATGGCCGGGCTTCCGCCATCCAGACGCTGAAAATACGGACTTTTACCGGTTATCCGATGGCCGCCTTGACTGAAAGGGCGCAAGCGAATATCAGCATGACTTATCCCGTGGTGATTTGAGCCGGCCGGCTTGCAGCCACGTTAAATAAGTCGCTAAACAGGCCGGGGACAGTGTGATCCCGGCCTGTGGAATTTTTCCAGGCCGGTTTTTTGTGACCATTTTCATGGGTGGTCACGATGGAGGTCACATGTCTGAGACTAAATCCACCGCCCGCTACCGCCCCGAAACCCGGCTGGTGCATTCCGGCGCCCTGCGCTCGCAATTCGGCGAAACGTCGGAAGCGCTATTCCTGACCCAGGGTTTCATCTACGACAGCGCCGAACAATGCGAGGCGCGGTTCAAGGGCGAGGATCCCGGCTTTCTGTATTCGCGCTTTTCCAACCCCAACATCTCGATGTTCGAGCGCCGCATGATCGAGCTCGAGGGCGCCGAAGCCGCGCGCGCCACCGCCACCGGCATGGCCGCGGTGACCACGGCCATCCTCGCGCCGCTGAAGGCCGGCGACCACGTGGTGGCGGCGAAGGCGATGTTCGGTTCCTGCCGCTATGTGGTGGAAGACCTGCTGCCGCGCTACGGCATTTCGTCCACGCTGGTCGACGGCCTCGATCTCGACCAGTGGAAAAAGGCGATGCGGCCGAACACCAGGACCTGCTTCCTGGAGAGCCCGACCAATCCGACGCTCGACGTGCTCGACATCTCGGAGATTGCCGAGATCGCCCATCAGGGCGGGGCGCGGCTGATCGTCGACAATGTGTTTGCGACGCCGATCTGGCAGAGCCCGCTCTCCCTCGGCGCCGACGTCGTGGTCTATTCCGCGACCAAGCACATCGACGGCCAGGGCCGCTGCCTCGGCGGCATCATCCTGTCGTCGGAAGCGTTCATTGCCGAGCACATCCACAACTTCATGCGCCAGACCGGCCCGTCGATGTCGCCGTTCAACGCCTGGGTACTGCTGAAGGGACTGGAGACGCTGGCGGTCCGCGTCCGCGCCCAGACCGAAACCGCATCGGCGATCGCCGATGTGCTGGCGCAGCATCCGAAGATCTCGCGGCTGATCTATCCCGGCCGGTCCGATCATCCGCAGGCCGCCTTGGTGAAGAAGCAGATGCGCGCCGGATCGACGCTGGTCGGCTTCGAGGTCAATGGCGGCAAGGCGGCGGCGTTCCGCACGCTCAACGCGCTGAAGATCTCGCGGATCTCCAACAATCTCGGCGACGCCAAGAGTCTCGTCACCCATCCCGCGACCACCACGCATCAGCGACTGACGCCGGAGGCGCGCGCCGAACTCGGGATCAGCGAAGGCTTCATTCGTTTCTCGGCCGGGCTCGAACACCGCGACGACCTGATCGAGGATCTTGTGGCCGCGCTGGAGATGGCGTGAAGGGGGCGAGTAGCGAGTAGCGAATGGCGAGTAGAAAAATAACCACCCTATTCGCTATTCGCTACTCCCTATTCGCCCACTCCCTCACATCGGCCGGTAGGTCTGCACGTTGGACGGCACGTTGACGCCGAGCTTGATCTGGCCGACCGACTTGATGATGTCGTCGCCGAGCAGTTGCGCGAAGCAGGCGTAGCCCCAGTCGCTCATATGCAGGCCGTCGGCGATGACGAAATTGTCCATCGGGATCGACTGCTTTTCGTGCCAGTCGCGCATCACCTCGAAACGCGGGAAGATGCCGACGTGACGCAGCTCGGCCACCCCGTTGAGCAGCTTGATCATCTTGCCTGCGCTTTCCGCGCGCTCGTTGACCGCCGGCGAATATTGCGGATCGACCAGCACCAGATCGGCGCCGGCGGCCTGAATCCGCGCGACGCCTTCCTCGACCAGCTTGATGGTCTCGGTAGGATCGAGATTACGCAGCACCGCGTTGGTGCCGACCTGCCAGATCACCAGGTCCGGCTTCATGTCGAGCACCGCGGTCTGCAGCCGCTTCATCATTTCGGGCGCGTCTTCGCCGCCCTGGCCGCGATTGATCACGGTGATATCGGCGGTCGGATATTGCCGGCGCAACTGCGCCGCCAGCCGGTTGGGATAGGTGAATTCGGGCGAGGTCGAGCCGTAGCCGGAGGTCGAGGACGAGCCGAACGCGATGATCACCACCGGCTCCCCGGCGGCGAGCTTGCCCGCGACATGCGGCAGCGAGCCCATCTTTCTGGCGCCGCCCTTCGGCGGCAGGCAGGGAACGCGGTTGAAGATATCGCTGGCCGATTTCGCGACTTCCTTGACCTTGTCGATCGCCTTGGAAGTGAGGCCCTTTTGCTGCGGCGGTTTGGCAGGATCTGGATGGGCAGCCTGGGCGGCTTGCGCCCGCGCGGGCGCCATCGAGCCAGGTGCCAGCAGTACGAGCGCCGCCACGGCGGGCGCGGCCAGAAATGCCATTCGGCAAAAAGGGCGGTAGCAACTCATTGACGTCATTAACGCTGGATCCTCAATTCTGCTGCGCCGGGCTCACATGCGCCGCCTCGATCACGAATTTCGACAGCGCGCGGCCGAGGCAATCGTGCACGCGCTTGGCAAGGTCGAGACCATGCGACGTGCTGAACAGGTCGAAATCCCCGGAGTCGCTCCAGTGATGCATGATGGCGAAGCGGTCGAACAGCGGAACGTTATGCTCCTGTGCCACCACACGCATATTATCTAGGTACGGCGGCGTGGAAATCATCGTCTCGGTGCGCGGGCTGTATTGCAAATTCATCAGGACCACGTCGGCCCCGGCATTTTGCAGCGCAGCAACGCCCTCTCCGACGGCGCTGCGAAAATCATCGGGATCGATGGATCGCATAGCATCGTAGGTGCCGGTCTGCCAGATCACCAAAGCAGGCTTTTTTGCTTCCGCCAGCTTACCGAGACCGCTGGCAACTTCTTCGGCGGTCTTCTTGATCTGTAGTTCTACGGAGACGCTGACCGCGACTTTCGGCAGCCGCTCCTGCAGCATCGCCTGCAGCCGGCCGGGATAGGCGCTGGCCTCGGATGCATTGATGGTCGACGACCGGCTGCCCACCACCAGAATTTCCAGCTTGCGGTGGTTGATGGCGTCCTCGACCTTGGACAGCGGACTCTCGGTGGTGAGCAGATAGGCCGGAACCTCGCAATTCGCCGGGGCCGGGGCATCCTCGGCACGCGCGGGAGCCGCGGCCAGCAAGCCGGCAAACACGATCAGGCCCAGGATGGTCACCGGGTTGGACTTCATCAACCCCCTCCCGCCATATCGGCGTTGCCGACGGCGCCCTTTTTCCGCGATGCACCCTTGTCGGCAGAATGCTTGTACCATGAAATGATCCACGCCATGCCGGACATGATGAGGATTCCGGAGACGCTGATGATGAAATGCAGCCCGGCTCCACCGGAGATTTCAGCCAGAACGAAATGCCCGGCGAAGGCGAGGAACACGCCGAGGCAGAAAATCTCGAGCGAATGCTGCCCGCACAGGATCAGCGGCCGCAGCCATGGCGACGTCAGTCCGGGCCAGTCCTTCGGCAGGAAGCGCACGGTGATCGCCGCCAGCGCCAGAAAGTGCGCGAACCTCAGCACGTCCAGATCGGTCTTGTTGATCGGATACATCCACTGCTCGATGAGCTTCGGCATCAGATGGTGCAGCTGCGGCACGTACCAGGTCAGCGTGACCAGGAACGCGGCGAGCAGGTAGGCAAAACAGATCCACATCGTGATCCGCGACGAGAGAATCCGCGACATTCGCCCGGCGCCGCCCAGCGCGCACCAGGCGCCGAACACGAACAACAACTGCCAGGCGAACGGATTGAAGGCCCAGAAGCCGTTCGGATAGGCCGACAGATAGAGATCGTAGTGCCAGGTCGCCGCATAGAGCGCGACCGACAGCGCCAGCGTGACGTCGGCCCGCCACTTCATCAGCCACAGGATCAGCGGCAGGAACAGCATCAGCACGATATAGAGCGGCAGCACGTCCATGTTGACGGGACGGAATCTCAAGAGCAGCGCCTGGATGATGGTGACGTCCGGCTGCTTGAGGAAATCCATGATGCCCATTTCTTCCGCGTACAACGGGTTCTCGAAACGGGTGGCGACGTAGGAAATTTCCGCGAGGAAGATCGTGAACAGGAACACATGCGCGACGTAGATCTGCCAGACCCGCCGCATGATGCGCGCAGTAGCGATCACGGGGCCCGCCTCGAGCATGGCGCGGCCGTAGACGAACGCCGCGGTATAGCCGGAGATAAAGATGAAGATTTCGGTGGCGTCGCTGAATCCGTAATTGCGGATGGTGAACCAGGTCAGGACGTTGGGCGGCAGGTGGTCGATGAAGATCAGCCACAGCGCGATGCCGCGGAACAGATCGAGCCGCAATTCCCGCTCTGCGCCGGACGGGATGGCAATCGCCGGCGCCGCATCGCGCGTGCCGGCTGCAGCGGCGCCCGCCAGCGGTGATCCGGCAATTCGATCGGCAATGGACATCTCTGGCACCGTCTCGGGACGTGGACTTTAAGCGCCCGTCCGACACGAAAGATAGTACCGGCCCGCCAGTTGCAAGCAAGATACGAGAGCCGTCGGGCGCACGGGTGCGCTTTAGGCCGGAACTTTGTTGAAACCGCGATTGGAATTACAATTGCATGGCTGCCGACATAGCGGCCCGGCGGTTGGTTCCGTCGGGACTTTTCGCTATGATGGGCCTCAAGGATTCTGGATTGTTCGCATGTACCGCGCCGTTACCCGCCAGATCGAGGTTACCGTCGAGCCGAACTTCCTCCCCGAGCGCTCGTCGGTCGAAAACCGTCAGTATTTCTGGTCCTACACCATCGTCATCACCAATACCGGCGGAGAGACCGTGCAGTTGCGGACCCGGCACTGGATCATCACCGACGCGGCGGGGCGCATGCAGGAAGTCCGCGGCGAAGGCGTGGTCGGCGAACAGCCGGTGCTGGCGCCCGGCGAGCGCTTCGAATACACCTCCGGCGTGCCGCTGCCGACCGCCTCGGGCTTCATGAGCGGCCGTTACCAGATGGTCAGCGAGAGCGGCGAGAAATTCGAGATCGACGTGCCGGCATTTTCGCTCGACAGCCCCGACAGCAAGCGGGTGTTGAACTAGGCGGAGGAGCGCTGCTTTATCCGTCGTCCCTGCGAACGCAGGGACCCATAACCACCGGTGCCTGTTGCTGTAGAAGGTATCTAACACCGTCGTCTCATCGTGAGGCCGCAGCGTATGGGTCCCTGCGTTCGCAGGGACGACGCAAGAGAGTTCAACTTTTCAAATTGTCGCTACCGCTCCTCGCAGTGAAGAACTGCGACTGACCGCGCCCGCCCCCTACTCCACACCCGCCTCGTGCGGGGTGAACTGGTAGACCGACGAGCAGAACTCGCAGGTCACCACCACCTTGTCGTCCTTGACCATCGCGGCGCGGTCGTCAGGTGCGAAGCTCTTCAGCATCGCCGACACCGCGTCGCGCGAACAGGAGCATTGCGCACCCTCAGGCTGACATCGCCGGAGGCAGGGGCGGTATGCCGTCGCCCCCACCAGGCCAAAAGTCTCTCAGCCATTGCAAAACCGTTCCGATATGCGGCTTGAACTGTTCGTATGTCGCTTGCCAGCCCTCGACGTTTTCGCGAATGTTCTTTCCACTTTTCAGGATTTCCCAAATCCTGTTTGCTGCGCTCGCAAATGCAAAATTGCGCGACTTTGCCGGATCCACCTCCGCAACAGGATCCCTCGGAGGTCTGGGGCGATTAGGATCCGGGGGAGGCGCATCTTCCGGAGCTAGCGGCTTGATGTCCGGCACCGGCTTTGCCGTCTCATCCATCGCAGGCGAAACCGATTCATGAAAGACATTGGGCGTGTTCGCACGGATCATCTGCCGTATTGCTTCCACGGCATCGCGCGCAAGCGGCGTTACGAGACGCCCCGTCCTCACCGCGACATAATGCCGTTCGAGTTCGGGATAATAGGGCCTAAGACCGATATGGTCTTCGAGCAGGACAGAAAGACGCCCCGCAAAACCCGTCGAAAGTATTTCTTCATCAGCTACAAACAGCTTGTTCAGAACCCGTGCTTCGCCGTCAGCGAGTAAGATGTTGCCCACACCGGGCCTGGTCGGAAGCCACTCCAGATATGACGCTAGCACTTCGGCATATTCGGAGCGTCCCTGAAATTTCGGAGACGTTGCCATCGTCCGCAATTGATCGGCACGACTGCGGCAAGCAGCTAGAGCGTGTGAATGATCATCAAGCGTGAGGGAGCCTCGCAGCGTCGGCTCAGCCAATGCGCCGGCGTCTGCCCCGATGCGGCCGTCGACCATGCGGCGGATTGCGATTGGACTGGGGATCCCTTCAATAGGCGCTGGATCCGGATCGGCTCTGAGCACCTCCAGCCGCCGAGCAATCGCGGTGTTCACCGCTTCTGCGCCGCCCCCCCAAGGAAGTTCGCCAACGATATCAGTATATGCAGCATCCTGAGCTTCTCCGCGTCCAGCGTGAACCGCGCCGGCAAGAACGTCATCGTACCAATCAATCCAAACCGACCAATGTTCGCCGCGCGCACGAAGTTGCGGTGCCAGTTCCCGCCATGCGCCGCCGATATCCTTCGGCGTGCGCTTGGACCAAAGCGGAGCGGATGCGAGTTGCTCGGGGCGCAGCCTGCCATCGCGCAGTTGCTCTGCGTCACGTTTGACGGCTGCAAACATTTCGGAGACGGCAGCAGCGGAAGCGGCGAAGGCTGCCGCAGCGGCCGTGGAAGCGACGAGAGAAGCAGCGGAGGCAGCAGAAGCTGCGTCGCGACCCTCGCTGAAGACATCGGCGGCAGCGGTCGCTGCGATGGAGGCGACAGCAGGCACATTTGGAGTGGAGGCAGCGGCAATAGCAGCCGTTGCTACTGCCTTATTAGGAAATCTAGCCGCAAATCGTGCAATTGCCGTGGCACGAAACGCCGACAAAATGCTCGCCTCGGGATTACCCTGGTCACGCAAAAGCGGAAGGACTCTTAACGCCGCGCGCGCTGCAATTGTCACCGACCATTGGCGCGGCTGCTTCACGAGCCAATTACTGAAAGCCTGTCTATCGTTCGGGTTCGGCCCCTCACCTTTCCCGGTCGGCGCTGTCGTCAACGTAGCCATGGCTTCTCCAAGTTCGGCACCTGACAGCTACAAACTAGCACATCATTAAGGTTGTATGGCAAGGTTGGAGAAGCGGACACTTGGGAGACAACATTTCATGGTTCGACACAGCGCAAGCACGCCTCCTCGCGCGAGCTTAGCGGAGCAACCCAAAACCGGTTTCTCCGCTCGATGGATTGCTTCGCTGCACTCGCAATGACGGTCGAGAGGGGAGTTTTGCCCCACGCCCCTACTCCTCCACCCCCGCCTCGTGCGGGGTGAACTGGTAGACCGACGAGCAGAACTCGCAGGTCACCACCACCTTGTCGTCCTTCACCATCGCGGCGCGGTCATCGGGTGCGAAGCTCTTCAGCATCGCCGACACCGCGTCGCGCGAGCAGGAGCATTGCGCGCGCAAGGGCAGCGGCGCGAACACGCGAACGCCGCGCTCGTGGAACAAACGATAGAGCAGCCGCTCGCCGGACAGATCCGGATCGATCAGCTCGATATCCTCCACCGTCGAGATCAGCGATTGGCCTTCGATCCAGGCGTCGTCTTCCGCCACCGTGTGGGCGGCGACGCCTTCCGGCGCGTCACCCGGATGCAGATCGGCCTGCCGCGCCCGCTCCGGCGCCTTGGGCAGGAATTGCAGCAGCACGCCGCCGGCGCGCCAGCGGTGTTTCGGTCCCGCGCCGCCACCGCGCCATTCCTCGCCGACGGCGAGACACACCCGCGTCGGTATTTGCTCGGAACGCAAAAAGTATTCGTGCGCGGCGTCTTCGAGGCTGCCGCCGTCCAGCGCTACCAGCCCCTGATAGCGGCTCATGTCCGGGCCCTGATCGATGGTCATGGCGAGATGGCCCTTGCCGAGCAGCGCGCCGGAATCCTGGCCCTCCTTCAGCCGCTTTGGGTCGTAGCGCGCATAGGCACGCAGGCGGTCCGGGGCCTGGAAATCCACGATCAGGAACGACACCGGGCCGTCGGTCTGGGTCTGCAGGATGAAGCGGCCGTCGAATTTCAGCGACGAGCCAAGCAGCGTCGTCAGCACGATCGCCTCGCCGAGCAGCTTGCCGACCGGGGCCGGATAATCGTGCTTGGTGAGGACGTCGTCGAGAGCGGGGCCGAGCCGGGTCAAACGACCGCGCAGATCGAGTGAAGCGACCTCGAACGGCAGCACCGCATCGTCGACCGGAACCGCCGAGGGGGCGCGGATCGGGGTTTCCTGGGAGGTTTTCATGTCGGGGGATTGTGACGTCATGGCGCTTTATCTGGGGTCGGCGAGGGCAAAACGAAAGGGGGCAATCTGTCGTCCCCGCGAAAGCGGGACCCATAACCACCGCTGTTATCGTTGCTCGAAACGTCTACCACATCGCAAAAACGAGAGATCACGCGGTATGGATCCCGGCGTTCGCCGGGACGACGACAGAATTTTCGCTCACGCCACCGCGTCGAAACACCAGGCCAAAATACCCTTTTGCGCGTGCAGGCGGTTTTCGGCTTCGTCGAACACCACCGATTGCGGGCCGTCGATCACCTCGTCGGTGACTTCCTCGCCGCGATGCGCGGGCAGGCAATGCATGAACACCGCATCCTTCTTGGCCAGCGACATCAGCTTGGCGTTGACCTGGTAGGGCTTCAGCACATTGTGGCGGTGCTCGCCATCTTTGTCGCCCATCGACACCCAGGTGTCGGTGACGACACAGTCGGCGCCGCGCACGGCGGCCTCCGGGTCGTTGCCGAGCACGATCGGCGCCTGCGTCGCCTTGATCCAGTCCTTCATCGCCTTGTTCGGCGCCAGCTGCGGCGGGGTGGCGACGTTGAGCGTGAACTTGAAGCGCTCCGCCGCATGCGCCCAGGAGGCCAGCACGTTATTGTCGTCACCGGTCCAGGCCACGGTGCGGCCCTCGATCGGGCCGCGATGCTCCTCGAAGGTCATCAGATCTGCCATCACCTGGCAGGGATGCGAGCGCCGCGTCAGCCCGTTGATCACGGGCACGGTGGCGTGGGCGGCGAGCTCCAAGAGCGCATCGTGGTTGAGGATGCGGATCATGATGGCGTCGACGTAGCGCGACAGCACGCGCGCGGTATCGGCGATGGTCTCGCCGCGGCCGAGCTGCATCTCCGCGCCGGTCAGCATGATCGATTCACCGCCGAGCTGGCGCATGCCGACGTCGAACGACACCCGCGTGCGGGTCGAAGGCCGTTCGAAGATCATCGCCAGCGTCTTGCCTTCAAGCGGCTTCTTGCCCTTCTCATGCGCCTTCAGCTTCGCCTTCATGGCGACGCTGGCGGCCAGCATGTTGCGCAACTCCTTGGGCGGCAGCTCGTTGATATCGAGGAAATGACGAAGGGCCTTGCTCATTACCCCGCCGCCTTCTTCAACTGGTCGCCCGACAGCGCGATGCAGGCGCGCTCGAGGCGGCTGACAGATTCCTCGATCTCGGCTTCGCTCACGATCAGCGGCGCCAGGAACCGCACCACATTGTCGCCGGCGCCGACCGTGAGCAGTTTCTGCTCGCGCAGCGCCGTGACCAGATCGCCCGAGGGCACCACTGCCTTGACGCCGATCAAGAGGCCCTCGCCGCGAACTTCCGCGAGCACTTCAGGATAACGATCGACCACGGAAGCCAGTTTCTGCTTGAGCAGCAGCGACATCTTCTGCACATGCTCGAAGAAGCCGGGCTTCAGCATCACATCCAGCACCGCGTTGGCGGCGGCGACCGCCAGCGGATTGCCGCCGAAGGTCGAGCCGTGCGAACCCGGCGTCATGCCGGAGGCCGCCTCCGCTGACGCGAGACAGGCCCCGATCGGAAAGCCGCCGCCGAGCGCTTTGGCCAGCGGCATCACGTCGGGCACTACGCCGAGGCGCTTATAGGCAAAGAGATCGCCGGTGCGGCCCATGCCGGTCTGCACTTCGTCGAAGATCAGCAGCAGGCCGTTGTCGTCGCAGAGCTGGCGCAGCGCCTTGAAGAATGAATTCGGCGCGGTGCGCACACCGCCCTCGCCCTGCACCGGCTCGATCAGGATGCCCGCGGTCTGCGGACCGATCGCCTTCTTGACCGCTTCGAGATCGCCGTGCGGCACCTGGTCGAAGCCGTCCAGCGGCGGACCGAAACCCTCGAGATATTTCGCCGAGCCGGTCGCTGCCAGCGTCCCCAGCGTGCGGCCGTGGAACGCGCCTTCGAAGGTGACGAGGCGATAGCGTTCGGGGTGTCCCTTGGCGGCGTGATAGCGGCGCGCGATCTTGATCGCGCATTCCATCGCTTCGGCGCCGGAATTACAGAAGAACACGAAATCGGCAAAGCTCTCTTCGCACAGCCGCGCGGCAAGCTTGTCGCCGTCCGGGCTCTTGAACAGGTTCGACATGTGCCAGAGCTTTGTCGCCTGCTCCTGCAATGCGGCGACCAGATGCGGATGGCAATGGCCGAGCGCATTGACCGCGACGCCGCTGGTGAAATCGAGATAACGCTCGCCGTTGGTCGCGATCAGCCACGCGCCCTCGCCGCGCTCGAAACCGAGATCGACCCTGGCGAATACGGGGAGCAGATGCGACGTCGCGCTCTTGGTCATGGCGATCACTGACGGTTAGGCCGGCCGCGATGCCGCGCATTGGCGCTATTTGCATCGCAACAAGTCCCGGAAAACAAAACGTGCCGCCTTTTCGGGCGGCACGTAAAAAGCATTCTAGGCGCGCGGCGATAACTGTCAATCGGTCACGCGGAGGCCAAAATAGCTCGAAAGATTGCGGTGCGGCGATGTCTGGGCGACGGAACATGTGGACGCAACCGCGCTGACTCTTGCGCCGGAGTCACGCCATATTGTAGCTTCTCTGCTGTCGGGTACGACATCTCGTGCGGCGGTTCTGATCCTCTAGTCGTTGGTGTTCAGCGTACACGTTCGGGCGCGGTTTTCGCGCCCGGCGAGGGCTAAGGGATTCTGCCGGCAGGGATTTTTGAGATTTGGCATCGCAGCGCCGCCCTCGTACTGGCCGGCGCGACGCGAAGGGAAGAGTGCGATGACGGTATTGACCTGGTCCGACGATCGCGTTGAGCAGTTGAAAAAGCTCTGGGAGGCCGGACTTTCGGCCAGCCAGATCGCCGCGGAACTCGGAAATGTGACGCGAAATGCGGTAATCGGCAAAGTCCACCGGCTCGGCCTGTCCGGCCGCGCCAAGAGCCCCTCCACCTCGGCCGCTCCCCGCCAGCGCAAGGCGCGCCCGGCCCAGCACATGATGCGGGTGTCGCGTCCGGTGTCGCGCGGCAATACCGCGCTGGCCCATGCCTTCGAAGTCGAGATGGAGCCGGATCCGATCGCCTACGACAACGTGGTGCCGATGAGCCAGCGCCTGTCGCTGCTGGAGTTGAACGAGGCCACTTGCCACTGGCCGGTCGGCGATCCCTCGAGCCCGGAATTCTTCTTCTGCGGCGGCAAGGCGCTGACCAGCCTGCCCTATTGCGCGCACCACTCGCGCATCGCCTACCAGCCGGCCAGCGACCGCCGCCGGCAACCGGCGAAGCCGACGCGGTAAGCGCGGTATCTAAACGTCGTCGTCCCTGCGAACGAACGCAGGGACCCATGACCACAGGTGCTTGTGGTTATGCCGAGCTGGGGCTCCAGCTTTTCAAACAATCAACATCGGTGGTTATGGGTCCTCGCGTTCGCGAGGACGACGGCTGGGAATTACTCCGCCTTGGCGAACCTGTCGTCCAGCGCGTAGCCGGCGCCGCGGACAGTGCGGATCGGGTCCTGCTCGCGGCCGGGGTTGAGCAGTTTGCGCAGGCGGCCGATGTGCACGTCGACGGTGCGCTCGTCGATGTAGATGTCGCGGCCCCAGACGCTGTCGAGCAGCTGCTCGCGGCTGAACACCCGGCCGGGATGCTCGAGGAAAAATTCCAGCAGGCGATACTCGGTGGGGCCGAGATCGATCGGACGGCCGGAGCGCGCGACGCGGCGCTTTTCGCGATCGAGTTCGAGGTCGCCATAGGTCAGCACGGTGGCCAGCCGCTCGGGACTGGCGCGGCGCAACAGGCCCTTCACCCGCGCCAGCAATTCCGGCACCGAAAAGGGTTTTACGATATAGTCGTCGGCGCCGGTGGCGAGCCCGCGCACGCGCTCGCTCTCCTCGCCGCGCGCGGTCAGCATGATGATCGGCAGTTGCCGCGTTTCCGGCCGCGCCCGCAAGCGGCGGCACAGCTCGATGCCGGACAGGCCCGGCAGCATCCAGTCCAGTACCACCAAATCGGGCACGCGCTCCTTCAGCCGCGTGTCGGCGTCGTCGCCGCGCCCGACGGTTTCGACGTCGTAGCCTTCGGCATCGAGGTTGTAGCGCAACAGCGTGGTGAGCGCTTCCTCGTCTTCCACCACCATAATGCGCGCACTCATATTCTTGGCCTTCTCTCTTGTGATATTCTGTTCACGCGACGCTCTTTCAGTCCGGCACGGTCGCGGCAAAGGTCGTCATGTCGCCTTTCGGGCGCTTGTCGACCATCTGCTGGCCTTCGATCATGTAGAACACGGTTTCCGCGATATTGGTGGCGTGATCGCCGATCCGCTCGATGTTCTTGGCGCAGAACATCAGATGGATGCAGAACGAGATGTTGCGCGGATCTTCCATCATATAGGTCAGGAGTTCGCGGAACAGCGATGTGCAGATGGCGTCGACCTCCTCGTCGCCCTTCCACACGCTCATCGCCGCCGGCAGATCGTGCGCCGCATAGGCGTCGAGCACGGATTTGATTTGGCCCTGC
Source organism: Bradyrhizobium sediminis (assembly GCF_018736085.1). NCBI lineage: Bacteria > Pseudomonadati > Pseudomonadota > Alphaproteobacteria > Hyphomicrobiales > Nitrobacteraceae > Bradyrhizobium > Bradyrhizobium sediminis. The sequence continues at coordinate 744,533 of NZ_CP076134.1, read as the reverse complement.
ACGAGGTCGGTCATGTGCTCGAGGCCGCGGATCAGTTTCAGGGGCTGGAAATCGCTCTCCAGCGCCGAGACCCGCTTGCCGATGTTCTTGGCGAGGTCGCCGATCCGCTCGAGATCAATGGCGACCCGCATGGCGCCGACGATTTCGCGCAGGTCCACCGCCATCGGCTGACGCCGGGCAATGGTGAGCACCGCGCGTTCCTCGATGACGTGCTGCAGTTGGTCGATTTCGGCGTCGGCGGCAACGACGCGATTGCCGAGTGCGACATCCCGGCGGATCAGCGCGTCGACGGAGTCGACGATCATGCGCTCGGTGAGACCGCCCATCTCCGAGACCAGCCGGGTCAATTCCTGCAGATCGCTGTCGAACGCCTTGGCGGTGTGTTCAGAAGGCATTTTTCTCTCCTCAGCCGAACCGGCCGGTGATGTAGTCCTGGGTGCGCCGGTCGCTTGGCGAAGTGAAGATCTTGTTGGTGTCGTCGAATTCGACCAGCTCGCCCAGATACATGAAGGCGGTCTTGTCGGAGACGCGCGCGGCCTGCTGCATATTATGGGTGACGATGGCGATGGTGTAGTCCTCCGCCAGTTCCGTGATCAGTTCCTCGATCTTGGCGGTCGAAATCGGATCAAGCGCCGAGCACGGCTCGTCGAACAGGATGACCTCGGGCCGCACTGCCACGGTGCGGGCGATACAGAGCCGCTGCTGCTGGCCGCCGGACAGGCTGAGGCCGGAGGCGTTCAGCTTGTCCTTGACCTCGTTCCACAGCGCGCCGCCGCGCAGCGCCTTTTCGACCCGGCCGTCCATTTCCGATTTGGAGATCTTCTCATAGAGCCGGATGCCGAACGCGATGTTCTCGTAGATCGTCATCGGAAACGGCGTCGGCTTCTGGAACACCATGCCGACGCGGGCGCGCAGCAGGTTGAGATCGAGCTTGGGATCGAGGATGTTGGTCTGGTCCAGCATCACCTGGCCGGTGGCGCGCTGGCCAGGATAGAGGTCGTACATCCGGTTGAAAATCCGCAGCAGGGTCGACTTGCCGCAGCCGGACGGCCCGATGAAGGCGGTGACGCGATGGGTGCCGAGCGCGATGTTGATGTCCTTCAGCGCGTGGTTTTCGCCGTAATAGAAATTCAGACCACGCGCGGTAATCTTGGCCGGCGCTTCGGGCAACACCACCGACGGGACGGATCCGCCCGCGGTACTCATCGATACGGCAAGTTCATTCATTTTGCTGTCCTCTCGGCGCCGAGAATCCGCGCGCCAATATTCAGGGCAAGAACGGTCAGGGTGATCAGCAAGGCCCCGCTCCAGGCGAGTTGCTTCCAGTAGACATAGGGGCTTTGCACGAAATTGTTGATGGTGACCGGCAGGTTGGCCATCGTCTTGGTCAGATCTAGACTGAAGAATTGATTGCTTAGCGCGGTGAACAGCAAGGGCGCGGTTTCGCCGGCGACGCGGGCGGTGGCCAGCAACACGCCGGTGATCAGGCCGGCGCGCGCGGCGCGATAGGCGATGCGCTTGATGACCAGCGAACGCGGCAGGCCGAGCGCGCTTGCTGCCTCGCGCAGCGGATTGGGCACCAGCAGCAGCATGTCCTCGGTGGTGCGTACCACCACGGGAATGACGATCACGGCCAGCGCCAGACTTCCGGCGAAGGCCGAGAACCCACCCATCGGAACCACGATGGCGCCGTAGATGAACAGGCCGATGATGATCGAGGGCGCGCTCAAGAGGATATCGTTGATGAAGCGGATCACCGAGGTGAGCCGGTCGTTCCTGCCGTACTCCGCGAGATAGGTGCCGGCGAACAGGCCGAGCGGCGCACCGATGCCGACCCCGATCACGGTCATGATGATCGAACCGGTGATGGCGTTCAGAAGACCGCCTTCGGTCGACCCCGGCGGCGGCGTGTTCTGGGTGAAGACCTGCCAATTGAGCCCGGCAAGGCCGTTGTAGAACAGCGTGAACAGGATCAGCGCCAGCCAGGTGACGCCGAAGATCGCCGCACCGAGGCACAGGAACTTGACGATGACATCGAAGCGGCGGCGGCGGGTGTAAATCGGGTTCATGGTCAGTTCCCCGCCTGCTTTTCCAGCCGCATCAGCATCAGCCGCGCCGAGGCCAGCACAAAGAAGGTCAGCACGAACAACAACAGTCCGAGCATGATCAGGCCGGATTGATGCAATCCGTCGCTCTCGGCGAATTCGGACGCGATCGCCGCCGAGATCGTGGTGCCCGGAGAAAACACCGAACCCGTGATGCGGAAAGCATTGCCGATGATAAAGGTCACCGCCATGGTTTCGCCGAGCGCGCGGCCGAGCGCCAGCATGATGCCGCCGATCACGCCGACCCGGGTGTAGGGAATGACCACATTGCGGACGACTTCCCAGGTGGTGCAGCCGACGCCGTAGGCTGCCTCCTTCAAGACCGGCGGCACCGTCTTGAACACGTCGACCGAAATCGCGGTGATGAAGGGCAGCACCATGATCGCGAGAATCAGCGCCGCGTTGAACAGGCTGAGATAGGATGGCGGACCGGCGAAAATCGATCCCAGCACCGGGACGCCGTCGAACAGGCGGATCATGAACGGCTGGAAGCTGTCGGCCAGGAACGGGCCGAGCACGAAGAACCCCCACATGCCGTAGATGATCGAGGGGATGCCGGCGAGCAGTTCCACGGCGATGCCGATCGGACGACGCAGCCATTGCGGACAAAGCTCGGTGAGGAAGATCGCGATGCCGAGCCCTACGGGAATCGCGATCATCATCGCGATGACGGAGGTGACCATCGTGCCGTAGATCGGACCGAGCGCGCCGAGCACCGGCGGGTCGGCCGACGGCGCCCAGCGCGCCGTGAACAGGAAGGAAAAGCCGTACTGCTTCATCGCCGGCCATGCGCCCGCGATCAGCGACAGGATAATGCCGCCGAGGATCAAGAGCACCGAGATCGCGCAGGCGCGGGTGATCCAGTAAAAGGTAACGTCGCCGAATTTGAACGCGTTGAGGGCTTTCGCGCGGTCGTAAGGCCCAGTGGCTTCCATCACGTCGCTCTGAACGGCCATGTCTGCCACGCCAATCCCCTTTTGCACTTTATGCTACTCGACATGCGCCGGCCAGAGCTTGATGCCGCCCGGCAGAAGAGGCCGGAGGAGAGGCAAACCTCTCCTCCGGAAATGCTTCAGCTCTTGATGTCGGCCGACCAGGTCTTCTCGATCAGCTTGACCACGGAGTCGGGCATCGGGATGTAGTCGAGTTCCTCAGCCATCTTGTCGCCCTTGGCGAAAGCCCATTTGAAGAACTTGATGGCTTCGCCCGACGCCGCCTTGTCGGCGGGATCCTTGTGCATCAGGATGAAGGTCGCGCCGGTAATCGGCCACGAGGCTTCACCGGGCTGGTCGGTCAGGATCACGAAGTAGTTCTTGGCACCAGCCCAATCGGCGTTGGCCGCAGCAGCCTGGAACGCCGCAATGGTCGGCAGCACGGTCTTGCCGGCCTTGTTGATGACAGCGCCGTAGGTCAGCTTGTTCTGCTTGGCATAGGCGTATTCGACATAGCCGATCGAATTCTTGGTCTGGCTGACATTGCCGGCGACGCCTTCATTGCCCTTGGCGCCGACGCCGGTCGGCCACTCGACGGCGGTACCGGAACCTGCCTTGGCCTTCCACTCGGCGTTGCTCTTCGAGAGATAGTCCGTCCAGAGGAACGTGGTACCGGAGCCGTCCGAACGGCGCACCACGGTGATGGCGTCGCTGGGCAGCTTCAGCTTCGGATTGAGCTTGGCAATCGCGGGGTCGTTCCAGGTCTTGACCTTGCCGAGATAGATGTCGCCGAGCAGTTCGCCGGAAAACACCAGCTCACCCGGCTTGACGCCTTCGAGGTTCACGACCGGCACCAGGGCGCCCATCGCCTGCGGCCATTGAATCATCCCCTCCTTTTCGAGCTGCTCCGGCTTGAGCGGCATGTCGCTCGCACCGAACGTCACGGTCTTGGCCACGATCTGCTTGATGCCGGCACCGGAGCCGATCGACTGATAGTTCAGGCCGTTGCCGGTCTCCTTCTTGTAGGCATCGGCCCATTTCGAATAGAGCGGGAACGGGAACGTCGCGCCCGCGCCCGTAATGTCGGCGGCGAATGCCGACGTCGATGCGGCGACCAGGCCGGCAGCGACGATAGCTCTCATGAAATTCATGGCTGTCTCCATATGGGTGAGCGAAGCGCCTGACGCGCCCGACTGCGCTCACGCCGGTCCGTTTAGGATCGGTTCACGTTTGCTTTTACGACGCTTTGGTGACACTTGGATGACAGCAACAAGCAATTGAAATCGCTGGTATTTATGCCGTTTCCGGAGGCTTCGACTGGGGAAAAGCGGCGGTGAAAGTGGCTCCCTGTTTGGGCACGCTTTCGATCAACAGCCGGCCGCGATGGCGGTTAAGAATATGTTTCACCAGCGATAAACCAAGCCCGGTGCCGCCCTGGGCGCGGCTGTCGCCGACATCCACCCGGTAAAACCGCTCGGTGAGCCGCGGCAGGTGTTCGGGTGCGATGCCGGGACCGAAATCGCGCACCATCACCCGGACCTCCGGCTGGCCTTCGCCCGACATCGCCGAGACCAGCGAGACGATGACCTTGCCGCCGGAAGCGCCGTATTTCAGCGCGTTCTCGATCAGGTTCTCGAACAGCCGCAGCAACTCCTCGCGATCGCCGGCGATCACGACCGGCGTATCCGGCAGGTCGATGTCGATCGTGACATGGCGTTCGCGCGCCAGGGGCTCCAGCCCGTCCGCGACCTGGCGGATGATGGGCACGATATCCACCAGCGTGTCGGGGCGGACGTGCGCTGACAGTTCGACCCGCGACAGCGACAACAGATCGTCGATCAGCCGCGCCATCCGCGTCGCCTGGGCATGCATGATGCCGAGAAAGCGCTCGCGCGCCTTGGCGTCGTCTTTGGCCGGCCCCTGCAGCGTGTCGATGAAGCCCGACAGCGCCGCCAGCGGCGTGCGCAGTTCATGGCTGGCATTGGCGACGAAGTCGGCGCGCATCTCCTCGACCCGGCGCAGCGGCGTCTGGTCGTGGAATGTCATCAGCATGCATTTTTCGGTGCCGCCGAACAGCGTCGGCACCGGCACCGGGGTGATGATCAGCTCCATCCAGCGATCGACCGGCACATGATCGAGATAGGTCGCGCGCCTGGATTCCGTGGTGGCGATGGCCTCGCGCAACGCGGTGATGATCTCGGGCGAGCGCAGCGCGAATTGCGCGAGCTCGTTCTTGCGCAGCGCCGGCGCAAGCTGTGCTGCCGCTGCATTGAGGTGGAGGACGCGGCCGGCGCGGTCGAGCAGCACGGCCGGATCCGGCATGCCGGCGACGACGGCGCTGACGGCTGCGGCTTCGACCGGATTGACCGCGCGGACATCTTCCCGGGACGCCACGGCACCATGCAACCGCCACGGCACCAGCGCAGCCGCGCCGATGCAGAAGAAAACCGCCGCGGCACGCAACGGCGCCAGGTCGCCGAATACGACCAGCACCGCCAGAGCGAGAGCCGCGGCCAGCAGGATGATGGCTGAATGCCGCAGCCGGTCCGGCCACGGCGAGAAAAAGGAAGCAGGAGAAGAATCGTGCAACGCCATCGGGCCGGCTCTCTTCCCGTTCGGGTGGGTCACGTCAGGTCCCGGTTTCCCCGCGCTCGCGCACGTATACCGCCCCGTGTTTCGGCGTCACCTCGGGGCCGGGCTCCGCCCGGCGCAGCCGCTTCATCCGCGCGCCGAGGACGACTTCCCGGAACGTCAGCAGGATTACAGATATGACGAACGGCGCAAGGTAATAGAGGACGCGAAACAGCAGCATCCCCGCCAGCAGTTGTTCGCGGTCCATCTGCCACAGGCCAACCAGCATGGCCGCGTCGAACACCCCGAGCCCGCCGGGAGAATGGCTGGCGAAGCCCAGAAGCGTCGCCGACACGAAGATCACCGCGACCACGATGAAGCCGACATTGGGTTCATCCGGCACCAGCACGTACATCGCCAGCGCGCAAAAGCTGAGATCGACGATCCCGATCGCGATCTGCAGCAGCGTCAGCGGCCCGCCCGGCAGCGTCACGGTCCAGGGCCCGCGGCCGACCCCCCTCGGTTGCACCCAGACCCAGGCCACATAGGACACCAGCCCGATAATGACGGCGAACGCGGCCAGCCGGTTCAGCCAGGGCGGCAACTGGTCGATCGAGGCTGCGGCTTCCGGATGATAGGCGATGCCGAGCCCGAGCACCGCGGCATTGCCCAGCCAGAATGTCAGGCCGGCCAGGAAGCAGATCTTGGCGACGTCGATCGCATTCAATCCCCATGCTGAATAGATCCGGTAGCGCACCGCGCCGCCGGTAAAGACGCTGGCGCCGACATTATGCCCGATCGAATAGGAGGTGAACGCGGCAAGCGCATTGATGCGGTAGGGAACCTCGCAATGGCCGATCGCGCGGACCGCGAACAGGTCATAGAATGTCAGGGTGAAATAACCCGCCGCAACGAACAGCGCCGCCAGCACGATCTGGCGCGGCTCGGTGGCCTTGATGGCGCCGATCACCTCGTTGGTGTCGATGCCGCGCAGCATGTGATAGAGCACGTAGCAAGCGATCCCGATCACCGTGATGCTGATCGCTACACCTAGCTTGTGCAGGATTTGCTTCTGGCGCAGAAACGAGATCGCCCTGCGTATTGCTTCCAGCATCTCCACCTCTAACTGCGAACCCACGACGGCGGCTGCCCGACGATCTCTGCCGCCCCGGCGCCACGCCTGCTCCCTGAATTGGAGTGGTAGCGCGTTTTGAGCCGGAGTGGAATTCGCGCAAGCCGAAATAAAACGCGTTCCTTCAATATATTAGGGGGAATTCGTGACACCAGATGCACAGTCTTGCAGTATTCGCGCCGGCCGGCCGATGCGGTGGCCTGCGAGACTGCGCGGCGGCAATGAAGTTTTCGTGACATCATGCCGCGGGCTTGGGCCGCGAAACCACCCAGTCGCGCAGCCAGGATCCCACCGCGCAGCCGGCCAGATACATGGCAAACATGATCAGGCCGAGGTCGAGCCAATAGCCGGGGCGGCCGGGGATTACGCGCGCGACCGCCGCCGCGACCAGCGCCGCCGCCACTCCCGCCAGCCATCGCACCAGCACCTTCGACACGCCCTGACCGCGCTGGACCACCGCGATCCAGCCCATGGCAAAACCCAGCAGCAGCGACGCCAAGAGCCAGCCCCAGTGAAACGCCACGAGATAAGCCATCCTCGTTACCTCACCACGAATTCGATGCGGCGGTTCTGCGCCTTGCCGTCTTCGGTATCGTTCGACGCCACCGGCTGGGTGCTGCCGTAGCCGACCGGGGTGAACCGGTTAGCGGGCAGGCCTGCCTTGACCAGAACGTCCATCACCGCCTGTGCGCGCTTTTCGGACAGCGTCTGGTTGGCGGCAGTCTCGCCGGCGCCGTCGGTATGCCCTGCAATCTCGATATTGACGGTCGGACAGCGCTGCGCGGTTTCGACCAGGCGGTCGAGCAGTCCCGCCGAATCCGCATTGATGGCGTCGCTGCCGGATTCGAAGCGGATTTTCGCCTTGGCCAGCAAATTCGCAAACAGCTGCTGGCAGACGGTGGCATCCACCGGCGCCGCCGCGGGCTTGACCGAAATTTCCGGTTTGAACTGCCAGCCCTGCGGGAAATCCTTGCCCAGGCCGGCGCGGATCTGAACCGCTGCCGCTTCGTAGAGGGCGTCGCCGGAAAGCTTCACTTCCCGGTCGGACACCACCAAAGTGCCGGTCGACAGCCGCGACAGCGCGCCCAGCGCCGGCACCACCGCATTAGTGAAGCCCGAGGGTGCGCCGACGCTGGCCTTGAGGTTGTCGACCACCACTTCGTTGAAGAACTTGCGCCCGGCAGCGACCGCGATCGCCACATGGACGTTGTTGTCGGGCACATAGCCGGTCAGCGTCACCGTCACCGCGACCGGATCCTTGTAGGCCTGGAACACATAGGGCGGCGCCTTGATCTCATTGGCGGCGACCGAAAACCCCTCGGGGAGATTTTTCAGCGCCGCGGCGATGGCCTCTCGGCCGCCGAGGTCGCGCGCCATGCCGGAAAGGCTGACCTTGTTGTCCGAAATCGTGATCTTGCCGTCCTTCAATTTCCCGATCTGCTCGAGCAGCAACAGCGCGGCATTGTCGAAGCGCGGCGGCGCGCCCCGCGACAAATTCATCCGGTCGACCACCTCGACCCCGCCGAGCGCCGCCCGGGCGGCCTCGAACAACCTGGTCTTGCTGGCCGGCAGGGACGAGCTGCCGCCCAATGTGACCCGGACGACGTCCCGTTCGGCCGACCAGACGAACGGCTTGGCCTCGGGGACCAGCCGGGTTTCGTCATTGACCTGCCGCACGCCCGGCACGGCTTCGACCGACGCCACCGCGCTCTGACGGCCTTCCTCGGAGAATGCGTCGGCCGCAAAGGTGACGTCGCGGCCGGCTACCGCGATCCGCCGCTTGTCGAGCACGGTATCCTTCAGTGCGGCATTAGAGCGCGCCGCCAGATCGGCTTCCAGCGGTGGGGTGCTGGTCCAGGCCGCAATTGCCCAAAAGACGACCAGTGGAATTGTGCCCGGCCACCATTTGCTGCTCCACCTGAAAAGTCCGTGCATTGGCGTCCTGCGGGGCCTAGGCGCCCCATTTTCCGAAGTTCGTGAGCTATCGCGACACCCCATGACACGAACTTCGGAAACAAAGAAGGGGCACCGGCACACTGGAGAACAGAGAGAAAACAAACCCTTGCGAGGCTGTCAAACTGGAAATAGCACGAAAATTGTACGGTGTCGGGGCGCACGCCGGCTAACAGTTTCTTCAGCGGTCACCCGCTAGTTTCAGGCGCACGTCCCAACAGGCCAGACTTGGAATGAAGCAGCTACGCAACAACGTGATCCGGGTTGGCCTGGAAGCACTGTATTTTACCGGCGCGCATTATCTGATGCGGCCGATCTTCGCGGGCGTCGGCGCCATCTTCATGCTGCATCACGTTCGCCCGGCTCGCGACGGCGATTTCCAGCCCAACCATCACCTCGAGGTCACCCCCGACTTCCTGCGCACGATGCTGACGCACCTGCGGTCGCATGACGTCGACGTCATCACCATGGATGAGGTGTACCAGCGGCTGATCGACCGCAATTTTTCTCGGCGTTTCGCCTGCTTCACCCTCGACGATGGCTATCGGGACAACCGGGACTTCGCGCTGCCGGTGATGCGCGAGTTTGACGCGCCCTTTGCCGTCTACGTCGCCAGCGATTTCGCCGAAGGCGCCGGGCGGCTGTGGTGGGTGGCGCTGGAGCGGGTGATCGCCAAGGCCTCCTCGATCGAGGCCAGGATCGGCGACGTTGCGACCCACATAGATACTTCCACCCCGGCTGCCAAGCAGGCGGCGTTCGACCGCATGCACGACTGGCTGCGCTCGCTGCCCGGCGAACTCGACGTTGCGCGCGAGATCACGGCGCTGTGCGCACATCACGGCATCGACGAGCGCGCGATTTGCCGCGAGCTCTGCATGTCCTGGGATGAATTGAAGCCGTTCGCCGACGAGCCCCTGGTCACGATCGGCGCGCACACCATCACCCATTGCAATCTGGCGCGGCAGACCGAGGAAACGGCGAGCCATGAAATGGCCGTAAGCCGCGCGCGAATCGAAGACGCGCTGCAGCGTCCCGTGCTGCATCTCGCCTATCCCTATGGCGACCGGATCGCGGCCGGCCCGCGCGAATTCGCGCTGGCCCGCGCGGCCGGATTCAAGACCGCGGTGACGACGCGGCCGGGCATGATCTTTCCCGAAAGCGCCGATCACCTGACCGCTCTGCAGCGGGTCTCGCTCAACGGCAACTACCAGGACGCGCGGATTCTTCCCGTGCTGACATCAGGCGCGGCCACCGCAGTGTGGAACGGTTTTCGGCGCATCGACGCGGCGTGATTTTCCTTCCCTCGTCGTCCCTGCGTTCGCAGGGGCGACGAGTGTTCCTTGACTCATCTTCCTCCCACGCCCAAAAACCGCCGGCAAAATCAACCGGAGGGCATCATGTTCAAGGATCTGTTTTCGCTGAAGGGGCGCATTGCGCTCGTGACCGGGGGATCGCGCGGCATCGGCAAGATGATCGCGGCCGGGTTTCTCGCGCAGGGTGCCGCCAAGGTCTACATCACCGCGCGCAAGGCCGGGCCCTGCGAGGCGACCGCGAAGGAGCTTTCGGCCGAATATGGCGGCGAATGCATCGCGCTGCCGATCGATATTTCGACCATGGCCGGCATCGACATGCTGGCGGCGGAGATCAAAAAGCGCGAGCCCAAGCTCGACATCCTCGTCAACAATGCGGGTGCGGCCTGGGGTGCCGATTTCGACGAATTTCCGGAGAGCGGCTGGGACAAGGTGATGAACCTCAACGTCAAGACGCCGTTCTTTCTGACCAAAGCGCTGGCCGCCCCCTTGCGCGCTGCCGCCACCGCGGACAAGCCCGGCAAGGTGATCAACATTGCTTCCATCGACGGCATCTTCGTCAACCCGATGGAGACCTATTCCTACGCCGCGAGCAAAGCGGGCCTGATTCACCTGACCCGGCGGATGGCGGTGAAACTGATCCGCGACCACATCGTGGTGACGGCGATCGCGCCGGGACCGTTCAAGTCCGACATGAACAAGGCGGCGCGCGACAATGCCGACGAGGTGTCGACGCGGGTGCCATCGGGCCGCATCGGCACCGACGAGGACATGGCGGGGGCCGCGATCTATCTCGCCTCGCGCGCCGGCGATTACGTGGTCGGCGCGACGATCGCGGTCGACGGCGGCATCGTCTATGCCAATCCGGGGATCAAGGGTGAGGGCTGGGATTGAGGGGCGGCGATGGGCGAGTGGCGAATAGCGAATAGCGAATGGCGAATGGAAGTTTCTCTACTCGCTACTCGCCATTCGCCAACTTACGTCTCGATCTTCACATACTCGAAATCGCCGGGCTTGTTGTCGATGCCGACCTTGGGCGGCGAGATCCAGGGGGCGAAGCCGCCTATCTCGGTCACCGGCTGCATCAGCGAGGCGATGAAATCGCCGTCGTCAGGCGAGGGCAGCCAATCGTTCCGCCGCTTGTTCCAGGTGGCGTCGTCGATCAGGAGGCCGTCGGGCGTGGCGTGGACGTCCTTGAACTCTCCGATCTGGCGGTGGAACGCGACGTTCGGCAGCGTCAGCTTGTAGTCGTAGCCTGATGTCGAGATGATCTTGTTCCAGCGCAACAGGCCCTTGACGCAGTCCTGGCTGTAATCGTCGCGCAGCCGCATGTTGAGCGCGGTGAGCGCCGGCTCGTCGACGCGCTTGATCTCGCCGTTGACCAGCTTGAGCACCGGATAGGTATCGTTCTTCAGTTGGTGATCGTCCTTGATCTGGGTCTCGTGATAGCGGCCCTTGATGCCGGCATTGAAGGCGTTGGCCGCGTTGGTGGAGACCTCCGAGCCGAACAGGTCGAGCGACAGCGTGTAGTGCAGGTTGAGCTTCTTCTGGATGGTCGGCAGATCGATCACCCCGAGCGCGCGGACCCTGGCGATATCGGCGGGATCGCTGATCCCGGCGGCCTTCATGGCTTCGCAGGTCCGCTGCACCACGCGGCTGATGCCGGTCTCGCCGACGAACATGTGATGCGCCTCCTCGGTCAGCATGAAGCGGCAGGTGCGCGACAACGGATCGAAGCCGGACTGCGCCAGCGAGTGCAGCTGCATCTTGCCGTCGCGGTCGGTGAAATAAGTGAACATGAAGAACGACAGCCAGTCCGGCGTCGCCTCGTTGAAGGCGCCCAGCATGCGCGGCGCGTCGGCGTCGCCAGAACGCCGGCGCAACAGATCATCGGCCTCCTCGCGGCCGTCGCGGCCGAAATACTTCTGCAGAAGATAGACCATGGCCCAGAGATGACGGCCTTCCTCGACATTGACCTGGAACAGGTTGCGCAGATCGTAGAGCGAGGGCGCGGTCTTGCCGAGATGGCGCTGCTGCTCGACCGAAGCCGGCTCGGTGTCGCCCTGGATCACGATCAGGCGGCGCAGCATGGCACGATGCTCACCCGGGACTTCCTGCCACGCAGGCTCGCCGTAATGCTCGCCGAACGGGATGACGCGGTTCTCCTCCTGTGGAACCAGCAGGATGCCCCAACGGTAATCCGGCATCTTCACATAGTCGAACTTGGCCCAGCCGCGCGGATCGACCGAATAGGCCGTGCGCAGGTAAACCAGCGACTGCTGGAAGCCTTCCGGGCCCATGTCGCCCCACCAGTTCATGTAACCGGGGTGCCAGCCCTCCAGCGCCTTGAGCACCTGCCGATCCTCGCTGAGATTCACGTTGTTGGGAATCTTGGTGGAGTAGTCGACGTTCATGATGTTGACGTTCATGGCAGCTCTCCCGTGTTGGGCGGCGGCGTTTGGCGAAACTCGCAGCTTCCGTCACCAACAGATGCTAGTATGTCTCGAGATACTAATATGTCTCGACATGATAGCGTCCGCTCTCGCGCATGGCAGGCTTCAGCGCCGACCAGTCGAGCGATGCGGCACGGCAGGCATCGGCGAAAGCTTCGTCGACGCCGCTTTCCATGCCCCTGAGCCCGCAAATATAGACGTGCGTATTGGAATCGGCGAGCAGTTTCGCGATTTCTCCCGCCTCGGAGCGGATACGGTCCTGCACATAGACGCGAGGCTCGTTCGGCACGCGCGAATAGCAGAAGAATTTTCCGAGCAATTTCTCCGGCACCTTCTGCAACGGCCCGAAATACGGCAATTCTTCGGGCCGCCGTGCGCCAAAAAACAGAAGCAGCCTGCCCGCGGCGTCCGGCATCGCACGGCGGCGGCGCTCGGTGAAGCCGCGGAACGGCGCGGAACCGGTGCCCGTGCAGATCATGATGATATTCGCGGCGGGATCGTCCGGCATCAGGAAGGTCGCGCCGAAGGGACCGGTAACCTGGATCTTCGCACCGCGCGGAAGGTCACAGAGATAATTCGAGCACAAGCCGCCATCTACCCGCTTCACGGTAAGGGCGAGGTTGTTGGCGTTTCGCTTCTCGCCGTCGCGCGAACTGGCGACGGAATACAGTCGCGGATGATGGGCATTGCCGCCGGCATCGACGCCGGGCACGACGATGCCGATGCTTTGGCCTTCCAGAACCGGAAACGGCTGATTGCCAAAATCCAGGATGATATGCCGAATGTCGGAATCCGAGGCCGCATCGGTCAACCGAAAGTTTCCAGTCACGGTCGCGGTCGCAGGCTTGCCGCGGCTGTAGAGATTGACGGTCGGCTTGCCGGCGGAATGCGGGGCAACCGGCTTGCCGCCCAATCCCTTGCGCGCCTCCTCGAGCAGCCTGCTGACGTCGTCCTCCAGCGCATCGATGGCGGCGGCGCCGCCGGCATTGACGGCGACATCCTCCTGCGTCGGCAGTTCGCTCCAGGAAAACTGCTCCTGCAGCGAATAGGGCCTGGTGACCACGCGCCAGTTGTCGATCGACCCGGTGGGACAGGGCGAAATGCAGTCCATGCAGTGATTGCAGATGCCGGCGTCAACAACATAGTTGTTGCCGTCATGCGTCACCGCATCGACCGGACATGTTTCTTCGCAGGTATTGCAGCGAATACATATTTCGGGGTCGATGAGATGCTGCTTGATCACCTCCTGAACAGGCGCGTCCATTTCGTTCAGCCCGGCCCGGTCACGCCGCCTCGATCTTCACATATTCGAAATCGCCCGGCTTGTTGTCGATGCCCATCTTCGGCGGGGCAATCCATTTCGCGTATTGGCCCGGCTCGCTGACAGGCTCCATCAGCGAGGCGATGAAATCTCCATCGGAGGGCGAGGGCAGATAGTCATTCCTGACCTTGGCCCATTCGGCGGCGCTGACGATGACGCCCTTGGGAGTCGCGTTGACGTCCCTGAATTCGCCGATCTGGCGGTGGAACGCGGTATGCGGCAATTCGAGACGGAAGTTCACACCGGCCTTTTCGATGATCTTGTTCCAGCGCTCGACGCCCTTTTCGCAGTCGGCCGAGTAGTCATCGCGCAGCCGCATGTTCAGCGCGGTCAGCGCCGGCTCGTCGACCAGCGCGATCTTGCCGTCGACCAGCTTCAGGACTTTGTAGAAGTCGTTGGTCAGGCGGTGATCGTCGTCGATCTTGGTTTCCTGGAAGCGGCCCTTCAGGCCCGCATTGTAGAAATTCGCGGCATTGGTCGAGACTTCCGAGCCAAACAGGTCGAGCGAGAGCGTATAGTGCAGGTTCAGCTTCTTCTGAACGGTCGGCAGATCAATCACGCCGAGCGCACGCACCTTCTCGATCGCATAGGGATCGTCGATGCCTGCCTCTTTCATGGCCTCGCAGGTGCGCTGAAGCACGCGGCCGACGCCGGTCTCGCCGACGAACATGTGATGTGCCTCCTCGGTCAGCATGAAGCGGCAACTGCGCGACAACGGATCGAAGCCGGATTGCGCAAGGCTCTCGAGCTGCATCTTGCCGTCACGGTCGGTGAAGAAGGTGAACATGAAGAACGACAGCCAGTCCGGCGTGGCCTCGTTGAAGGCGCCCAGCATGCGCGGCGAATCGGCATCGCCGGAACGGCGGCGCAACAATTCGTCGGCTTCCTCGCGGCCATCGCGGCCGAAATATTTCTGCAGCAGGTAGACCATGGCCCAGAGATGGCGGCCTTCCTCGACGTTGACCTGGAACAGGTTGCGCATGTCGTAAAGCGACGGCGCGGTTTTCCCGAGATGGCGCTGCTGTTCGACGGATGCAGGCTCGGTGTCGCCCTGGACCACGACGAGACGGCGCAACATGGCACGATACTCGCCAGGTACTTCCTGCCAGGCCTTTTCTCCCAGGTGCTGACCGAAATTCACCCTTCGGTCCGGGTCTTGCGGAGCGAGCAGGATGCCCCAGCGGTATTCCGGCATGCGCACGTAATCGAACTTGGCCCAGCCTTTGGGATCGACGCTGACGGCCGTGCGCAGGTACACCAGCGATTCCTGGAAACCTTCCGGACCCATGTCGTTCCACCAGTCGAGATAGCCGGGATGCCAGCCTTCCAGGGCCTTCAGCACCTGGCGGTCCTCCGCGAGATTCACGTTGTTGGGAATCTTGGTGGAGTAGTCGACGTTCATGATGTTGACGTTCATGGTGGTGCCTCCCGTGTTGGAGCGATCTTGTTTGGCGAATGGCGAGTAGCGAATGGAAACGAACAGCTATTCGCTATTCGCCACTCGCTATTCGCCGCTAAACTCTCGTCATATCGAACTGCGCCTTCTGGCCGGTGCCGTAGCGGCGCAGCGCGCCCTCTTCGCCGACCGCGTTGGGGCGCTGAAAGATCCAGTTCTGCCACGCAGTCAGGCGCGAGAAGATTTTCGATTCCATGGTCTCAGGGCCCACGAAGCGCAGATTCGCTTCCATGCCGGTGAGACTGTCGGGCGAGAAGCTGGCGCGCTCCTCGAAGAACACCCTGACTTCGTCGTCCCAGTCGATATCGTCGAGCGCGAAGGTGACGAGGCCGAGCGCCTCGGCCTCCTCAGCGTCGAGCGCCTCGCCGATCTTCGCCTTGGCACGATCGAGGTCGGAAGGATCGGCCAGGAAACGCGACTGCAGGCGCGTCAGGCCGTGGCTCATCGGATAGGGCCCGAAATTCATCGCCGAGAGCTTGATGGCCGGGGGGCTGCGGTTATCGCCCTGCCGCGAGCCGATCAGCATGTAGGAGCGGTCGGCCGCGAACACGAGTTCGGCCAGTGTGCCGGCGAAGCAGGAGCCGGGCTCGACCAGCGTCACCAGCGTGCGCGAGGTGACGTCGATGCGCTTCAGCACCCGCTTCCAGTACTGCCTGATCTCGTTGACCAGCCATTGTGCCTTGTTGGCTTCCAGAAAGGCGTCGCAGGCCAGCACATTGGCGGCATCGCCATGCGACTTGAACACCAGCATCGCGATCTCGAGTTCGTTGATGCGAAGATGCAGGATCGCATCGTCGAGTTCGCGCGCTACCTGCAGCGGCCAGAACGAGGCGCCCTTGGCGATCATGCCGTCGATATCGGCGGGCGGGGCCTCCTCCGGCGCCTTGATCGAGATGGTGGCGATGCGCGCCGCGCGGTCGATGTCGACGCTGACGAAGCCGTAGCGGATGCTGTTTTCGTCGATGGTACGGCTGAGTCTCGTCAGCTCAATGCCCTTGCCGGCGCCGTTGCGCTTCGAGGCGGCGGCGAATTCCCTGGCGCGCTCGGCGACCTTGGCCTCCAGCTTGCTGTTCGGCGCGATCTCGTCGACCAGGCGCCACTGCACCGCGCGCTTGCCCTTGATGCCTTCCTCGATGGTGCAGAAGAAGTCGGCGTGGTCGCGGCGCACCTTGCGCTTGTCGACGACCCGCGTCAGGCCGCCGGTGCCCGGCAGCACCGCCAGCAGCGGCACTTCCGGCAGCGCCACCGCCGCCGAACCATCATCGGCCATGATGATGTGATCGGTCGCCAGCGCCAGTTCATAGCCGCCGCCGGCCGCCGTGCCGTTGACCACGGTGATGAAGCGCTGGCCGGAATTCTCGGATGAGTCCTCCAGCCCGTTGCGGGTCTCGTTGGTGAACTTGCAGAAATTGACCTTGTGGGCGTGGGTGGAGCCGGCCAGCATGCGGATATTGGCGCCGGCGCAGAACACGCGGTTCTTGCCCGAGCGCATCACCACCACCTTGACCTCGGGATGCTCGAAGCGCAGCCGCTGCACCGCGTCCGCGAGCTCAATGTCGACGCCGAGATCGTAGGAATTGAGCTTGAGCTGGTAGCCTTCGAACAGGCCACCGTTCTCGTCGACATCCATGGTCAGCGTCCCGACATCGCCTGCGACCTCCAGCTTCCAGTGCCGGTAGCGCGACGGATCGGTCTGAAAATCGATGTATTTCGCGCCGCCTGAAAGGACGCGATCTTCACCGGCCATGGGCCACCCTTGGGTTTTTGAAGTTTGAACTATTTAACGTTTGATGCACAATAGTGCATGTTTTTTTGGTTTGTCTACCCAAAAATGCAAAAAGATGCATTTTGTTTCATGTGCGGCCGGCGGCGCCGATATTCACCCAATCCGCCTTGGATAGCGCCGGCTGCGCCAGTTTCCCCGTCAACAGCGCCGCCAGCGCGGCGGTCGGGAAGGTGTCGGCAAAGCCGTCGCCGCCGGCAACCGCCTGGCGAAGGCTGAGCGTGGTGAGTTCCCGCAGCGCCTCGCCGAACAGCCGCACGGCGGCGTGCGGCTTCAGCATCCGCAGCTTGAGATTGGCGCCTGCGATCTGGATGCAGGCCCGCAGCAGGATGCGCTCGCGGCCGCCTTGCGGCGCTGCCGCCCATACCGCTTCGAGGATCTGCTGCGACTCCCAGAAGAAGCCGTGATCGTTGAGCGCCAGCCCGTAGCGCAGCGCCGGATGCCGCGCCGGGACGAAATCGCGAAACCGGGAGGGCACCAGCGCCTTGGCCTGCCACAGCGTATCGTGATCGGCGTCGGCCTCCGCGGTCTCGCCGGGGACATAGGCCCATTGCGGCAGCGGAAGCTGGTTCGCGGCTGACGGAGGCGGGCTCATCGCGGCCTCGCCCCGGCTGACGCCTTAGGCGGCCCGCCCCTGCGAGCCTTCATGGGTGTGCAGAATGCGTCCTGCGAAATCCGAGATCGCATGCAGCGTCGCCTCCGGCGCTTCGCGATGCGGCGAGTGTCCGGCGCCCGGGATGATCGTCACATCGACCGGACAATAGCACTCTTCCTCGGCAATCTCGACCTGCCGTAATGTCCCATACTGGTCGTCGGCGCCCTGCAGGATCGCCACCGGCACGCGGATATAGGCGAGATATTCGCAGATATCCCAGCTGCGGAATTTCGGGTCGAGCCAGGCGGCGTTCCAGCCGTAGAAGGCGTTGTCGACGTCCTTGTGCCAGCGGGCGAGCTTCGACTTCAGCTCCGTCGTCTCGTAGGTCTTCTTGATCTCCGCGATCGAGGCCACCGAAATATCCTCGACGATAAAATGCGGCGCGATCATCGCGACCCCGCGCACGCGGTAATCCTGAACGCCACCGGCGTAAATCGCGGCGATCGAGGCGCCATCGGAATGGCCGACCAGAAGGCCGCGGCGGAAGCCGATGGTCTCGAGCAGCTTCGGCAGGGTCTCGCGCGCCTCGATGTGCATGTAGTCGAGCGGGCGCGGCAGCTGCACCGGGCTCGAGGCGCCGTAGCCCGCGCGCGAATAGACGAACACGCCGGCCCCGGTCGCCGCCTGCAGCCGGTCCGGAAAATCGCCCCACAGCCCGGCCGAGCCGAGACCCTCGTGCAGCATGACGATGGTCGGCGCGGCGTCCGGCATCGGGCCGATCATGCGGTATTCGAGATCGGACGCGCCGATGCGGAGGAAGCCAGAAGGGGAGAGCGTGGTCATGAAATTGGCTTTCCGAAGGTGATCGAGACGCTTCAATCCACTCGCTCGTCGTCCCGGCGCACGCCGGGACCCATACTCCGCGGCCTCTCGTATGGGCAGACCGGCCAACACCTTCCGCAACAATGAACGGCGGTGGTTATGGGTCCCGGCGTGCGCCGGGACGACGCGTGGAGACGATCGTGCTCCCTTCTATTTTGCCTTCGCATCCCTCAGCTTGAACCGCTGGATCTTTCCGGTCGCGGTTTTCGGCAAGCTATCGACGACCTCGACCCAGCGTGGATATTTCCACGGACCGATCTTCTGCTTGACGTGCTCCTTCAGCGCCTCGTGCAGGCCGGCCGCGCTGGCGCCCGGGCGCAGCACCACGAATGCCTTCGGCTTCAAAAGGCCTTCCGGATCGGCCTCGGGCACCACGGCGGCTTCCAGCACCGCAGGATGGGTGATCAACGCGCTCTCGACCTCGAACGGCGACACCCAGATGCCGGACACCTTGAACATGTCGTCGCCGCGGCCGCAGAAGGTGTAACGGCCGTCGGCATCGCGAACGTATTTGTCGCCGGTGCGGGTCCAGTGGCCGGCAAAGGTCTGGCGGGTCTTGCTGCGCTGGTTCCAGTAGCCCTCGCCGGCGGAGGGCGCATCGACCAGGAGTTCGCCGACCTCGCCGTCGGGCACGTCGTCGCCGGCGTCGTTCACCAGCCGCACCTTGTAGCCCGGCACCGGACGGCCCGAGGTGCCGTATTTGATGTCGCCGGGCGCGTTCGAGAGAAAGATATGCAAGAGTTCGGTCGAGCCGACGCCGTCGAGAATGTCGACGCCGACGCGCGCCTTCCAGGCATTGCCGACCGACTCCGGCAGCGCCTCGCCGGCGGAGGTGCAGATGCGCAGGCGTGAGCCGGCGGGTTCGTTCTTCAAGGTCTCGTCGTTGAGCATCGAGGAATACAGCGTCGGCACGCCGAAGAAGATGGTGGGATTGTACTTGTTCATCAGCGCGAACATCAGCGCCGGCGTCGGCCGCTCGGAATTGAGCACGGTGGTGGCGCCGACCGACATCGGGAAGGTCAGCGCATTGCCAAGGCCGTAGGCGAAGAACAGTTTCGCCGCCGACAGGCAAACGTCGTCCTCGCGAATGCCGAGCACCTGCCTGGCGTAGGTGTCCGCGGTCGCCGCCAGATTGCAATGCAGATGCCGCACGCCCTTGGGCATGCCGGTCGAGCCCGACGAATACAGCCAGAACGCCGGCTCGTCGGGATGGGTCGCCGCGGTCGCAAAGACGTCGCTTTCGCCCGTGAGTTCGTCGGACAGCTTCTTGTGACCGAGCGCATCCTTGCCGGAGACGACGACATGCTCGAGATCCGGCAGCCGCCCGACCATATCCTTCACGACCGGCAGCAGCGCTTCGGAGATGAACAGCACCCGCGCGCGGCAATCCGCCAGCACATAGGCATATTGATCCGACGTCAAAAGCGTGTTGAGCGGCACCGGCACGATGCCGGCGCGGATCGCGCCGAGAAACACCGCCGGGAAATCGACGGTGTCGAGCATGATCATGGCGACCCGCTCTTCGCGGCGGACGCCGAGGCGGCGCAGCATGTTGGCGACGCGCCGGCTCTGCTGCTGCAGGCCGCCATAGGTCAGCTCGGAAACGGTGTCGGTAAAGGCGAGTTTTGCGCCGCGGCCTTCGTCGACATTGCGGTCGAGCAGCCAGGTCACCGCGTTGTAGGAACCGCCGCTCATGCCGCGCTCCTGAGCTCTAAGCCTGTCACGACGTCTTCTCCCCCCCAGGATTTTAAGAATTATAATTCATATAAATGCAGACAGACGCGCTTGCTGTCAATCCTCGTCGGCATTATGTTTCCAGAAACGGCGCATCCGCTGCCCGATTCGAACGGGGACATGACCGAAAATCTCGATCCCGAAACCGGCTTTCTCGAGCAGCTCGGCCAGCGTGTCCGCACCATGCGCGCGCTTCGCGGCATGTCGCGAAAGGTGCTGGCCAAAGTCTCCGGCATTTCCGAACGCTATATCGCCCAGCTCGAAAGCGGCAAGGGCAACGTCTCGATCGTGCTGTTGCGCCGGGTGTCGGACGCGATGGGCGCGCATCTGGAAGACCTCATTCCCGCGGGCGAACCGGCGCCGGACTGGCCGGTGATCCGCGACCTCCTGCGCAAGGCAACGCCGAACCAGGTCGCGCAGGCCAGGGAAATTCTCGCCGGCCATGCGGGCGGCGCCTCGGCGCAGCGCGCATCGTTTTCCGGCATCGCGCTGATCGGGCTGCGCGGCGCCGGCAAGTCCACCCTCGGCAGGATGCTGGCGAAGAAGATCGGCTGGAGCTTCGTCGAATTGAACAAGGAGATCGAGCGGCAGAACGGATTGTCGGTCGCCGAGATCATCGCGCTCTACGGCCAGGAAGGTTTTCGCCGGATGGAGCAGACCGCGCTGAACCAGTTGCTGGCGCGAAAAGAGCTGATGGTGCTGGCGACCGGCGGCGGCATCGTCTCCGAGCCCCTCACCTTCGACCTGATCCTGCAGTCGTTCTACACCATCTGGCTGAAGGCCGAGCCAGAAGAACACATGACGCGGGTGCGCGGCCAGGGCGACCTGCGCCCGATGGCCGACGACCGCTCGGCGATGGCGGAACTGCGCACCATTTTGCTCAGCCGCGAGCCGCTCTATGCCCGCGCCAACGCCGTGGTCGACACCGCGGGCCTTTCCGTGGATGCCGCAGCCGCGCGCCTGATCGACGCGGTATCGCCGGTGCTGCAAAACGAAGCGCGACGGTTCGCGCGGGGGTGATCCTCCCTCTTGTCCGCCGCGGCTATGCAATCCCGACCGGGCCGAACGGCGCAAGATGACGTCAGAGGAAAGCCTCGCCAAGTATCTCGACGCTTACCAACTCACGCCGGTGCCGCGCGCCGGCTGCCTCGAGCTGGACACCGAAGGGCGACCGGCGGAGGCGACCGCGCGGGAAATCATTGGCCATTTTGGATTGAGCACCGCACAGAGCCCCTGAATTCCTGCACGCAAGCGCTGGCCTCATTGGTCCACATTCAGCCGCTTCTTGTAGGCCGATGCGTCCATGTCACGGATATCGACGCTGAGGCTTTTCGCGTCCGGCACCAAGGTCGCCATGGCGGTGCGGAGCGTCTCGCTCAGGGTCAGCTTCTGCGCAGGGGTGCGGCCCTCGAGCAGATAGACCGAGACGTGGCAGAAGCTGTCCCGTTTCCCGGCCACCAGATAATCCGCATAGGGCAGCGCCCGGACCTTGATATCCGTCGCCTGCATCACGGCGGTCGATGCGGCGGCGTTGTGCAGGGCTTGCATCAAGCCAATGATGTCGAAGCCGGCATCGGCGGAATATTCGACGACGATATGAGGCATCTGTTCCAGTATCCGATGGTTGGGGTGAACTGAATCCGGACAGGATCACAGCAACATGGACTTTACCGAGTCCGAGCCCTCGCGAAGCAGCGGCAGAAAGCGGTCGATCATTTCGCCGGTGGAGACGCGATCGACATGGGCGCCCATATTGATCGCGGCGATGATGGCGCCGTCGTAACGGCGGATCGGCACCGAGATCGAGCGAAACCCCGGCTCGGCTTCGCGATCCACCAGCGAATAGCCCTGCTCCCGGTCGGTGGCGATGGCGGCGAGCAGCCGTTCCGGATCGGTCACCGTGTGCGCGGTCATCGGCTCGCGGCGCATCTTCGCCAATCTGATCGCGAGATCGGCATCGTCGAACTGGCCGAGCATGGCGCGGCCGACCGAGGTGCAAAAGGCCGGCAGGCGATAGCCGATGTCGAGGCCGGTCGAGAATACCCGCGCCGGACTGCCGCGCGCGATGAACACGACCTCCTCGCCGTCCAGCACCGCCAGCGAACTGATCTCCTGGGCGGCCGTCGCGATCCGGTCGAGCACCGGCTGCAGCACCGCCACCACCTGGCTCGAACGCAGATAGGACGCCGCCAGCGTGAGGACGTGCGGGGTGAGGCTGAACAGCTTGCCGTCGGTCGCAACGAAACCGCCGCGCTCGAGCGTGAACAGGATGCGGCGCGCGGTGGCGCGCGGCAGTTCGGCGGCGCGCGCGAGATCGCTGAGCGTCGCCGGGCCGCTGACGGCGCCGAACTTCTGCAGCAGGCGCAGGCCGCGGTCGAGGCTCTCGACGAAATCGGTGGCGCGCGCTTCGCGATCCCCACGCTTTGGCTTTGGCATTGGAGCGTTCCGCCGACGTCGTTCAAAGATTGTGCTTGCCGCTTCGCCAATGCATGTCATAATTCGCCCATTAGTTCAATAGGCGAACAAATCGCGCGACAAGAGGATTTAAGCCGCCATGATGAGCCAGGAGCAGAACGACCTGATCACGCGGACCGGACCGAAGGACCCGTGCGGTAAACTGATGCGGATGTACTGGCAGCCGGCCGCCCTGGTCGACGAACTGCAGGGGCCGCGCCCGGTGCGGCCGGTCAAATTGCTCGGCGAGGACCTCGTGCTGTTTCGCGACGAAGAGGGCCGCTACGGCCTGGTCGACCGCCGCTGCCCGCATCGCGGCGCCGACCTCGCCTTCGGCCGGCTGGAAAACGGCGGCCTGCGCTGCGCCTTCCATGGCTGGCTGTTCGACGCGTCGGGCCAATGCCTGGAGACGCCGGCCGAACCGAAGGACTCGCAGCTGTGCAAGGGCATCCGGCAGCGCGCCTACCCGGTGGTCGAAAGAAGCGGCATCCTCTGGGCCTGGCTCGGCGAAGGCGAGCCGCCGGCCTTTCCCGAGATCGACTGCTTCGTCGCGCCGGACAGCCACACCTTTGCATTCAAGGGCCACATCAACTGCAACTGGCTGCAGGCGCTCGAGGTCGGCATCGACCCGTCGCATGCTTCCTTCCTGCACCGCTTCTTCGAGGACGAGGACACCTCGACCGCCTATGGCAAGCAGTTCCGCGGCGCTTCCGCCGGCAGCGACCTGCCGATGACCAAGATCCTGCGCGAATACGACCGCCCCATCATCAATGTCGAGCACACCGAATACGGGCTGCGCCTGATCACGCTGCGCGAGATCGACGACGAGCGCACCCATGTCCGCGTCACCAACCAGCTGTTCCCGCACGGCTTTGTCATACCGATGAGCACCGAGATGACGATCACGCAGTGGCACGTGCCGGTCGACGACGAAAACTGCTACTGGTACGCGGTCTTCACCTCCTATTCGACGCCGGTCGACAAGAACAAGATGCGCGACCAGCGCCTCGAACTCTACGAATTGCCCGACTACAAGTCGCGCAAGAACAAGACCAACGATTACGGCTTCGATCCGCAGGAACAGCTGACGGCGACCTACACCGGCATGGGCAACGACATCAACGTGCACGACCAGTGGGCGGTGGAATCGATGGGCGCGATCCAGGACCGCACCAGGGAACATCTCGGCCAGGCCGACAAGGCGATCGTGCAGTATCGCCGGCTGCTGCGGCAGCAAATCGAGACAGTCACGGGCGGCGGCCAGCCGATGCTGTTCCTCGACGCCGGCCGCGCGCGCAGCATCCAGGGCCCCGCCACCATGGACGGCATCGGGCCGACGCGGGGCTGGGAGACCTTCTGGATGGAGGTCGACGTCAAGCGCCGCCGCAGCGCGCCATGGGCAGCGCCGGTGCCGAGCGAGATCGCCGAAAAAATCCGCCATCTGAAGGCGGTTTAGCGCTTCATCGTCATTGCGAGCGAAGCGAAGCAATCCAGCTTTACCGCGCAAAGAAAGAATGGATTGCTTCGCTTCGCTCGCAATGACGGCCCCCATATGCAACAATTCCATTGGTTCGTGTCGGACTCTGAGGGAGTGACGCGTTGAGTTTTGTCGAGCGTCACGGACTCTGGTCGAAAGAGCAGAAGGAGGCGGCAGGCCGCCTGCGCCGAATCGTCGAGGAGCAGAAGCTGGAGGTGATCCGGCTGTCGTTCCCCGACCAGCACGGCATTCTCCGGGGCAAGACCCTGGTCGCCAGCGAAGCGCTGGCCTCGCTGGAGAGCGGCTGCTCGATCACCACCACCATGCTGGCCAAGGACACCTCGCACCGCACGGTGTTTCCGGTGTTCACGTCCGGCGGTGGCTTCGGCATGAAGGAGATGGAGGGCGCCGCCGACGTGCTGATGGTGGCCGATCCCACGACCTTCCGCGCGCTGCCGTGGGCGCCGGGCACGGGATGGCTGATGTGCGATCTGCATTTTGCCGACGGGCGCCCGGTGCCGTTCGCGACGCGGAACCTGTACCGGTCGGTTCTCGACGGGCTCGGCAAACGCGGCTACGACTTCGTCGCCGGGCTGGAAGTCGAATTCCACATCTTCAAGCTCGAAGATTCGAAAATGTCGCCGGAGCATGCCGGCCAGCCGGGCACGCCGCCCGATGTCAGCCTGCTGTCGCACGGCTACCAGTACCTGACCGAGCAGCGCTACGACCAGATGGAGCCGGTGCTGGAAATCATCCGGCGCGACGTGCTGGCGCTCGGCCTGCCCCTGCGCTCGGTCGAGGTCGAGTTCGGCCCGAGCCAGTGCGAATTCACCTTTGCGCCAAAAGCCGGGCTCGAGCCCGCCGACAACATGGTGCTGTTCCGCAGCGCCGTGAAGCAGATCGCCCGCCGCCATGGCTACCACGCCACCTTCATGTGCCGGCCGAAACTGCCGAACGTGTTCGCCTCCGGCTGGCATCTGCATCAGTCGCTGGTGTCGCGTTCGAGCGGCGAGAACGCCTTCATGGCCAAGGACGGCGGCGAGGCGCTGAGCCCGTTCGGCCGCGCCTATCTTGCAGGGCTGCTGCAGCACGCCCGCGCCTCGACGGTATTCACGACGCCGACCATCAACGGCTACAAGCGCTACCGTTCCTATTCGCTGGCGCCGGATCGCGCGATCTGGGGACGCGACAACCGCGGCGTCATGATCCGCGTGCTCGGCGGCGCGGGCGATGCCGCGACCCGGCTGGAAAACCGCATCGGCGAGCCTGCCGCCAATCCCTATCTCTACATGGCCTCGCAGATTCTCTCAGGCCTCGACGGCGTCGACCGCAAGCTCGATCCCGGCCCGTCGGCAGATACGCCGTACGAAACCAAGGCCGAACTGTTGCCGAAGACACTGCGCGAAGCGGTGTTCGCGCTGAAGGACGATCCGTTCTTCCGCGACGCGCTGGGCGCCGAGTTTGTCGACTACTACGTCCACATCAAGAACGCCGAGATCGAGCGGTTTCAGGCGGAAGTGTCGGACTGGGAGCAGCGCGAATATTTCGAGATGCTTTGAAGCCTGCAAAACCGATGCATCATGACCGGAACAGTGCGAAGTAGATCACGTACAGCCAGCCCAGAATGCCATGGATGATTGCCCACAGGATCGAATGGTTGGCAGTATAGGATATCGAGATGGCAAGGGCGGAACCAAAGCCCACACCGTATTTTGCTCCCTCGACCCGGACACCATAGTAGCGATTTTCCGCCATGTTCCCCACCTCCGTTGCAGAGTTCGGCAAGTTGGACGCCAGGACGCGAACTCGACTTGTTCCAGATCAATGCGAGCTGTAAGGACGCGCTGCGGCTGAGCGTAATTCGGCGAAGCATTGCTGTGAAGCCCGGGTCATCGTCACGGCGTTACGTGCAAAGATACGCTGGCTGGCGCTCGGACCGATCGACGCAAGTGAGCCGCCAAGGTTGCCCCTGACGGCTCGCTGACTTGAGGTTGGCCGCGTCGGTCGGGGTGCTCCGCGGAGCCGCACCACGTGAAGGCGACCAAACCTTGCCACGCGCAATGCGTTGCTAATCGCCGATCGATGAAAGATCGACTGAGAAACCATGATCCCATCTGCGGCAGATGCAAGACAGGGGCCCTGACGGAAATGCAACCCTGCCCAGGCTCGGGACATGGTCGCCTGCATCGAGATGCTCGCGCGCCTCGTCATATCTGGCGAGCACCTCGGCGCTGAGGCCTCGCCGGAACTCCCACTCCCAAAAGAGGAGAGGTGAAAGACGGGCTCACGGCAGTCTCTCAAACCGACATTGCGAGCGAAGCAATCCAGCTTGCCCTGCAAAGAGAAAAGCCGGATTGCTTGGTCGCTTCGCTCCTCGCAATGACGGCGCTGCTATCAAATCCCGAGATACCGGTGCTGCAGCTCCGGCTCGGCGATCAATTGCTCCGAGCTGCCGCTCCATACCGCCCGTCCCCGTTCGATGATGTAGTGCCGGTCGCAGATCCGGGTGAGGTTCTCGACGTTCTTGTCGATCACCAGGATCGATTGTCCGCGCGCCTTCAACAGCGACAGGCAGCTCCAGATTTCGTCGCGGATCAGGGGCGCGAGGCCTTCGGTGGCCTCGTCCAGAATCAGGAGGCGCGGATTGGTCATCAGCGCGCGGCCGATCGCCAGCATCTGCTGCTCGCCGCCCGACAGCGTGCCGCCCATATTGGCGCCGCGTTCGGCGAGCCGCGGGAACAGCGCGTGGATTTTTTCCAGCGTCCAGGGATCGGCGGCGCCGAGGCGATTGCCGGAGGCGGCGACGAGATTCTCGTACACGGTCAGATTGGGAAAGATCTGGCGCCCCTCGGGGACGAGGCCGATGCCGAGCTGCGCGATCCGGAACGACGGCAGCTGGCGCGCCTCATGTCCGGCGAAGCGGATCGTGCCCGCGCGCGCCGGCGTCAGGCCCATGATCGAGCGGATGGTCGTGGTCTTGCCCATGCCGTTGCGGCCGAGCAGCGCCACCATCTCGCCTGTCCGTACCGACAGCGACATGCCGAACAGCACCTGGCTCAGCCCGTAGCAGGTCTCGATATCTTCGACTTCGAGCAGCGGCGCCAGTTCAACCAATCCTTCATCAGACATGGCGGGTCACCACATGCTGATCGCCGAGATAGGCGCGCTTGACCTCGTCGTGCTTGCGGATCGCGGCCGGCACATCGGAGGCGATGACGCGGCCGTAAACCAGCACGCTGATGCGGTCGGCCAGCGCGAACACCGCGTCCATGTCATGCTCGACCAGCACGATGGCGACTTCGCGCCGCAATTCCTGCAGCAGCTTCACCATGCGCGCGGATTCGGTGGGGCCGAGGCCGGCCATCGGCTCGTCGAGCAACAGGAGTTGCGGCTTGGTGGCGAGTGCGACCGCGAGTTCGAGCTCGCGCTGCTCGCCATGGCTCAATTCCGATACCACGGTGTCGGCGCGGTGACTGAGCCCCACCCGGTCCAGCGCGGAGCGCGCGGCCTCGCGGAGCTGCGGCTCCTTGCGGGCATTGCCCCAGAATCGGAAGGAGTGCCCGGCATGCGCCTGCGCCGCCAGCGCGACATTGTCCGCGGCGGTGAAGTCGGGCAGCAGCGAGGTGATCTGAAACGAGCGCGCCAGCCCGAGCCGGCTGCGGCGGTAGGCCGGCAGCCAGGTGATGTCCTGACCGGCGAAGCGGATGGCGCCGGAATGCGGCAGCAACTGCCCGGTGAGCTGGCTGATGAGCGTGGTCTTGCCGGCGCCGTTCGGGCCGATGATGGCGTGCAGTTCGCCGCTTCTGACCTCGAGCGTGACGTTGTCGGTCGCGATCACGCCGCCGAACCGGCGGACCAGATTTTCGACGTGCAGCAGGGGTTCAGCCACGGCGCAGTCTCCCGAGCAGCCCGTCGATGCCGCCGCGTCCGAACAGCACGATCAGGAGCAGCAGCGGCCCCATGATCAGCGCCCAGTATTCCGTGATCTGCGACAGGAATTCCTCCAGCATCAGAAACACGATCGTACCCAGCACCGGGCCAAACAGCGAGCCCATGCCGCCGAGCACCACCATGACCATGAGATCGCCGGAGCGGGTCCAGTACATCGCCGCCGGGCTGACGAAATCGGTGTTGTTGGCGAGCAGCGCGCCGGCGAGGCCGCAGATGGTGCCCGAGATCACGAAACAGACCAGCCGGTAGCGGTTCACGGAAAAGCCGATCGCCTGCATGCGCCGCTCGTTGGAGCGCAGGCCCTGCACCACCAGGCCGAAGCGCGAATTGACGATGCGCCAGATCAGGTAGATGCCGCCGAGCAGGCAGCCGACGCAGAGATAATAGAACTGCACGCGGTCCGACAGGTTGATGAGGCCGCCGAAATCGCTGCGCTTGTAGATCGTCAAGCCGTCGTCGCCGCCGTAGCGGGCAAGCCCGGAGGCGACGTAATAGGCCATCTGCGCAAACGCCAGCGTGATCATGATGAAATAGACGCCGCGGGTGCGCAGCGAGAGCGCGCCTATCACCAGCGCGAACAGCGCCGATGCCGCCAGCGCCACCGGCCACTGGATGAAGCCGGAGCCGATGCCTTCATGGGCGAGAATGCCGACCGCGTAGCCGCCGATGCCGAGATAGGCGGCATGCCCGAAGCTCATCATGCCGCCATAGCCCATGATGAGATTGAGGCTTGCCGCGGCCAGCGCGTAGATCACGATGCGGGTGAACAGCGTCAGCGCGAAGACGTTGCCGCTGAGCGAGGTATAGAGCGGCAGCAGCAAGAGGCCGGCGACCACCAGCGCCACGATCACGTTGCGGGCGTTGAGCGAAGCGGTCATCGGCGGCTGGCTGGAAACAGCCCCTCCGGCCGCACCACCAGCACGATGGCCATCAACAGATAGATGAGCATCGAGGAGAGCGCGGGGGCTGCGGTGGAGGCGGCGGTCGAACTCAGGACCTGCCGCAGCAGATCGGGCAGGAAGGCGCGGCCGAGCGTATCGATGATGCCGACGAAGATCGCCGCCAGGAAAGCGCCGCGGATCGAGCCGATGCCGCCGATGACGATGATGACGAAGGCGAGGATCAGGATGTTCTCGCCCATTCCGATCTGCACGGTGAGGATCGGCGCCTGCATCAGCCCGGCGAGCCCGGCCAATGCGGCGCCAAGCCCGAACACCAGGGTGTAGAGCAGCTTGATGTTGATGCCGAGCGCGCCGATCATTTCCCGGTTCGACGCGCCGGCGCGGATCAGCATGCCGATGCGGGTGCGCATCACGACGAGATAGAGCAACAGCGCCACCACCAGCGCCACCACGATGATCGCCAGCCGGTAGGCGGGATAATAGACGCCGGGCATGATCGCGATCGGCACCGTCAGCCAGCCCGGCAGCGGCAGCGCCAGGCCCGCCGGGCCCCAGATCAGCCGCACCGCGTCATTGAAGAACAGGATCAACCCGAACGTCGCCAGCACGTGATCGAGATGATCGCGGCCGTAAAGGTGCCGCAGCGCGACGAATTCCAGGACGATGCCGAGCAGCAAGGTCGCGCCGAGCGCCAGCAGCGCGCCGAGCACGAAATTCCCGGTCCACGCCACGAAGGTGGCCGCGAAATAGGCGCCCATCATGTAGAGCGAGCCGTGCGCCAGATTGACGAAGTCCATGATGCCGAACACCAGCGTCAATCCCGCCGCCAGCAGGAACAACAGCAGCCCGAACTGCAGCCCATTCAGGAATTGTTCGACGACAAGCAGCATGCGCGTTCTAGGTCATCTTCCGGTTGCGTAGCATCGTAGTCAGGCATCCCGCGGGCTTCATGGTTCGCGACGCGCGGCGTTGCGGCGCTCCTCGCCATGAGGGTTTGGTAGCCTCATCCTGAGCAGGCGCCAACTGGTCCGCGCCAGGCGGCCCGATGATAGACTGCGCGCCGTCCCGGATGAAGCCACCGATCTGGAAGTCATCGAGTTACAAATCAGATTGCAGGACGTGTTTGCAAGACTTGCAAGCAAGACACGTGCCGGATGGAAAACAGCGGCAGCGCGCGAGCGCCGCCGCCGTGTTGGAGAGGATCGTCAGATCACTTCATCGGGCATTTGTCGTGGAACTTGTCCTGACTGTCCTTGATGATGGTGGCAACGGTTTTCAGCGAAAGCTGGCCGTCGGCGTCCTTGACCACGTCCTGCAGATAGAAGTTCTGGATCGGGATGTGGTTGTTGCCGAACTTGAACGCACCGCGCACCGATTTGAAATTGGCCTTCTCCATCGCCGCCTTCATCTCGTCCTTCTTGCTGGTGTCGCCCTTCACGGCTTCCACCGCGCTGGCGATCAGCTGCGCGGCGTCATAGGACTGCGCGCCGTAGAAGGTCGGACGCAGGCCGGTGTACTTCTTGCGGTAGTCGGCGACGTACTTCTTGTTCTGCTCGTTGGGCAGATCGTTGACCCATTGCTGCGCGCCGGGAACGCCGAGCGCGTTCTCCTTTTGCAGCACCAGCGTCAGTTCGTCGATGGTGAACGCCGTGTAGAGCGGCATCTGCGCCTTCAGGCCGGCCTGCGTATATTGATTGAGGAACTGCACGCCGGCGGCACCCGGATAGAACACGAAGATCGATGCCGCACCGGACGCGCGCGCCTTCGACAGCTCGGCGGAGAAGTCGAGCTGGCTCGGCCAGACCGTGTATTCCTCGCCCTTTATCTCGCCCTTGAACGCGCTCTTGACGCCAGCCAGCATGTCCTTGCCGGCGGCATAGTTCGGGCCGATCAGGAACACCGACTTGACGCCCTTCTGGTTCATGTATTCGCCCATCGCCTGCGGGGTCTGGTCGTTCTGCCACGAGGTCGAAAACACGTAAGGCGAGCACAACTCGCCGGCGACCTGCGACGGACCGGCATTGGCGATGACCAGCATCGTCTTCGAATCCACGATCGGCTTCAGCGAGGCGAGCAGCACGTTCGACCAGATGTAGCCGGCGATGAAGTCGACCTTGTCGGACTGGATCAGTTTCTCGGTCTTCTGCTTGCCGACGTCCGGCTTGAAGGTGTCGTCCTCGTAGATCACCTCGACCGGCTTGCCGCCCATCTTGCGGCCCATGTGATCGAGCGCGAGCTCGAACGAATTGCGCATGTCGTTGCCGATCACGGCGGTCGGGCCGCTGAACGTCGAGACAAACCCGATCTTGATGGTATCTCCCGCCATCGCGGGGTTTGCCAGCGCCAGAACCGTAGCGCCCGCCAGCCAGAATGCCGTTTTCATGTTCGTTCCCTCCTCACTAAGACGTTGCCGTCAGTCAAATTGCCTTCCCCGTTCGAACAGCCCACTTTGCTCCGTTCCCGGGTCACTCTTTTGCAGGTGACGTGTTTTGTGCGCGAAATTGCGGGTCTGCAGCAAGCACGAACCGAAGGCCCTGCCCAAGAACCTTCGGCCCGATGCACACTTTTGTGCACCATAATTCGTATCTGCCTGACATGGCAAGAATTATAGTTCAGGTGGCAACGCCCGCGGACGCCGCAGCCCCCGGGGCCGGTCCTGGCCGGTTTCCGCGCCGCCGGCCCGGGCCTTGGCCATTTTACCCCCACTTAACCCATTTGCCGCCAGACTCGCGCGTCGATGTCGATGGAGGACCGCGATGTCAGTCAGCGAAAGCGTCGCGCGCACCAGGTGGCGCCCCCTGGTGCACATCGACAACGGCAACCGCCTGAACAACACCATGACCGACGGCTTTCAGAACTTGGAAAAGATGTATCACTGCATTGCCGGCGACTGCATGAGCTGGCGCCAATACCACCTGTCGCACTCCAAGGGCAGCGAGGCAGAGGTAAGCCCCACGGCTATTGCGGTTTTGCGGGCAGGCCCGAACTCGACTGAGGGATCCGACCGGACCGCTCGTGCGACGATTTGCCCGGGCCTGATGCCGGCCACCAACGCGATCGAACATCCGCTGACGATGCGTTCAAACTATCGATCGATCGGCAAACCGGGCTTGGACTGAGGGTCCAAATGCCTGCATAATCCGGCCAGCGGAGAGATCTGAAACCGAAGGCTCAGCCCATGACCCCCGAGCAGGCGCGATCGTCAAACCGTCATCACGTGGTGATCGTCGGCGCCGGCTTCGGCGGGTTGGAGGCAACCTATCGGCTGGCAGGCGCGCCGGTCCGCATCACGCTGCTCGACCGCCGCAACCACCATCTGTTCCAGCCGCTGCTCTACCAGGTCGCGACTGCCTCGCTGGCGACGTCGGAGATCGCCTGGCCGATCCGCTATCTCCTGCGCGGCCGGCCTGAAGTGACGACCCTGTTCGCCACGGTGAGCGGCGTCGACGTACAAGGCAAGCGCGTGCTGCTCGATGACGGCGACAGCCTGCCCTACGATACGCTCGTTCTCGCCACCGGCGCGCGGCACGCCTATTTCGGCCACGACGAATGGGAGCCGTTCGCGCCGGGCCTGAAGACGCTGGAGGACGCCACCACGCTGCGGCGGCGGATTCTGGTGGCATTCGAGCGCGCCGAGCGCGAGACCGACCCACAGCGGTGCGCTGCGCTGCTCACCTTCGTCATCGTCGGCGCCGGCCCGACCGGCGTCGAACTCGCCGGCACCATCGCCGAACTGGCAAAGGACACGCTGCCGCCCGACTTCCGCAACATCGACACCCACAGCGCGCGCGTCGTGCTGATCGAGGCGGGGCCGCGCGTGCTGGCGGGCTTTCCCGACGATCTCTCCGCCTACGCGCAGCGCTCGCTCGAAAGCCTCGGCGTCGAAGTGATGTTGAACGAGGCCGTCACCGAATGCTCGGCCGACGGCGTCGTCTACGGTGGCAAGGCGCTGCAGGCGAGGACGCTGATCTGGGCCGCCGGCGTGCGCGCCTCGCCGGCCGCCGAATGGCTCGGCGCACCTCACGACCGCGCCGGCCGGCTGCAGGTCAATCCCGACCTCACCGTCCCCAACCATCCCGACATCTTCGCGATCGGCGATACCGTTGCGATCGACGGCCCCGACGGCAAACCGGTCCCCGGCATTGCACCGGCGGCCAAGCAGCAGGGGCGCTACGTCGCCCAAACCATCAAGGCGCGGCTGCGCGGCGAGACGCTCGGCCCATTTCGTTACCGGCATTCCGGCAGCCTCGCGCAGATCGGCAAGCACAAGGCGGTGATCGATTTCGGCCGCTTCAAGCTGCGCGGGGCCATTGCGTGGTGGATCTGGGGCATCGCCCACATCTATTTCCTGATCGGCCTGCGCAACCGGCTCAGCGTCGCGATCTCCTGGCTCTGGATCCACGCCCGCGACCAGCGCGCCGCGCGCCTGATCACGCAGGGCAGCAGCAAGGTGGTGGGATGAGGTTTCAGCGCGGTGGCTTCATGCTTCGAGACGCGGCTGCGCCGCTCCTCGGAATGAGGTCCTCTATCTCCTCGTGGTGAGGAGCGCGGCAACGCCGCGCATCTCGAAGGATGAGCGGCACACTGGAAAAATGCGCTAGCCCGCGCAGCCGATCCATTCACTCGACGCATCGTCTTCCAGCACTGCCACCGCGGCCGCGCGGCGCGTCAGCACCGCGCGCTGGTTGATATAGCCCTTGTCGGTGATCTCGCCGCCGTCGACGGAAGCAGGCTCGGCGAGCAACAGCGCGCGGGTCGCGTGCGCGGAGGAGCCACCGCCGCTCTGCGCTTTGAGCTTTGCGAGGCCTTGCGCGATGGCGGCACGCACCTTCTCGTTCGCGATCACCTCATGGATGTCGGCGCTGTCGGGCAGGCCGGCATGGGCGCGGCAGGCGGCGATATTGGGAAACACCAGGAAGCGCACGTGATCGCCGCCATGGCCGGTCACGACGATGTCCTGCGCCAGGGGCGCCAGCGCGGTAATGCCGGCGACGCGCAGGGTGCCGACGCTGACCCAGGTGCCGGAATTGAGCTTGAAGTCCTCGGCGACGCGGCCGTCGAAGAACAGTCCGAGTTCGGGCCGGTCCGGGTCGGCAAATGTCACGGCGTCGCCGATCAGATAGAAGCCTTCCGCGTCGAACGCCTGCGCGGTCAGTTCCGGCGCCTTCCAGTAGCCCGGCGTGACATTGGGTCCGCGCACGCGCACCTCGAGCTTGTCGCCGGACGGCACCAGTTTCAGTTCGGTGCCGGGTATCGGCACGCCGATATTGCCGGATCGCTTCGCCTGGAAATGGCAGTCGGTGGCGAGCGGCGAGGTCTCGGTGGAGCCCCAGGCCGACACCATCGGCAGAGCCCGGCCGGTAGTCTTGATCGACAGCTCTTCCATAGCGTCCCAGAGATTCTGCGGCAGCGCCGCGCCGGCATAGAAGGCGAACTTCACCTCGCCGAAGAATTTCCGGCGCAACTCGTCGTCGCCGCGCAACGCCGCGATCAGCATGTCGAAGCCGCGCGGCACGTTGAAGTACACCGTCGGCATCACGCTGCGCAGATTGGCGAGCGACGTCGCGAACAGGCCCGGCGCCGGCTTGCCGCCGTCGATATAGAGCGTGCCGCCGTTGCGCAGCACCAGGTTGAAATTGTGGTTGGCACCGAAGGTGTGGCTCCAGGGCAACCAGTCCAGGATCACCAGATCGTCGCGCGCGGCATCGAGAAAGGACCAGGTCTGCGCCTTGGCCTGCTGGCTCGAGGTCAGCATGCGCTGGGTGTTGATCACGGCTTTCGGCGTGCCGGTCGAGCCCGAGGTGAACAGGAATTTGGCGATCGTGTCCGGCCCGACCGCCGCGAAGGCCTTTGCGACCGCGCCGGCTTCCGGAGTCGCGGCAATGGACCGGAACGAAATCGCATCACTGCCGTCAGCGTCGCCGCTGACGATATCAGCCGTGTGCAGCGGCCTGATCGCCGCCAGTGCCGCCGCGAACGGTCTTATGCTGGAAATATAGATCGCGCCGGGATCGAGCAGCTTGACCATGCTCTTGAGCTTGTCGAAATCCTTCGACACCAGCGAATAGGCCGGCGAGATCGCCGCCGCCGGCACGCCGACATGCATGGCGGCGAGCGCGAACAGCGCATGGTCGACGCTGTTGTCGGAGAGAATGACCAGCGGGCGCTCGGCGCTCAAGCCCCGCGCCAGGATCCAGGCGGCTGTGTTGCGCACCTGCCGCAGCGCATCGCCATAGCTGACGGTCGCCCACGGCGCATCGACACTGGCGCGCTCGCCGAGAAAGATCTTATCGGGCGTTTGCCGCGCCCAGTGCTCGAGCCAGTCGCCGACGCAGCGCGCATGCGGCTGCAGCGGCGTGGCCGATTTCACGATGATGCTGCCGTCGGCGCGGCGATCGGCCACGACCGCGGGCGTTGCGAACAGGGCTGTGGGGTCGTTGCGGCTGATGACAGCAGCTGTCGTCATCGGTTTCCTCCTCGCGCGTTTTCTCGGGATGGCCGCGGACGCCAGCGTCCTTTGGCGGCTGCAGCCTCTCGCGGGCCGCTTTCGACATATTGTTGAGCACAACAATTGTTGTCGTCAACAACAATCTTTTCTTCTCGACGGGGAAACGCTAGATTAAAGGAACGACGCTGGAGAAAAGACGTGTCCAACAAGGCGGCCCAACCGGTATTGAAAAATCCCGTTCCTACCGTCGGCAAGCGGAGGGAAAACGGCAAGACGCGCCGCCCGGATCGCGACGGCGAGATCGGCCTCGACGGGCTGGTCGGCCATGCCGGCTACGCGGTACGGCGCTTCCAAATCTGGATCTTTCAGGATTTTATCCGGACGCTTGCCGCCGTCGACATCAAGCCCACGCAGTATTCTGTCATGACGGTGATCGGCGCGAACCCGGGCATGACCCAGATGGCCGTTGCCAAGCGACTTGGCATCGAGCGCGCCCGGCTGGTGCACCTCCTGGACAGTCTCGAGGCGCGCAATCTGGTCAAGCGCGTTCCTTCACGAACCGACCGGCGGTCGCACGCGCTGCATCTCACTCCCAGCGGGCAGACCTCGCTTCGGCAGTTCAAGATGCTCGCCGCCGAACATGAGCGGCACGTCGACGAAAAAATCGGGCCGGAGAATCGCAGGCGGCTGCTGGAAATTCTCTCCGCATTCCATTGATCGCGGCGCCGGAAGCGCGCCACGGCTTCATGCGTCACGGCACGTCGCGCGCGCTCATGCGCGCTTGCCTGCCGATTGAGGCGCCCACCGGGCAGCCCAGCGCTGCTCGACCTGCCGCTTGATGTTGGCTAGCCCGATCTGTGCCTCTTCGTCGACGCGCTGGATCTGCTCGGCGCTTGCCGCCGTGGGGCGGCGGGGGTTGCGGAGGTGCCTCGTATACCGGGTGGCATCGCCAACGCATTCGAAAGTGTAGCGGACCACGATCGGGCCGATGAAATCGGTATCGGCCTGCACGGTCCAGGCGTTCGGCCGGTCGCTCTCCAGGACCTTCCAGTCCAGCACCACTTCGCCGCGGCGGATGTGCCATTGCTCGCGGAAGGTCTCGCCCGTGCCCAGCGCGCGATCGGCACTGTCGATGCGGTGCGACGCCGCCAGCCATTCCGGCCAGGAATTCGGATTGCAGACATAGTCGTAGACTGCCTCGGGCGGAGCCTCGATCAGGATATCGTGGCGGCGTTCGAAGGAATTCGACATCGGGTACTCCAGGCCAGGCAAGATAAAGAGGTCGCGCCACTGAGGCTTGGCACCCAAGCTAGACGATTGCAGCCGAGCATCGCAAACGGCGCTGCCCATAAATTAATCAAACGCATTACCTGGAAGCGCGCTTATGGCTCCGGCCACGGCTGCAAGAAAAAGCCAAACATCTGGAAAGATGGATCAATCTGTCGGGCTCGATGCCTCGAATCGGCTGTACACAATGGCACACCGCTTGCTTCGATCAGGGAGGAATTTCCCGGAGCGCAGTCCGCCATGGCGAGATCAGCAACCACCAGCCTGCTTGCCGCGGAGCCCGATCCGATCGCGCTCGACTGGAGGGCGACGGCGCTGGTCATCATCGACATGCAGCGCGACTTCCTCGAACCCGGCGGATTCGGCGAGACGCTCGGCAACGACGTCTCGCAACTGGCGCGCGCGGTCGCACCCTGCGCCGCCGTGCTTGGCGCCGCGCGGGCGGCCGGCATCCTGGTGGTGCACACCCGCGAAGGCCATCTGCCTGACCTGTCCGATGCGCCACCGGCGAAGGTCGAGCGCGGCGCGCCGAGCAAGCGCATCGGCGATCCCGGCCCGATGGGGCGGATCCTGATCCGCGGCGAGGCCGGCCACGACATCATCCCCACGCTCTATCCGCTCGACGACGAGATCGTGATCGACAAGCCCGGCAAGGGCGCGTTCTACGCGACCGAGCTGGGCGACACCCTGCGGAAATACGGCGTCGAGAATTTGCTGGTGTGCGGCGTCACCACCGAGGTCTGCGTCAACACCACCGTGCGAGAGGCCAACGACCGCGGCTACCGCTGCGTCGTGCTGGCGGATTGCTGCGCCTCCTATTTCCCCGAATTCCACGAGATGGGCCTGAAGATGATCAAGGCCCAGGGCGGCATCTTCGGCTGGGTCTCGGACTCCGCCGCGGTTCTCAAGGCAATGGCAGCGGAGACTTCTGACCAACCAACGATGGGGGCATCGCGATGAGCACGACCATGACGGCAAGCAAGGGCGAATTCAAACCTGCATTATGGACGCCGGGCGACTGGAACGCGTTGTTCGGCTTCGGCACCAACATTCTCGTCAACATGCTGGTGCTGACGGGGCTGTTGCGCTTCGTGCTGAAGATGCCGGACTCACTCGTGTTCGGCCGCATCCTGCCGGCGCTCGGCCTGATGATGTGCCTCTCGACATTCTACTATGCGTGGCTGGCCTACCGGCTGGCGCAGAAGACCGGCCGCAACGACGTCTGCGCGCTGCCTTCGGGCGTCAGCGTGCCGCACATGTTCATCGTCACCTTCGTGATCATGCTGCCGATCACGCTGAAGACCGGCGACCCCATCAAGGGCTGGTCGGCCGGCCTGGTCTGGGTGTTCTTCCAGAGCTTCATCCTGATGATCGGCGGCTTCATCGCGCCGTATATTCGCAAGATTACACCTCGGGCGGCGCTGCTAGGCACGCTCGCCGGCGTTTCCGTGACCTTCATTTCGATGCGGCCGGCGCTGGAAATGTACATGACGCCGCAGATCGGTCTGGTCTGCTTCGCCATCATCATGGCGAGCTGGTTCGGCGGCGTGAAATATCCGAAGGCGATTCCCGCCGGCCTGGTCGCGATCGCCGCCGGCATGCTGATCGCGTGGGGTTCGAATTTGTTCGGCCTCGGCCTCGGCGGCCTCAGCGTCAAGGGCCTCGGCGATGCCTTCGCGAGCTTCGGCTTCTCGGTGCCGCTGCCGGCGTTCGGCCAGGTGTTTTCCGGCGTCGAATTCCTCGGCATCATCCTGGTCACCGCGATCCCGTTCGGCATCTACGACCTGGTCGAAGCCATGGACAATGTCGAAAGCGCGGAAGCCGCGGGCGACGAATATCCGACCACGCGGGTGTTGACCGCCGACGGCGTCGTCAGCCTGATCGGCTGCCTGATGGGCAATCCCTTCATCAACGCCGTCTATATCGGCCATCCCGGCTGGAAGGCGATGGGCGGCCGGATCGGCTATTCGGCGGCGACCGGCATCATGGTGGTGGTGCTGTCCTGGTTCGGCATCATCTCGGTGCTGCTGGCGCTGGTGCCTGTGGTCGCGATCTCGCCGATCCTGCTCTACATCGGCATGCTGATCGGCGCGCAGGCGTTCCAGACCACGCCGGTCAAGCATGCGCCCGCAATCGTGCTGGCGCTGACGCCGCATCTGGCGGCCTGGGCCAAGCTGCAGATCGACACCATGCTGGCGTCGACCCTCAGTGCCGCGCAGGCAGTAGGCGGGCTGGCGGCCGACAAGGCCGGTGCGGTCAAGGCCGCGGCGATCGCAGCACTGCCGCAGCAGGGCGTGCTCTATCACGGGCTCGACGTGATGGGCGGCGGCTCGATCCTCACCGGCCTCGTGCTCGGCGCCATCGGCGTCTTCGTCATCGAGCGCGACTTCGTCAAGGCGTCGGCGTTCGCGCTGGCCGGCGCGGTGCTGACCTATTTCGGCTTCATGCATGGCGAGGCCGTCGGTATCGGCGGCGGATTGGGGGTAACCCCCGCCGTCGCGCTGGCCTATGTCCTGGTGGCTGCGGTATTCTTCGCGCTGGCGAAACTCGGCACCTCTTCCCTTCCCGTTTCGCAACCGGAGACGCCCCTTGCCGCACCCGCAGAATGAGTCGTTTCCGACCGGGGCGGCACGTGACTGAAACCGTCGCCGAAATCGTCGCCGCGCATCGCGGCGGCGCCATGTCGCCTGCGCAAACCGTCGCGCGCAGTTTCCAGCGGATTCGCGATCACAACGATCCCGCGGTCTTCATCAGCCTGCGCAACGAGAGACAAGCGCTGGCGGAGGCCGAGGCGCTATCGAACAAGGATGCCGCGCAGTTGCCGCTTTACGGCGTCCCGGTGGCGGTAAAGGATAATATCGACGCCGCCGGCCTGCCCACCACGGCGGCCTGCCCGGCGTTTTCCTACCTGCCGGCCCACGATGCCACGGCTGTCGCCAGACTGCGCGCGGCCGGCGCCATCGTCATCGGCAAGACCAACCTCGACCAGTTCGCCACCGGCCTGGTCGGCGTGCGCTCGCCCTACGGCATTCCAGCCAATCCGGTGCGCGGCGATCTGATTCCGGGCGGATCGAGTTCGGGCTCGGCGGTCGCCGTGTCGGCGGGACTGGTGCCGCTTTCGCTCGGCACCGACACCGCCGGAAGCGGCCGCGTGCCGGCGATGCTCAACAATATCGTCGGGCTGAAGCCGAGCCTCGGGCTGATCTCGACGTCGGGCGTGGTGCCGGCCTGCCGCACGCTGGATTGCGTGTCGATCTTCGCGCTCGGCGTCGATGACGCGATGACCGCGCTTGGCGCCATCGCCGGACCCGATGCGGCCGATCCCTATTCGCGCAACCGGCCCTTGGCGCCGATGACGGCGTTTCCGAACCAGCTCCGGCTCGGCGTGCCGCGCAACGGCCAGCTGATCTATTTCGGCGACAAGGCTTCCGAGCAGGCCTATGGCGAGGCGCTGAAACGCTGGACCGCGCTCGGCGCCACGCTGGTCGAGTTCGACCTCGAACCGTTCTACGAGACCGCGCGGCTGCTTTATGAGGGGCCGTGGGTGGCGGAACGCTATCTGGTGATCCGCGACCTGCTGGCGTCATCGCCGGACGCGATCCATCCGGTGACGCGCGAAATCACCATTGCCGGCGCGCGGCTTTCCGCCGCCGACACCTTTGCCGCGCTGTACCGCCTGCAGACGCTGCGCCGGGTCGCCGAGCGCGCCTTCGCCAATATCGACGCGCTGGTGCTGCCGACGGCGCCGACCGCCTACACGACCGCGCAGGTGCTGGCCAATCCGGTCGAGCTCAACTCCAGGCTCGGCACCTACACCAATTTCGTCAATCTGCTCGACCTCTGCGGCCTGGCGCTGCCGGCGGCGATCCGGCCCGACGGCATTCCGTTCGGCATTACGCTGCTGGCGCCCGCCGGGCAGGACGCATGGCTGGCCTCGATTGGCCGCGTCTTTCATGCCGACACTGGACTTGCGATGGGCGCCAAAGGCCTGCCGCAACCGCCGCTCGCGGCGCTGGCCGCGGGCGCGAGCAGCGATGAAATCGCCATCGCCGTGGTCGGCGCACATCTGTCGGGCATGGCGCTGAACGGCGAATTGAAGGCGCTCGGCGGACGCCTGATCGAGGCCGCGGTGACGGCGCCCGACTACAAGCTCTATGCGCTTCCCACCACGCCGCCCAAACCCGGCATGCTGCGCGTTGCGGCGGGCGCTGGAACCTCGATCACGCTGGAACTGTGGGCGCTATCGGCGGCGAGTTTCGGAAAGTTCGTCGCCGCAATCCCGCCGCCGCTGTCGATCGGCACCGTGCGCCTCGCCGACGGCCGCGGCGTGAAAGGCTTTCTCGTCGAGCCCGCCGATATCGGCGCCGCGCGCGACATTTCCGCCTTCGGCGGCTGGCGCGCGTTCATGGCGGAGAAGGTGGCGGTGTGATGGGGGCGAATGGGGAGTAGCGAATGGCGAATAGCAAGGAAACCTTCCCTATTCGCTATTCGCCACTCCCTACTCGCCCCTCTGTTCGCTACTCGCCATTCGCCTTCTCACACCGACACCGCATAGATCTCGTATTCCCCGCGCACCAGTTCGATATGCGCGCGCATCGCGGCTGCCGCGCCGGCCTTGTCGCCGCGCATGATCGCGACCACGACGCGGTCGTGCTCGGCATGCGATTTCGCCAGCCGCCCGAGATTGCGGAACTGGGCGCGGCGGAACGGCTGCACCCGCACCCTGGTGGCCAGCGTCATCTCGGCGATGTAGCCGTTCTGCGAACCGGCATAGATCGCATTGTGAAAGCGCTCGTTGACCTCGTGAAAGCGGTCGGGGTTGCCGGCATGGCTCAGCATCCGTAACTCCTCGTGGATCGCCTCCAGCCGCTGCCGCTCCGCCGGCGGCATCCGCTCCGCGGCAAGCCCGGCGCACAACGCCTCGAGCTCCGCCATCGCCTCGAACATTCCGGTCAGCCGTTCGAGCGAGGGCCGCGCCACCACGGCGCCGCGATGCGCCCGCGCATCGACCAGGCCGCTGGCGGCCAGCTGCCGCAGCGCCTCGCGCACCGGGGTGCGCGAAACGTTGAAACGCCGCGCGATCTCGGTCTCATCGAGCGAAGCTCCCGGCGGCAGCGCGCCGCGGACGATTTCATCGGCGAGCTGCAGCCGCAGTTCCTCGGCGCGCGTGATCTTGTCCGGGATCGGCGAAGGCCGGTCGACGCGGCGAACCACCGCCTCCGCCTCATGGAGCGGGCGCTGCGGCGCGCTGGTGGGGGGATCTTCGAGGCTCATGGCTTTTGACCCGCGTCCTTGGGTTCGTCGATGATGCTGACATGGGCGGCGACGATCTTCCAGCCTTCGGGAAATCGCACCCAGGTCTGCATCTGCCGGCCGACGCGGCCGGGCATCGAGTCGCGATAGAACAAGGTCGAGGCCACGGCGGCGTCGCGGCCATAGGCGGTGATTACCGTCTGCGCCGTCCGGCGCATCAGCCCGACCGGCGAGCGCGCCGCGCGGAATGCCATGATCGCGTCGATGCCGTAGAGATTTTCGCCGATGCCGTAGCGCAACGTGCGGGAATCCGCACGGAACAATTCGTCGAGCACGGCGACGTCGTTCGACACCAGCGCCTTTTCATACCGCGCGAACTGCTCGGTCACCTCGGCGAGCACGTCGGGAAGATCGACGTCCATTCTACAACCCTCTCGGCTGCGGTGCTGCAACCACGCCGGCGCGCTCCAGCGCGAAGGCTGCGCGCAGCGCGATATCTTCGCGCCAGGGCGCGGCGATGAGCTGCACCCCGATCGGCATCGGCTGCAGCGGAACCGGCACCGCCACCACCGGCAGGCCGATGAAGGAGATCGGCTGGGTGTGGATGCCGATATTGGCGCGCACCGGCAACTCGACGCCGTCGAGCACGAAGGTCGCCTGCCCCAGTTTCGGCGCGACGCAGGGCGTCGCCGGCGCGATGATCACGTCGACCGTCTCGAACAGCTCCAGCACCTGGGCGCGGTACCAGCGGCGGAATTTCTGCGCGCGGTCGACCAAAGGCGCCGGAACCATGGCGCCGGCCAGCAGGCGGTCGCGCACCGCCGGATCGAAATCGTTCGGCCGCTTGCGCAGCCGATCGAGATGCAGCGAGGCGCCTTCGGTCGTGGAGATAACGTAGGCGGCGGCACGGGCGCGCGCGGCCTCGGGAATTTCGATCATGCGCGTGGCGCCCAGCCCCTTGGCGACGCGGGCGACGGCCTCGACCGCTTCGGGGAAAACGTTGCTCTGGAAATATCCGCCGGCAATGGCGATGCGAAGTCCGCCGATGTCCCGCGAGAGCAGCGGCCCGACCGGCTCGACGGGACGCGTGCTGCACGCCGCATCGTCGGCATCCGGCCCCTGCATCGCGTCATAGGCCAGCGCGAGATCGCCGACATTGCGCGCGAACGGACCGAGATGATCGAAGCTCGCCACGAACGGAAACGACCTGGCGCGCGACAGCCGGCCATAGGTCGGCTTCAGTCCGAAGATACCACAGAACGACGACGGCACCCGGATCGAGCCGTTGGTGTCGGAGCCGAGCGCCAGCGGAACCAGCCGGCCGCCGACCGCGCTGCCGGAGCCGCCCGACGAGCCGCCGCTCATCCGCGTCGGATCGTGCGGATTGCGCGACGGTCCGTCATGTACGTTTTCGCCGGTGAAGTCGTAGGCGTATTCGCCCATATTGAGCGCGCCGACCAGCACCGCGCCGGCCGCTTCCATGCGCTCGATCAGGGTAGCGTCGCGCCGCGACGGCGCAAGGTCGCGGTTGATCTTCGATCCGGCGCGGGTGGAGAGCCCCTGCACGTCGAACAGGTTCTTGACCGCGAACGGCACGCCGGCGAGCGGGCCTACGGTCTTGCCGGCGGCAAGCGCATCATCGACCGCCCGCGCCTTTGCGCGCGCGCGTTCAGCGGTGACGTCGGTGAAGGAATTCAGGACGGAATCGTGCCTTGCGATACGCGCCAGCGCCGCTTCGGTGACGCTGACTGCGGACATCTTGCCACCAGAGACGCCCCGCGCGATTGCCGAGGCCGACAGCTCGTCAGAGTTTGCGGTCATGGCGATATCAGGCTGCGAAGACACTGGCCGGCTCGGTTTCATCAGGCAGCGGGAATTCGTCGACCAGCCGGGCCAGCCGCAGCGACACCTCGAGATTGGCCCTGACCGCCGGCCGCCAGGCCTCCTCGACCGGCAGCG
Organism: Bradyrhizobium sediminis; assembly: GCF_018736085.1. Lineage (NCBI taxonomy): Bacteria > Pseudomonadati > Pseudomonadota > Alphaproteobacteria > Hyphomicrobiales > Nitrobacteraceae > Bradyrhizobium > Bradyrhizobium sediminis. The sequence continues at coordinate 700,575 of NZ_CP076134.1, read as the reverse complement.
CCAGCGCCTTGGCGACGGCGTCCATGTAAGCATCGAGCGGATCGGGGTTCTTAGCAGTCAACCTTGTCTCCCTTCTCGTCATCGCCCGGCTTGACCGGGCGATCCAGTAAACACCAGCGTCAGTGTTTACTGGACGCCCCGCCTTCGCGGAGCATGACAACTAAACCGGCAGCGGCGGATGCGGAATCGCCGTCAGCAATTCCCTGGTATAGTCATCCTGCGGATCGCCCAGCACCCGTTCGGACGGGCCCTGCTCGACGATTCGCCCCGACCGCATCACAATGACACGATCGCACAGCAACCGCACCACATTCAAATCATGCGACACGAACAGATAGCTCATGCCCATCGACGCCTTGAGATCCTGCAGCAGGTTCAGCACCACCGCCTGCACGGAGACGTCGAGCGCCGCGGTCGGCTCGTCGAGAATCACGAGCTTCGGGTGCAGCGCGATGGCGCGGGCGATGCCGACGCGGGCTTTCTGGCCGCCGGACAATTGGTGCGGAAAGCGGTCGAGCAGGTTGACCGGCAGGCCGACCAGTCCTGCCAGTTCCTCGCAGCGGGCGCGTAGCGCGTCGCGACCCCTGATATCGCCAAGCTGCATGATCGGATCGACGATGGCTCGCGCGGCGGTAAAGCGGGGATTGAGGCTGTCGGTCGGATCCTGGAACACCATCTGGATGCTCTTGCGCAACGGCAGCCGCGCGAAGGCATTGGGCAGGATGGCGCCGATCTCCTCGCCGTCGAACATGATGCGGCCCGAGGTCTGGTCCAGGAGCCGCATCACCATCATCGACGTGGTGGATTTGCCGCAGCCGGATTCGCCGACCAGGCCGACGCTCTCGCCGTGGCCGACGCTGAATGAAATGCCGTCGACGGCGCGGAATTGTTCGGTTTCAACCGGCGGCTTGCGCGAGAACAGTTTTGCCAGTGTCGCCGTAGCGCCCTTGCGTGGGTATTCCTTGACCAGCTTCTCGACGAGGAGAAGCGGCTTTGCGTCGCCGCCTGTCGAATCGTCACCCCCGGGCTTGACCCGGGGGTCCATCGCCTTCGAAGAAGAGTCTGCCGAAGAAAGATGGATGGCCGGGCATAGGCGAGCGGAAGCGACGCCGTCCTTCGGACGGCTATGCCCGGCCATGACGGGTGTTGGGTGCGGCGCAATCGCGGGAAGCTTTGCCGCCTCCTCCTCCGGCAACAGGTCGCGCAGGGACACGCCGAGCCGCGGCGTCGCGCGCATCAGCTTCCTGGTGTAGGCGTGTTGCGGATTGGCAAAAATATCCGCCGACAGCGCGGTCTCGACCACGCGGCCCTTCTCCATCACCACCACGCGGTCGCAATAGGCCGCGGCGAGGCCGAGATCGTGCGTGATCAGGATCGTCGACATGCCCCGGCTCCTGGTCAGTTCGACGATCAGGTCCATCACCGCCTTCTGCGTGGTGACGTCGAGGCCGGTGGTCGGCTCGTCCGCGATCAGAAGCTGCGGATTGCAGGCCAGCGCCAGCGCGATCACCACGCGCTGGCACATGCCGCCGGACAGCTCGAACGGATAGGCATGGTAGCGCTCGCGCGGCCGGGCGATCTTGACCGCTTCCAGCGCCTCGATCGCCTTCTCGCCGCGGTCGCTGGCGGCGGCCTGCACATGCTGGCGCAGCACGTCCCCGATCTGGTCGCCGACTTTCCGGATCGGGTTCAGCGCGGCGCGCGGGTTCTGGAAGATCATCGAGATTTCGCGGCCGCGCAGGTCGCGCATCTGGTCTTCGGTCGCGGTCCTGACGTCGATGCCTGAAAACATCACCGATCCCTCGGCGATCTTGCCGGCGCGGTCGAGGATCCGCATGACGGCGTAGGAGGTGACGGACTTGCCGGAGCCGGATTCGCCGACGATGCCGAGCGTCTCGCCCTTGGCGACCGCGATATTGACGTGCTGCACCGCCTTCACGATGCCGCGCCTTGTGGCGAATTCCACCGTGAGGTCGTTGACGTCGAGCAGCGGCTGCGCGGTCATGATTATCCTCAGGTCCTTCGTTGCGGGTCGACGATGTCGCGCAGGCCGTCGCCGAGCAGGTTGAAGCAGAACACCGCGGTCATCAGCGCGAGGCCGGGAAACAGCGCGATCCACCACTCGCCCGAGACCATGAAGCCGGCGCCTTCCGCGACCATGATGCCCCATTCGGCGGTCGGCGGCCGTACCCCGAGGCCGATGAACGACAGGCCGGCGGCGTTGAGGATGGCGTAGCCCATGGTCAGCGACATCTGCACGATCATGATCGGCATGATGTTCGGCAGAATGTGCACCAGCAGAATCCGGAACTCGCCATTGCCCGACAATCGTGCCGCCTGCACGAATCCGGCGTCGCGCCGCACATTGGCTTCCGCACGGGCGACGCGCGCGTAAAGCGGAAAATTCACGATCGCGGTTGCGATGATGATGTTCTGCACGGTATTGCCGAGTGCCGCCACGATGCCCATCGCGAGGACGAACAGCGGAAACGCCATGATGGTGTCGGCGATGCGGCCGACGATACGGTCGGTCCAGCCGCCGAAATAGCCGGCGGCGATGCCGGCAAGACCGCCCATCAGGAACACCAGCGCCACCGACGCCACCGCGATGAAGGTGTCGAGCCGGGTCGCCACGATGACCCGGCTGAAGATGTCGCGGCCGAGCTGGTCGGTGCCGAACCAGTGCGCCGCCGACGGCGGCTTCAGCGCGGATGCGGTGTCGGACGCCAGCGGATCGTAGGGAACGACGTAGGGACCGAACAGCGCAGCAAACAGGATGATGACCAGGAGGCCGAATGCGAACGCGGTGACGCGGTTCTCGCTGAGCACATAGCGGGTGTGTTCGAAGATCGCCGCCAGCCCGGAAGTGCGTGCTGGTCCGGCAGGTTCGACGGCAGGCGCCACGCTGCTCATGCTTCCACCCCTACCCTTCTAGCCTTACCCTGGGATCGATCACGCCGTAGAGGATGTCGATCAGGAGATTGAGCAGCACGTACATCACCGCCATGGTCAGCACGAAGCCCTGCACCGGCGCGAAATCCGACGAGATCAGGGCTTCCACCGCGTAGGAGCCGATGCCGGGCCAGGCGAAAACCTTTTCCACCAGCACGTTGGCCCCCAGCAGGAACGAGAACACCATGCTCAGCGTGGTGATGACCGGCAGCATGGCGTTGCGGAAGGCGTAGGTGACGATCACGGTGCCCGGCGAAAGGCCGCTGGCGCGCGCGGTGCGCACGAAGTCCGACGACAGCACCGCCAGCATCGAGGCCCGCGTCATGCGAGCGATCGGCGCCAGCGAGAACACGGCTAGCGTCATCGCGGGCAGGATCAACTGGCTCAGCGCCGAACGAAAGGTCTCGAGGTCGCGCGCGATCAGGGCGTCGATCAGATAGAAGCCGGTCACTGAATTCGGCGCACTGTAGAACACATCGAGCCGCCCCAGCGGCGCCGGCGACCACCCGAGCCGGAAATAGAAGACATAGACCAGCACCAATCCGGTAAAGAACACCGGCAGCGACACGCCGGCCGTCGTCGTCACCCGGCAGAGATGATCGATCCACGAGCCCGGCCGGGTCGCCGCCATGACGCCGAGCGGAATCGCGATCACGATCGAGACCACGAGACCGAGCAAAGTGAGTTCGGCGGAGGCCGGCAGGCGGTTGCGGATTTCAGTTGCGACCGGCTGACCGGTAGTGAGCGAACTGCCGAAATCGCCGTGGATGAGATCGTTGGTGTAGCGAAAGAACTGCTCGATCAGCGGCTTGTCGAGGCCGAGCTTCTTGCGGATCTGCTCGACCGCCTCCTTGGTCGCCGCCGGCCCTGCGAAATACGCCGCGGGGTCGCCGGGCAGCGCCCGGGTCAGCAGGAAGGTGACGATCACGACCCCGATCAGGCTCGGGATCGCAAACATCAGCCGCTTGCCGATCATGGTCAGCATGGCGCGCTCGCGCGCCATGCGAATAGCGAATGGCGAATGGCGAATGGACAACCGTCGCTGCTCTCTGTCACTATTCGCTACTCCCTATTCGCCATTCGCCATTTCGCCATTCGCCCCGTTACGCTTTCACCAGCGCGCGGTAGTCGAGACGGCGGTGGAACCAGTACTGATAGCCCGAGACGTTCTTCTGCATCGCGACGTTGACATAGGGCTGATACAGCGGGATGCGCGGGATATCCTTGAACGCCAGGTCGACGAAGCCCTTGACGTCCTTGTCGTAGGTCGCCTTGTCGCCGATCGCGGCGGCGTCGACGGCGCCATGGATGAAATCGTCCATCGTCTTCGACTGGTAGCTCATGGTGTTGAAGATCGAATTCTTGCCGTCGTAACACCAGATGAAGAAGTATTCGGGATAATCGAGCCAGCCGGAGAACACGTTGGTGTAGAGCGGCAGCACCTTCTTGTTGAGCTCGGTGCGCCAGTTGGCGCCCGGAATCTTGTTGATGGTGGTCTTGATTCCGATCTGCCCCAGGCTCTCCTGCACCAGCACGCAGAGCGGCTCGTTGACCCCGGCAAATCCGAGATCGAACGACAGCGTGGTCTCGAAGCCGTTGGGATAGCCGGCTTCCGCCAGCAACGCCTTGGCCTTCGCGATGTCGGTGATGAATTTGGTCGGCTGCGGCCACGCCACCTCGGTCGGCGCATTGGCGGCTGCGCCGAACATCGGCCTGGCGAGACCGAACAGCACCGCATCCATGATCTTCTGATAGGGGATCGCACAGGCAACCGCCTCGCGCACCTTCGGATTGTCGAACGGCGGAATCTTGACGTTCATGCCGATGTACTGGACGCCGTTGGAATACGGCACCGACACGATATTGAGCTTGCCGTCGCCCTTGAGCTCGACGAAGTCCTTGTTCGGCAGATCGTAGGAGATGTCGGCGTCGCCGCGCTCCAAGAGCGCGCGGCGGTTGCCGGCCTGCGGCACCATGCGCCAGATCACCCGCTTGACCTTGGGCAAGGATCCGCCGACCCAGGCGTCGTTGCGCTCCATGATCACTTCGGTGCCGGCAGTCCACTTCGTCACCTTGTAGGCGCCGCCGCCCGCGGTCTGCTGCTTGGTGTATTCGAGACCCCACGGGTCCTTCTCGCTGGCGTTCTTCTTCACCAGTTCGGAATTGATCACGCAGGGTACGATCACCGCGAGATCGGGAATCGTCAGGCGGTCCTTCTTGGCGAAATCGATCCGCACCGTATTGTCGTCGACGACGACGAATTGCTCGGTCTTGGTCAGCGAGCCAGCGCCCATCTGGAAGGTCGGGAAGCCGCCGACAGAGACCGCGCGGTCGAGCGACCACTTGACGTCCTTTGCCGTCACCGGCGCGCCGTCGTGGAATTTCGCGTTCTTCTTCAGCTTGAAGGTCACCGACATGTCGCCGACCTTCATGTCTTCGGCGAGTTCGGGCTTGAACTTGTCGCGGTCGTAATACGGCACGCCGCCGGGACCGCTCTTCATTTCGTGGCTGATCAAGCGGTCGTAGCAATTCCACGATACCTCGTAGCCGGGCACATTGGTGCCGACGCCGTGAATGTCGAGATTGTTGGGACCGCTTTCCGAGACGATCAACAGCGTCTCGGAACGGGCGTCAGCCTTGGCGGCGGACCAGATCGCCGGCGCCGGCACCATCGTGCCCGCCGCAACCCCGGTGACAGATTTCAGAAAATCGCGACGCTTCATGTGCTGCTCCAACGCACGAGGGGAATCGGCTTTGGAACAGACTTCGCAAGGTTTGTGCCAGAACTTAACGAAGGCCTAATATCCAGCTAATCCATTGATTCTCTAAATGAATGCTGGAATTCCCGGGCCATGAACGCTTCGCGCCGGCGCATGGCATTGCATACAAAGAGGCTTCTTTGCCTGTTTTGTATGCAGATTATTGCGATCGCTATTTTCTTGTGCGACGGCGGATAGGCCCGCGCCGCGGTCATCTCCGCGGTCAAACGGGCCAGAGCAATTCCTGCAGTTCGTAGAGGTCATCGGCGTTCCGCTGCCAACCCTCGATACAGATATGGCTGTTGGGATCGCTGGCGCGGTGCAGCAGAAGCAGCGCCATCAGCCGGCGCTTCACGGCGAAATCGATATCCGCGCTGGAATAGCCGAATCCCGCGAACAGGCTTCGAACGCGACGCGGCATCCCGGCGGTCATGAAGGCGCTCGGGCCCAGCAGGTCGTATTCGCCCCTTCCCGTCATCACGTCGCCGAAGTCGATCAGCCCCGAAAGCCGCCAGCCTCCGCCTTCGCAACTCAGCAGAAAGTTCTCCGGAATGTATTCCCCGGTCAGGATCACCGGCGGCGCCTCCAGCACAACCAGCGCTTCCGCATCGGAAAGCAGATCGTCCAGCCCGTCCAGGAATTTTCGCGGCAATCCGAGGCGCCGGTGTCTTGCCCGGCATCCTTCGATCTGCCCACGCATGAACCGGTCCCAGCCCGGCTCGATCCGGCTTAGCTCACCGCAGGGAACACGCTGCACTTCCGCGATGGCCGCACCGATCTGGGCGAGGACGCGCTCCTTCTGCTCCTCCGGCAAGGCAGGCCACGATTCGTTGCCCGGGATGCCGGATAATCGCGTGATGACGAGATACGGCCAATCGTCGCGCTCGCCCTCCAACACGATTTCGGGAATCGGAATACTGAGCCGTCCGCGAAGCTGCGCCAGCGCGATCCGCTCTGAAGCGAACTGGCTGCGCAGGAATGGCGGAAAGATCTTCAGGATCAGCCGGCTATCGAGACCGACGACAAGATTGGTACCATTGGTGAATGGCTGAGGTGTCGTGCACGGAAGGCCGTGGCTGCGTGCAATATCGAGCGCCGCCGGCAACCACAGCGACGCGTCGGCTCGCCACGACCGGAAAGCCTCAGGGTTCGTCAGAACCGGCAGTGAGTGCATGAATGGCAGAGGCCGCGCCCTTCCTGATTCGATGCCGGCGACATACCTCTACCGGTCCGGATTGGCGCGCTCGAACTGGCGCAGCAGCCGGTTGCCGCGCTCGACGGCGGAATCGAGTGCTCCTTGCGCGGTTTTCTTGCCGGCGAAGGCCTGCTCCAGTTCGTCGTCGATCGTATCGCGGACCAGCACGAAGGAGCCGAGCCGGAGCCCCCGCGAATTTTCGGTCGGCACCTTCTGGGTGATCTGCTCGATCGAGATCGCCGCACCCGGGTTGCGGTCGTAAAAACCCTGCGCGCGGGTCAGATCGAACGCCGCCCGCGTCACCGGCAGGTAACCGGTGTTCTGGTGCCACGCCGCCTGAACCTCCGGCCTCGACAGGAATCCGAAGAATTTCGCCACGCCCTTGTATTCGGCTCGCGGCCGGTCGCGCAGCACCCACAAGGTCGCACCGCCGATGATGGTGTTCTGCGGCGCGCCGGCGACGTCGGGCCAGTACGGCAGCATGCCGTAGCCGACCTCGAATTTCGAATTGGCCTTGATGTCGGCGCGCGTCGCCGAGGAGCCGATGAAGATTCCACATTCGCCCTTCTGAAACCGCGGCTCCGCGGTCTGCGCCCGGCCGCTGTAGTCGAACACCTTGGTGGCCTGCCACTCCGACAGTTGCGCGATATGGCGCACCATCACCGGATTGTTGAAATTGAGTTCGGCGTCGAGGCCGCCGAAGCCGTTGGCCCTGGTCGAGATCGGCAGATTGTGGAATGCGGAAAAATTCTCGACGTTGATCCATGACGGCCAGGAAGTGGTCAAGCCGCAGGCCGCGCCGGACGCCCGCAGCCGCTTTGCTGCCGCGCCGACCTCCGGCCAGGTCTTCGGCGCCGCTTCGGGGTCGAGGCCGGCGGCACGGAACATGGCCTTGTTGTAATAAAGGATCGGTGTCGAGGCGTTGAACGGGAACGACAGCATGTTGCCGGCGATATCGGCATAGTAGCCGGTCACCGCCGGAAGATACGCGGCCGGCGAAAACGCCTCGGCTTCGTTGCGCATCAATTCGAACACCGGGTAGATCGCGCCTTTCGCGGCCATCATGGTCGCGGTCGCGATCTCGTTGACCTGAACGATGGCGGGCTGGCTGCGCGAGCGGAACGCGAAAATCGACGCCATCACGGTTTCGGTGTAGTTGCCCTTGTAGCTCGGCATGATCCGGTATTCGGATTGCGATGCGTTGAAATCCGCAGCTAGCTTCTCCAGCTGCCGGCCGAGTTCGCCCGACATCGCGTGCCACCACCTGATCTCGGTCACCGCCCACGCCGGCGACGTCAGGGTCACCGCGGCGGCGATGGCGGCGAGTTGCAAGAACCTGAGAGCCGAATTCACCATAAAACCATTCTAATCCGTCGCGGCCGATACGCGTTTTGCGTGTGATGCGCCCTGATAAGACCCTACGCCGGCGGTTTCAATCGGCAAAAGCGAGAAGCCGCAGCGCACCATTGACGCCTCCCCGACGTTGGCAGGATAGCCATCTCTCGCCGGCTTCTGCTAAATGGGGTTGAACCTTTTTTCCCGCGCAGCGACACCATCATGAGGGGATGATTTTGCCTGTGTACAGCCGCGCCGAACTTTCGCGGACGGTAGCACTCGTTGTCGCGTTGTCCTTGACGGCGGTCTCGACGGGCGCGGTCGCGCGCGAATTCCGCGCCGCCGACACCCAGAGCGAAGATTATCCGACCGTGCAGGCGCTGCGTTACATGGGCCGCATGATCGCGGAGAAGAGCGGCGGCCGGCACCAGATCCGGGTGTTTCACTCGCGCCAGCTCGGCGAGGAAAAGGAAACCATCGAGCAGACCCGTGCCGGCGCCATCGATCTCAATCGCAGCAACGTGGCGCTGATCGGAACCTTCGTGCCGGCCATGAGCGTGCTGGCGATGCCGTTCCTGTTTCGCTCCGCCGAACATCTGCAGAAGGTGCTGGATGGACCGATCGGTAATGAAATTCTCGGCAGCTTCGACGCTTACGGATTTGTCGGGCTGGCGTTCTATGATTCCGGGGCGCGATCGATCTACAACAGCGTCCGGCCGGTCCGCTCGACCGCCGACATGAAAGGCTTGCGGCTTCGCGTGCAACAGTCCGAATTGATGTCCGCCATGATAAGGGGCCTCGGCGCCGAACCGGTCGAACTGCCCTATGGACGGGTCCTCACCGGGCTTGCCACAAAGCTGGTCGACGGCGCGGACAACAACTGGCCATCCTTCGTCACCACGGATCATTACAAGTACGCCGGCTACTACACCCTCACCGAACACACGATGTCGCCGGAAGTGCTGGTGATGTCGCAGAAAGCCTGGGATAGCCTGTCGGCCGAGGACCGCAAGATTTTTCGCGAGGCGGCGCTGCGGTCGAGCCGGTTCATGCGCGAGAAATGGCGCGATCTCGAGGAGCAGTCGCGCCGGCAGGCGGAAGCCGCGGGGGTGACCATCGTGACCGATTTCGACCGCGAGCCCTTCGAAGCCGCGATGACCGGCATCTACGCCAAGGCGCGGCGCGATCCCGCGGCGGCGCAGTTGATCGAACGAATTCGCAAGGTGGAGTGAATTGGCTTTGGCGACACCGCGGCAGGACGAAGCTGTGGAACGGCCGGCGAGCCTCGCCGCGCGGACCCGCGCCCGCATTGTCGGGTTGGTCCGCGCAGTGCCGATCCGCTGGCGCATCCTGTCGATTGCCGCGCTGAACTCGGCGGTGGTCGTGGTGCTTGCCGCCATGATCTGGAACGGCGCCCAGGTGCTTCGCTCCGCCTGGGACGACGTGCGGCAGGTACGCGAATCCGACAAGGTCCTGGCGCTGCTGGAAAGCGAAACCGGCCGCCTGCAGAACCTGATCCACCGCTACATCAACCAGCCGAGCCCCGAACTGTTCGCCGAGATCCTGCTGCTGCGCGAGGCGGTGCTGGGCACGCTGACCACCCGCGCCTCGACTGACCCGATGCTGTCGGGATCGGTGGCGGAACTCGAGCGCGTCACCGAGAAATTCCTCAACGGCTTCGGCGAGTTGCGCGCGGTCCAGGCCACGATCACGAAGACCTACCAGGACCAGGTGCTGGCCCCCGCCAAGGACATGGCCGGACTGTATTCGATCATCGAGGGCGCCACCGGGCATCGCGAGGCGCTGATCTGGCCGTCGCTCGGCAAATCGCGCGAGGCGTTCACCGCGATGCTGGTCGCCGCCAACTCCTATTATCTGTCGCTGGCTAGCGCCTCCGCCGAGGACGCCCGCAGGAATACCGAGACCATCGAGAAAACCATCCCTGTCATGTCCGATCTCGCCGACAACGATCTGCAGCGGCTGGCGCTGCAGCGGCTGCAGGCCAGAACAGCCGCGCTGCGCGCGGGCTTCGCCAAATTGTCGGAGCAGCTGGCGAACCGGACCGAGCTGCTGCGCAACACCATCGACGCCAGCCAGGCCGAGGCCATCGGCGCCATCGACGATCTGTCGGTGAAGATGCGCCAGCGCGAGCAGAAGGCGCAGGCGACCTTCGACCGCACGCTGAACAACATCTCCCGCAAGGTGCTATCGATCGCCGTGATCTTCCTCGGCATCATCCTCAGCGCCGGGGTCATCATCGCGCTTTCGATCCGGTTGCCGCTGCAGCAGATCATGGCGGCGATGCATGCCATCACCACCGGCGACTACAATCGGCGGGTGCAGGGCACCAACGCCAGGGACGAGGTCGGCGCGATGGCGCGCGCGGTGGAGGTGTTCCGCGAGAACGCCATCGCCAAGCGCGAAACCGAAGACGAGCTGCGCACCTCGAAGGAGAAGGCCGAGGGCGCGCTGCTCGAGCTGAACGCCGCCCAGCAGAACCTGATCGATGCCGAGCGGCTCGCCGCGCTCGGCGGACTGGTCGCGGGCGTCGCCCATGAGGTCAACAACCCGATCGGCATCAGCCTCACGGTGGCGTCGAGTTTCGCGCGGCGGGCGGAGATGTTCGAGGCCGAGCTGAAATCCGACGGCGCGCTGCGACGCTCCCAGCTTGAGGAATTCGTCCGCTCCTCGCGCGACGCAGCGGGGCAGCTGGTGGCCAACCTGCATCGCGCCGGCGAGCTGATCCAGTCGTTCAAGCAGGTCGCGGTGGACCGCTCGCATGCCGAACGCCGGCAATTCAGCCTGAGGGAGGCCACCGACCAGATCATCGCCAGCCTGCGGCCGGTGCTGAAGCGAGCGCCGATCTCGCTCTCGGTCGACGTGCCGGAAGGTCTCATCATCGACGGTTATCCGGGCTCCTACGGCCAAATTCTGACCAATTTGTTCCTCAACGCGGCCAATCATGCGTTTGCCGACGGCCGCAGCGGGGCGATCTCGATTTCGGCGCGACCGCGCGGCAGCGACGATGTCGAGATCATTTTTGCCGATAACGGGGCCGGAATGACGCCGGACGTGCAGCGGCAGGCCTTCGACCCGTTCTTTACCACCCGCCGCAACGAGGGCGGCACCGGGCTCGGCCTGCACATTGTTTATAATCTGGTTACCCAGCAGCTCGGCGGCCGGATGATGCTGGATTCAAGACTGGGACAAGGCACCACATTTCGCATTATCATGCCGCGGACCGCCAGGGGCGGCTCCGACACTGCAGAACAAGCTAGCGACGGGATTCCTCAATGGCCGAACAGGACGATGTCCTCCACCTGATCGACGATTCCGGAACCGCTCCGGAGAAGTCGACGGCGCGCAAATGGAAGGTCGCCGTCATCGACGACGACCAGGCCGTGCATGAAGGCACCAGGTTTGCGCTGAGCGACTACAATCTCAACGGCCAGACGCTCGAGATCCTGTCGGCCTATTCGGCGGCCGAGGGCCGCAAATTGATGCGCGCGCATCCCGACATCGCCGCCGTGCTGCTCGACGTCATCATGGAGACCGACGCCGCGGGCCTCGATCTCGTCGAATACATCCGCAACGAGATCAAGAACGAGACCGTCCGCATCATCCTGCGCACCGGGCAGCCCGGACAGGCGCCCGAGCGCCGCGTCATCGTCCAGTACGACATCAACGATTACAAGGCCAAGACCGAACTCACCGCCGACAAGCTGTTTACCTCGCTGACCGCGGCGCTGCGCAGCTACCAGCAGCTCGAACGCATGGTGCAGACCCGGCGCGGGCTGGAGATCATCATCGACGCCGCCTCCACGCTGTACGATTTCAAGTCGATGCAGCGGCTCGCCGAGGGCGTGCTGACGCAGCTCGCCTCGCTGCTTAATGTCGATTGCGCCGGCATACTGGTGTTGCGCGACGATGGCGGCGCCGGCACCGATTTCTCGGTGCTCGCGGGCTCCGGCTGCTACAGCCGCTTCATCGGCTCGGCCGGATCGCGATCGCTCGATCCGGATTTGCGCCAGATGGTCGAAGCCGCGTTCCAGCGCCGCAAGAACGAGTTCGCCGATCACCGCACCGTGCTCTATCTGCGCACCGGCAGCGGCCGCGAGGTGGTGGTGCTGCTGCAGGCCGAGCGCCCGCTGTCGGACACCGACCGCGCGCTGGTCGAGATTTTCTCCAGCCGGCTGTCGATCGCCTTCGACAACGTAATCCTCTATCAGCAACTGCACGAGGCCAACACCCAGCTCGAGGACCGCGTCGCCCAGCGCACCCGCGCGCTGATGCAGGCCAACCGCCGGCTGTCGTCGCAGTGGATGCGGCTGCAGCGCGCCAACGGCTTCAAGAACGAGATTCTCGGCACCGTCGCCCACGACCTCAAAAATCCGCTCGGCGTCATCCTCGGCCGCACCGAAATGCTGACCGAACTGATCGGCGCCAGCGCCTCCAGGGAGAGCGTCACCGCCCAGGTCGAGCATATCCGCGACGCCACCAAGCGCCTGACCTCGATGGTCGACCACCTGATTTCGGATGCGATGGCCGACGCCTTCGACATTTCGATCCGCCGTGAGCCGGTCGATATCGCAGGGCTCGTCAGCGAGGTCGCCGACGCCAACCAGCCCCTGGCGGTCAACAAGCAGCAGACCATCATGGTGTCGGCGCCGCCGAATATCGTCACGATGTGCGACGCCGACCGGATGCGCGAGGCGATCGACAATCTCGTCAGCAACGCCATCAAATATTCACCGATCGGCGGCAAGATCACGGTACTGGTGACTCACGATCTGGACAACACCATCATCCGCATCGCCGACGAGGGCGCAGGCCTCTCTCCGGAAGATCTCGGCCGGCTGTTCGGCCGCTTCCAGCGGCTCTCCGCGAAACCCACCGCCGGCGAAAGCTCGACCGGCCTCGGCCTGTCGATCGTCAAGCGTATCATCGACATGCATGGCGGCGAGGTCACTGCCGACAGCGGCGGGCCCGGCCAGGGCTCGACCTTCACCGTGATCTTGCCCGCGACCGAGATGTCATGACCCAAAGTCAGCAACACATCGTCATCGTCGACGACGAGGCGCCGGCCCGCGAGATGGTCGGCGAATACCTCAAGATGCACGGCTTCAACGTGACGCTGTGCGACGGCGGCAAGACCCTGCGCGAGGCGATCGATGTCTCGGTCCCCGATCTCGTGGTGCTCGATCTCAACATGCCCGAGGAGGACGGACTTTCCATCATCCGCGACCTCAAGAGCCGCACCAACGTCCCGGTCATCATGCTGACGGCGACCGCGAGCCCGATCGACCGCGTGGTCGGGCTCGAGCTCGGCGCCGACGACTACGTCGCAAAACCGTGCGAGCTGCGCGAATTGATGGCGCGGATCCGCTCGGTACTGCGGCGCTCCTCGCCGGCCAAGGCGCCGACGGCCGCGCCGGAAGCCGCCGGCGCAAAAGCCAAGGATCAGCTGGTGCGGTTCGGCACCAAGTGGCTCGATCTCGAGGCGCAGGCGCTGCGCGACGACGAGGGCAATGAGCATCCGCTGACCGCGTCCGAATTCGGCCTGCTCAAGGTGTTCGCCGCCAATCCGAAGCGGGTGCTGTCGCGCGAGCGGCTCCTGGAATTGGCCAACGCCCGCGACGCCGAGGCCTTCGACCGCGCTGTCGATCTCCGGATCATGCGGATCCGGCGCAAGATCGAGATCGATCCGACCAAGCCGGCAGTGATCCGCACCATCCGCGGCGGCGGCTATTTGTTTTCGCCGATCGGCGACAAGGCGTGAGCGTCAGCACATTCTAGCGTCGTCCTCGCGAACGCGAGGACCCATGACCGCCGCTGTTCGTTGTCAAAGGGACTGTCGCTCCAGCTTCGCGCAACACGAACGTCCTGTGGTTGATGGGGTGGACGGCCCCCTACGGCATCAGTTGTGCCAGAATGAGGTTGTTGCAAATCTCAGACAAAGGAGCCGTCCGTGGAACAGATTATCCGAATTGGCATGGATACGTCGAAGCATATTTTCCAGCTGCATGGGGTTGATGCGACCGAACGGCCGGTGTTGCGCAGGCGGCTCGGCCGGGCGCAAATGGTGGCATTTTTTACCAAGCAGCCGCCGACCGTGATCGGGATCGAGGCCTGCGGTGCGGCGCATTATTGGGCGCGCGAGCTTGGCAAGCTCGGCCACGAGGTGAAGCTGATCGCGCCGCAACACGTGAAGCCTTACGTCAGGCGGAACAAGAACGACGGGCGAGATGCCGAGGGGCTGTGTGAAGCGATGGGCCGACCGACGATGCGGTTTGTGCCAGTGAAGACGGCCGAGCAGCAGGCAGCTTTGATGCTGGCAGGTCTCCGCGAGCAGATGGTCGCCCGTCGCACCCAGCTCAGCAATATGATCCGGGGCTATGCGGCAGAGTTCGGCCTTGCGGTGGCCAAGGGCCTCGACAAGATCGAACCGCTTTTAGCTGGCATCGCGCAAGATGACAGCGTGCCGGCGCTGGCGCGCGAGTCGTTTGCGGTCCAGGGCCGCGAGTACGCGCAGTTGCAGGGAGAGTTGAAGGCAATCGAAGCCAGGCTGAGGGCCTGGCACCGCGGCAATGCCGATAGCCGGCGCTTGGCGAAGATTCCAGGAGTCGGGCCGATCGGCGCCACGGCGCTGGTGATGAAGACGCCTGATCCGCGTGCCTTCTCCTCGGGCCGGCATTTTGCGGCCTGGCTCGGACTGACCCCGAAAGACCACTCCACTGCCGGCAAAACCCGGCTCGGCAAGATCACCCGTGCCGGCGATGAGAGGTTGCGCAGCGTGCTGGTGGCAGGAGCGACCGCCGTGATTCAGCAGGCGAAGTACGGCCGTGGCCATCCATCGCCCTGGCTGATCGCTTTGCTCAAGCGCAAGCCGCCAAAACTCGCGGCGGTGGCGCTCGCCAACAAGATTGCCCGCATCGCCTGGAAACTGATGGTTACGGGGGATAATTACGACGGCGCGCGGATGTCTGAGGCATCGGCGTCAGCCGCCTAAGAGATCAGCCGGTAAGTTCGTCTTATCGGCTGAGCCGGAGCTGCAAGAGGAGCAGATGGTAGGATCGATCGATCCGAGGTGCGAGACAATCCGTGGGACCCATTGGCCCAAGACAGGTCGTGTGGTTGTTTGGAACTCGCGTCGCGGAAGCCATCTTGGCCAGCGGTCCAAGCGACCGCACCAACAGGCCGGACATATGGATGCAAGCGATCCGATCAGACCTCAAAAAACTCTTGTGGCACGGGGGCCGTCCACATATGATGGGTCCCGGCGCGTAGGCCGGGACGACATCTCTATTGTGGTCGGCTTCTCGCCTCCCGCAGGAGGATGAAGGCGCCTCGGAACGGGAATCGGTTCCCCCCCGATCGTGGCCCTCTCCATTTTCCGCGCGTTGAAATTACGGGCTTTTTTGTGCCGAATGTTTCGTCGCTGACCTCGCGACGAAACAATTCTCCTGCGCACGAAACCATTTTCCCCTTGGCGTGCAGACGTCCCGAAACCTTCGTTAATTATCAATCGGCTCTAACGAGACGCCGCCAATGGCGAATACCGGGAGCTTGTCATGCAGAACGTCGTCGCTATCAACGCCGCAGCCCGTCAAGGCATCATCGCTGCCCGGGCGACTTCGGATGAAATGCTGCTGGAAAGCATT
Organism: Bradyrhizobium sediminis; assembly: GCF_018736085.1. Classification (NCBI taxonomy): domain Bacteria; kingdom Pseudomonadati; phylum Pseudomonadota; class Alphaproteobacteria; order Hyphomicrobiales; family Nitrobacteraceae; genus Bradyrhizobium; species Bradyrhizobium sediminis. The sequence goes on along the minus strand of NZ_CP076134.1, from coordinate 684,673 downwards.
GCCGATGGCGGCCGAACCGCGATGCATATCCTTTATTCCCGTCACAACGTCCGGGTTTACCGCTTCATCCTGCGCATCGTGCGCGATACCAGCATGGCCGAAGACCTCGTCAGCCAGGTCTTCCTCGACGTGTGGCGCACCGCCAAGCAGTTCGAGGGCCGTTCGCAGGTTTCCACCTGGCTGTTGTCGATCGCCCGTTTCAAGGCGCTGACTGCGCTGCGCCAGCGCCGGCATGAGGATATCGACCAGGAAGACGTGCTTGAAATCGCCGATGACGCCGACACGCCGGAGGCTTCGCTCGACCGCAGCAACACCTCGGCGATCCTGCGCGCCTGCGTGGCCAAACTGTCGCCGGCGCATCGCGAGATCATCAACCTCGTCTACTACCACGAGAAATCGGTGGAGGAGGCCGGTGCGATCATCGGTATCCCCCAGAGCACCGTGAAGACGCGAATGTTCTATGCCCGCAAGCAGCTTGCAGACTTGCTTAAGGGCGCCGGCGTGGACAGCCTCGCCGCATAAAATGACATCTTTTCAATTAGTTACGGTGTAGTTCAGGCGACCGAACCGTCGCTTTTCGAGGGCGAAACCGTTACCGCCCACGAAACAAATGAAACAATTGACGACATCACCCGGAAAAACTCTGCCGTTACACCCACACTCACGAACGCAACGCCAACGCCAACGCCGGACAGGAGAACGAAAATGCTGAAGCCCTCCTTCCGCCTCTTCATTATCCCGCTCGGCGCCGTCTGCACCCTGGCCTCGCTGTCCGCCCAGAACACCGCCCCCCGCGCCCAGCGCGACACCGGTTCGATGTTCGTCCGCGAGCAAGTGGTTGATTGCAGCAACAAGAATCCCAGCGAGGTCTGCGTGATCTCCTTCGACAACGAGACCACCACCCGCTGAACCTGTTTTTTAGCCTTCTTTCCTCCCAAGTAACCTCCAACGACCCGGCCGGGATGCCCCCCAGCCGGGTCGCTCTGCGTTTGGGAACAGGTTGGACTGGATCTCCTGCTCGATATTTGCAACTCATTCTCATTTGCATTAAGTTGAGCGCCTGAGTTATTCGGTGAGTTCAAATCATCAGGGGGAGACCACGATGTTCATCTCGTATCGCGCCGCGATTGGCGCTTCTGTCGTGCTCGGCCTCGTCTCAGGCGCGGCGATCGCAGCAGGGGATTTGTCGAAGCAGACCCCGATCGAGCTGACGGTCGCGCTGGGCTCGCCCGGCAAGCACGAATTCACGCCGAAACAACTGCGCTTCGAGACCGGCAAGCTCTACAAACTGATCCTTCGCAACGACAGCAACGAACCGCATTACTTCACTTCACACGCCTTCTCGCAGATGGTGTGGACGCGAAAGGTGCAGGTCACGCAACAGCGCGACGGCAAGGCCGTGACGCTCGCCGAGTTCAAGGGCGCGATGCGCGAGATCGAGGTTTATCCGGGGCAATCCGCCGAATGGTGGCTGGTGCCGGTCGCGGCCGGCCGCGTCACCGATCTGCGCTGCGACATCAAGGCCGCGGACGGCAAGACCCACGCCGAACTCGGCATGACCGGCGAAATCGTCATCGAGTAACGGCGCGCGCACGCTGCCGGCAATCATCGCGCGATTGGCCTCACAAACACGTGACGCGGCCGACGTAACGCGCCACCCTGCCGGCTCGAAGAACCCAGCGAGACCTCGCGTGCCCGACGGCCCGATCGAGAGTCAGACGGGATTTTCGATGCTCAACCTCGTTCTCGCTTTGCTCGCCGGCGTCGTCACCATCGCCGCGCCCTGCACGCTGCCGGTGCTGCCGATCCTGCTCGGCGCCTCCGTCGGCCAGACCGGCCGAGTGCGCCCGGCAATGATCGCGGCGGGTTTTGTGATGTCGTTTTCGGCGACCGCGCTGGCGCTCGGCGCGATCACCCGCATCTTCGACTTCGATCCCAACAGCCTGCGCACCGCCGCGACCGTGCTGCTGCTCGGGTTCGGCCTGCTGATGATCTGGCCCAGGCCGTTCGAATGGCTGTCGATCCGGCTCAGTGGGCTGCTCCATTCCGGCGCGGCCGGCAGCACGGCGTCCCGCCAGGGCAATCTCGGTGGTTTTGTCCTCGGCACTACGCTCGGCCTGGTCTGGACGCCCTGCGCCGGTCCGGTGCTCGGCTCGATCCTCACCGTCGTCGCGACCTCGCCGGACACCGCATGGGCGAGCGTGCTGCTGATCGTTTACGCGATCGGCGCCGCGATCCCGATGCTGGCGATCGCCTATGGCGGCCAGGCCGTCACCACCCGCGTCCGCAGTGTCGCGAGATTTTCGCCAAGACTGCAGCAGGGCTTCGGCGTCGTCGTGATCGCTTTCGCGGTCGCGTCCTACCTCCAATACGACACGCTGATCGTGTCGTGGCTGACGGCATTTTATCCGAACGGCCAGCTCGGCCTGTAATCAACCCGCACGAAGGAGACCACCATGACCCCACGATCGCTCGCCACCTGCGCCTCGGTGCTCGCCCTCTGCCTGATCGGTGCAGCCAGCCCCGGCTTCAGCGGCGAGGCGGCGCGCGACCGGACCGCGCCGTTCGCGGTCGCCGCCGTGCAGGGCAGCGCGCCAAACTTCACCGGCATCAACAACTGGTTCAATTCCGCGCCGCTCAACATCGCCGACCTGCGCGGCAAGGTGGTGCTGGTAGATTTCTGGACCTATGGCTGCGTCAACTGCGTCAACACCCTGCCGCACGTCGTCGAGCTCTACGCAAAATACAAAGACCGCGGCCTCGTCGTGGTCGGCGTCCATACCCCCGAATTCCCGTTCGAGCGGTCGGCCTCCAACGTGCAGGCCGCGCTGAAGCGGCACCGCATCACCTATCCGGTGGCGCAGGACAATGATTCGAAGACCTGGAACGCGTACCGCAACCAGTATTGGCCGGCGCAGTACATCGTCGACCAGAGCGGCAAGATCGTGTTCCATCACGACGGCGAAGGCCAGTACGACCAGATCGACCGCACCATCGCGCGGCTGCTGAACGCCAATAGCTGACCAAAGCGCTTTCGAAGAAGAGCGCGCCAAGACAGAAAATTGAGCCTCGATTCCGATTCGGCCGGAATCGAGGCTCAGTACTGCGATCTGCAAGGTACCGTCGTCATGTCCGGCGTGGTAAGGTTCACACCGGATCAGCAGCAACGGATGGCTTCGCGATGTTCGAGGGCTGGGATGCCGTGGTACTGGCCCGGGCGCAGTTCGCCTTCACGATGTCGTTTCACATCGTGTTTCCCGCCTTCTCGATCGGGCTGGCCAGCTATCTCGCGGTGCTGGAGGCGCTCTGGCTGTGGACCGGGCGCGAGGTCTTCATCAACCTGTTCAATTACTGGCTGAAGATTTTCGCGGTCGCGTTCGGCATGGGCGTGGTGTCGGGCATCGTGATGTCCTACCAGTTCGGCACCAACTGGTCGGTCTTCTCCGACAAGACCGGTCCGGTGATCGGCCCCTTGATGGCTTACGAGGTGCTGACCGCCTTCTTCCTCGAGGCGGGCTTCCTCGGCGTCATGCTGTTCGGCCTGGAGCGGGTCGGCCACCGGCTGCATTTCATCGCCACCCTGATGGTGGCCGTCGGCACGCTGATCTCGGCGTTCTGGATCCTGTCGGCCAATTCCTGGATGCAGACGCCGGCCGGCTACGCCGTCAATGCCGACGGCCAGTTCGTCGCCGCCGACTGGCTCAAGGTGATTTTCAATCCCTCGTTTCCCTATCGCCTCGTGCACATGGTGCTGGCGGCCTACCTGACGACTGCGCTGGTGGTCGGCGCCGTCGGCGCGTTTCATCTGCTGCGCGACCGGCATCTTGCGGGTCCGCGGGTGATGTTCTCGATGGCGATGTGGATGGCGACCTTGGTGGCGCCGATCCAGATCGTCGCCGGCGACCAGCACGGCCTCAACACGCTGGAACATCAGCCGGTGAAGATCATGGCGATGGAAGGTCATTTCGAGAGCCACAAGGACGGCGCGCCGCTGGTGCTGTTCGGGCTGCCCGACCAGGCCGCAGGCAAGGTGAAATACGCGGTCGAAGTGCCGAAGCTGGGCTCGCTGATCCTCAAACATTCGCTCGATGCGCCGCTTGCCGGCCTCGACACCGTGCCGCGCAAAGACTGGCCGCCGGTGCCGATCGCCTTCTGGTCGTTCCGGATCATGGTCGGCATGGGATTTTTGATGATGGGGCTCGGCCTGCTCAGCCTGTGGGCACGCTGGCGCGGCACGCTCTATCATTCCCGCCTGCTGCACATGTTCGCGCTGGCGATGGCGCCTTCGGGCTTCATCGCCGTGCTGGCGGGCTGGGTCACCACCGAGACCGGGCGCCAGCCGTTCACGGTGTACGGGCTGTTGCGGACGGTTGACGCCGCTTCCCCGCTGGCTGCGCCCGCGGTCGCATCCTCCCTGATCGCCTTCATCATCGTCTATTTCGCGGTGTTCTCCGCCGGCGTCATCTATCTTCTGCGTTTGATGGCGGCGCCGCCGCATCACGGCGAACGGGGACCGGGCGGCGATGTGCCGGCGCGCGCCGCCGGCATCACGCCCGCCGCCGGGGCGACAGCGCGGGGGACTGCCTGATGACCGGCGCCATCGACCTCGCGACCGTCTGGGCCTTCATCATCGCGTTTGCGGTGTTCGTCTACGTTGTCATGGACGGATTCGACCTCGGGCTCGGCATCCTGTTTCCGCTGTTTCCCAAGAAAGAAGATCGCGACGTGATCATGAACAGCGTCGCGCCGGTCTGGGACGGCAACGAAACCTGGCTGGTGCTCGGCGGCGGCGGCCTGATGGCGGCGTTTCCGCTGGCCTATGCGGTGCTGATGCCGGCGCTGTACACGCCGATGATCGCGATGCTGATCGGCCTGATCTTTCGCGGCGTCGCCTTCGAGTTTCGCTGGCGCGTAACACAGGGCAAGCGCAATCGCTGGGACGTCGCCTTTGCCGGCGGATCGCTGCTGGCGACGCTGGCGCAGGGCATCGCGCTCGGCGCCATCCTGCAGGGCGTGCATGTCGAGGGGCGGCATTATGCCGGCGGCTGGTGGGACTGGCTGACGCCGTTCAGCGTCCTGACCGGGATCGCGCTGGCGATCGGCTACGCACTGTTGGGCGCGACCTGGCTGGTCATGAAGACCGAAGGCCCGTTGCGCGACAAGGCCTATCATCTCTGCTGGTTCCTGTTGTTCGCGATGATCGGCGCCATCGGCGCGGTCAGCATCGCCACGCCGTTCCTCCATATCCAGTACACGCAGCGCTGGTTCAGCTGGCCGAACGTCATCCTGACCGCGCCGGTGCCGATCGCGGTCGCCGCCGTGACCGTCCTGCTGCTGCGCAGCCTCGCCAACAAATGGGACTACCAGCCGTTCTTCCTGACGCTGGCGCTGTTCGCACTGTCCTATGCCGGGTTGGGCATCAGCATGTGGCCCTATATCGTGCCGCAGAGCATCACCATCTGGCAGGCGGCATCGCCGGAGAACAGCCAGATCTTCATGCTGTTCGGCGTCGCGGCGCTGATCCCGCTGATTCTCGGTTACACCGGCTGGGCCTATTGGGTATTCCGCGGCAAGGTGAAGGCCGGGAGCGGTTATCATTGATGCCGTCAGAGCCAAATCCGCGACCGCTGGCGCAGCGCCTGCTGTGGTTCGCGGCGCTGTGGCTCGGCGGCGTCGGCACCGTGACCCTGCTCTCTTATGGTCTGAGGCTGTGGATTGCACCGAAATAAGGCCGTTCGGCCGAGCTCCGGCGCGGCAGCCGCGACAAAAACCAAAATATCGAAAACAACCCCATGCAAAGTAACAAGGGGTCGCTGGCATGGGTGCTTTACCCGGGAAGAACGCCGGAAAGACCAAGTATATGGGATGTGCCTGCCCAAAACTTGCCATTAAGTTGCCACTGAGATTTGATGGTTCCATGATTTGGCGAAGGCGGCAGGGAGAGATTTGCATGACGAAGTTTCGGCACCTGATCTGGACGATGGCCGCCGCGGCCGGACTGACGCTTTCGGTCTCCCCGAGCTTTGCGCAGAAGCCCGATGTCGGCGACCAGCCGGGCCTCATCGCCGATGACAGCGTCGAACTGGATCCGCAATTCCGGCGCACGGCGGTGCTCTATCGCACCTCGGAAGCCCCCGGCACGATCATCATCGCGACCGCGGAGCGCCATCTCTATTTGATCCAAGGTAACGGCCGCGCGCTGCGCTACGGCATCGGCGTCGGCCGCGAAGGCTTCCAGTGGCAGGGATTGCTGAACATCACGCGCAAGGCGGAATGGCCGGACTGGACCCCGCCGCCGGAGATGATCGCACGCCAGCCCTATCTGCCGCGCTTCATGGCCGGCGGTCCGGGCAATCCGCTCGGGGCGCGTGCGATGTATCTCGGCACCACCGTCTATCGCATCCACGGCACCAACCGACCGGACACGATCGGCACCGCCGTCTCCTCCGGCTGCTTCCGGCTGGTCAATGCCGACGTGAGCGACCTTTACGAGCGCGTCCCGGTCGGCACCAAGGTGATCGTGCGGCAGAAGCCGGAACTGTAAACCACAGCGGCTCGTTTCACGACCGTCCCATTTCCCTGACATTGGTGAGAAAAAATGTTTCGCACTTTTCGAGGCGGCCTCCTGATTGGATTGGCGGTCGCAATCGCGGTCGCCGCTGCCGCCATTACCTACGAGCGCTATGACACCAAGACCCTGAAGCGGACCATTCGTCGCGGCGATGTGCTGTGCGGCGTCAACAAGGGCCTGCCCGGCTTCTCGATTCCGGACGACAAGGGCAACTGGACCGGCTTCGACGTGGATTTCTGCCGCGCGGTCGCAGCGGCGATCTTCGACGATCCCGGGAAGACGAAGTTCGTTCCGCTCGACGCCAACGAGCGCTTCAAGGAGCTGCAGAGCCGGAAAGTGGACATTCTGTCGCGCAACTCGACATGGAGCATGTCGCGTGAGACGTCGTACGATCTTTATTTCCCGGCGGTCGCCTATTACGACGGCGAGGGATTCATGCTGCCGGCGAGCCGCAAGATCGATTCCGCGCTCGATTTGAACAACAGCAAGGTCTGCGTCCAGGATGGAACGACGACGCGGCTCAACCTTGCGGACTATTTCCGTGCCAACAACATGAAATACGAGGAAGTGAAGTTCGCCCAACTGGACGAAGTCGTCAAAGCCTACAACGAAGGCAAGTGCGACACCTTCACCGCCGACGTCTCCCAGCTTTATGCGCTGCGGCTCAACCTCGCCAAGCCGAACGATCACGTCATCCTGCCCGACGTCATCTCCAAGGAGCCGCTCGCGCCCGTGGTGCGCCAGCGCGACGACGACTGGATGATGATCGTGAAGTGGACGCTGTATGCGATGATCAACGCCGAGGAGCTCGGCATCACCTCGAAGAACATCGACGAGGCGCTGAAGTCGAAGAAGCCGGACGTGATGCGCCTGGTCGGCACCGAAGGCGCCTACGGCGAGGAGCTCGGCCTGCCGAAGGACTGGGCCGCACGCATCATTCGCCACGTCGGCAATTACGGCGAAGTCTACGAGCGCAACGTCGGCGCCGAATCCAAGCTGAAGATTCCGCGCGGCCTCAACCAGCTCTGGAGCGCCGGCGGCATCCAGTACGCCCCGCCGATCCGGTGACGGCCGATAAGGCCGTCATTCCGGGGCGCGCTTAGCGCGAACCTAAGATGTGCAATTGCACATCGGGGAATCTCGAGATTCCCCGGTGCGCAATTGCGCACCTGAGGTCTGGTCCTTCGGACCATCCCGGAATGACGGCTTAAAGCACTCAATAACTCTTCATCCGCGCCAATTGATCGGCGTGGAAATTGGCGTCACCGAACAACTCCTGGCAGACCCGCGCGCGCTTCATGAAGAAGCCGATGTCGAACTGGTCGGTCATGCCCATGCCGCCATGCATCTGCACGCCCTCCTGCACGGCCTGCGTCGCCGTCGCGCCGGCGCGCGCCTTGGCGACAGCCACTGCAGCGGCGGCATTGGCAAAGTCGCCGTCGAGCGTCTGCAGCGCCTTAAGGACCGCGGCGCGGGTGATCTCGATCTCGATATAGAGCTGAGCAGCGCGGTGCTGCAGCGCCTGGAATTCGCCGATCAATTTGCCGAACTGCTTGCGTTCCTTGAGATAGGTGACGGTGCGGCCGAACACTTCCTCGCTTAAGCCAACCATTTCGGAAGCCACCGCGCCGCGGCCGATGTTGAGCACGCCGTCCAGCAAACCATGGCCCTGATCGACCTCGCCGAGCACGCCGTCGGCGTTGACCTCGACGTTATCGAATACAATGCGCGCCGCGTTGTGCGAATCGACCATCGCGGTGCGCTCGGTCGCGATGCCTTTTGTCTTGGGATCGACCAGAAACAGCGTCAGTCCCTCGCGTTCTCCGGCTTTGCCGGCGCTGCGCGCCGCCACGATCAAGAGATCGGCGACATGGCCATCGACCACGAAGGCCTTGTCGCCCGAGAGCCTGAAGCCGTTGCCGGAACGAACGGCCTGCAATCTGGTTTGCAGCGGGCGATGCTTGGCGCCCTCGTCGATCGCCAGCGCCGCCAGCAGCGAGCCGTCGGATATCTTCGGCAGATACTGCGACTTCTGCGCATCGCTGCCGCCGCGCGACAGCGCCGACGCGGCGAGCACCGCGGTTGACAAAAACGGCGACGGCATCAGGGTGCGGCCGATTTCCTCCATCACGATGCCGGCCTCGACGCAGCCGAGCCCGCTGCCGCCGAAATTCTCCGGCACCAGCAGGCCGGAAAACCCCATCTCGGCGAACGCCTTCCACAGCTCGCGGGAAAACCCCGTGGCGTCCTTGGCGTCGCGCAGCTGCCGCAGATGCGACACCGGCGCCTTGTCGCTGATGAGCCCGCGCGCGCTGTCGCGCAGCATCGATTGTTCTTCGTTGAGGACGAGTGCCATGAGGGATTCCAGTTCAGGAGTTTCTATGATTGTCATTCCGGGGCGACGCGAAGCGTCGAACCCGGAATCTCGAGGTTCCGGGTTCGCGTCTTCGACGCGCCCCGGAACGACGGGCAGCCCTAAGCCCCCGGCAGATCGAGAATGCGTTTGGCGACGATGCCGAGCATCACCTCGCTCGTGCCGCCCTCGATCGAATTGGCCTTGGTGCGCAGCCAGGCGCGCGGTCTCGCGCCGCCCCTGGAGCGCTCGCTTTCCCATTCCAGCGCGTCGACGCCGCCCGCCGACATCAGGATCTCGTGGCGGCGCTTGTTGAGCTCGGTGCCGTAATATTTCATGGCGGAAGAAAACGCCGGATGCGCTTGCCCGGCCTTGGCGAGATCGACCGCGCGCTCGGCGGCAGCGGCCAGCGCCGCCTCGTCGATCTCGAAGGTCGCGATCTGCCCGCGCAGCATCGCATCCTCCAGCCGGCCCTGCTCGTCGCTGCCGACCGAATCGGTGGCGACCTGGCCGAGCGGCCTTCCGACGCCGCGCTCGCCCATGCCGGAGATCATCGCGCGCTCGTGCTGCAGCAGATATTTGGCGACGTCCCAGCCGCGATTGACGGTGCCGACCACGTGAGACTTCGGCACCCGCACATTGTCGAAGAAGGTTTCGCAGAACGGCGAATAGCCGGAGATCAGCAGGATCGGCTTGGTCGATACTCCCTTCGAGGTCATGTCGAACAGAATGAAGCTGATGCCGTCATGCTTCTTCGCCGTGGGGTCGGTGCGCACCAGGCAGAAGATCCAGTCGGCATAATTGGCGTAGGAGGTCCAGATCTTCTGGCCGTTGATGACGTAGTCGTCGCCGTCGCTCTCGGCGCGGGTCTGCAGGGAGGCGAGATCCGATCCGGCGTTCGGCTCGGAATAGCCCTGGCACCAGCGGATCAGGCCGGCGGTGATCTTCGGCAGATGCTCCTTCTTCTGCGCGTCGGTGCCGTATTTCAGCAGCGCCGGTCCCAACATGGAAATGCCGAACGAAACCAGCGGCTGCCGCGCGCCGATCGCCGCCATTTCCTGGCGCACGATCTTTGTCTGCTCCGCATCGAGACCCCCGCCGCCATATTCCGTCGGCCAATGCGGCACGGTCCAGCCCTTGTCGCGCATCCGCTCGAACCAGACGCGCTGCGGCTCGGAGGAAAATTTGGCGTTGCGGCCGCCCCAGAACGTATCGGCCTCCGAGGTCATCGGCCGCCGCATCTCCGGCGGACAATTGGCCTCCAGCCAGGCGCGGGTTTCGCGGCGAAATTTTTCCAGATCGGACATGATGGCGTTTCCATATGGGAATGTTGGATCGACCTTAGCCGTCGCCTCGCGGAATTCAATATGTCTGAGGGCCGCGCCATGCGGCCGGCGCGGTGGTCACCGGCGGCGATCGGGTGTATTCGCAAAGCGCGTAACGGTTGAAAAACAAGAGGAAACGGACATGCGGCTGAAGTTGCTTTCGCCTGGCGAAATGAGCCCCGCACAAAAAGAAACCTATGACGAGTCGATCGCCGGCAAACGCGGCGCCCCGCCGGCGCCGATGATGGCCTGGCTCAACAGTCCGGAAATGGCCAGGCATGCCACGCGGCTGGGCGAGGTGCTGCGCTTCGACACGATGTTTCCGGCGAGACTGTCGGAGATCGCGATCCTGGTCACGGCGCGACACTGGACCGCGCATTACGAATGGTATGCGCACAAGCGGCTCGCACTGAAAGGCGGCATGGATCCTGGGATCATCGACGACATCCGCAACCGCCGCACGCCGACATTCGACGATCCCAAGGGCCAGATGATCTATGACGTCGCCAAGTCGCTGCACGAAGGCCGCGGCGTTTCGCAGGCGCTGTATGACGAGGCGGTCAAAGTCCTCACCGTCCGCGGCGTGACCGAGATCATCGGGCTGTGCGGCTATTACACGATGGTGTCGATGACGCTGAACACATTCGAATTCGAACTGCCGGCGGGAGAAGTGTCGGAGCTTGCATAGGCGATGCGCGGATGGGGTAGCGGACCCCGGAGCCCCATCTACATGAGCTTGCGCCACCCGCGGATCATGATCAGTACCGCCGCCGCAAGCTCCAGTCCGATGCAGCCGTAGAACGGCAGCGCGTAGCTGCCGGAGGCGTCGCGCAAGAGGCCGATCACGCCGGGGCCGAACGCGTAGGTGATCTGGTTGATCGCCGTGATCAGGCTGATCAGGACGCCGAACGAACGCGGGTCGAATTCGCGCTGCACGATCAGCGCCGGCAGCGTGATCAGGTTGCCGACCGAGAAGCCGAACAGCGCGCAGGATCCGATCAACGCGATGTCGTTCCGTACATTGATGATGATCGCGAGCGCCACGGCCTGGCTGACGAACGAGATCGCCGAGGCCAGCCGCTGGTTGAGCCGGTCGATCACGAAGGAGAACAGCACCCGGCCGACCACCGCCATCGCGGTCATCAGCGCAACCGCGAACGCCGCGCGTTCCCGCCCCACCACCGAATCCAGGAACGAGATCAGGTGGACGATGAAGCCGACCTGCGCGAACAGCACCAGCGCGAAGGAGGCCGAGACCGAGAGGAAGCCGACGTCGCGCAAGGCTTGCGCCCGCACCTGCGTCGCCGACGGCGCATCCGCCCGGGCCGCTGCGATTGCGGGACTCGGGTGCAGCGGCGGCCGTCCGACGAAGACGAGAATGACGGGAACCATCAGCACGACCATCGCAATCGCGGCAACCACCATCGCGCCGGGAAATCCGAAACTGCCGATCGCGGCCACCAGCAGCGGCACGCCAGCGATGCCGCCGAAGCTGGCGCCATTCAGCGCCAGGCTGATCGCCATGCCGCGCTTCCTGTCGAACCAGAGCCCGAGCGTGTTGGTGATGATGCCGAGGCTGGTGCCGGCCCAGCCGAATGCCAGCACCGCATTGGCGGCATAGAGCTGCCAGGGTTTTGTCACTTGGCCGATCAGGACCGCGGCCGCGGCAAGTGCAAAAATCCCCGCGAGCAGGCAGTTGCGCGGACCGACGGACCGGATCGCCTCGCTGACGAAGACAACCAGCAGCGCGCCGAACAGATAAAAGAAGGTGGTACCGCCTGAGATCAGCGACGCCGGCCAGCCGTGCAGCCGATGCAGCTCGGCGACATAGACGCTCTGGCCATAGAAGCCGAGCCCCCAGCCGAACGTCGCCACCAGAAAGCAGACCGCGACGATCCGCCAGCCCTCGTAGCGCGCCGAGGTTTCGTCGATGGATGTTTGCTCGGGAGCGTTCAATGCCCGTCTCTCGTTTCCGTCATGGCCGGGCTCGTCCCGGCCATCAACGTCTTGATGCTTGCTGGGAAGAAAGACGTGGATGCCCGGCATGAGGCCGGGCATGACGACAACAACTAGCAGATCGGCAAGACCAAGGCTTCGATCGCCGACGAAGTGTCAGCAGTTGTCATCAGGTCTTCGGTTTCGACGGATCGTAGAAGAACCGCTCGCGGAAAATCCTGTCGCCGCGCCACTGCTGCAACGCGACCTCGTCGACCCGGAGCACTTTTCCGGACTTGTCGGTCAGCTCGAAGATCCAGTGGATGGCGACGTTGTCGCCTTCGACGACCGACGATACCGCCTTGGAATAGACGTGCGACATCCGCGCCAGCACGCCGCGCTCGTGGCCGACCAGCAGGTCGCGGCCGACGCGCGGCGGCGCGGCGTTTTCCTGGATGCTGGCGTCCTCGGTATAATAGCGCTCGATGGCGCCGGCATGGTCGCCGGATTCAACCACCGCAATGAATTCATCGACACGGGCACGCGACGGCATGAAACCTCCAACGCTTTCCGGCCAGCAAAGGCAATAGCCGGTCAAATACCCGGATCGGGAAGTCCCGGCACGGTCCGCGGCCTTCGCCGCCTGACGAACGATGCGAAGGCCAGCACCGCCAATCCCAGCAGCACCGGCGGAAACACCACCATGTTGACCGCAGACCAGCCGTAATTCGCCAGCAACTGGCCCGATGCAAACGATCCCACCGCCATCATCCCGAACACCAGGAAATCGTTGAACGCCTGAACCTTGTTGCGCTCCTGCGGCCGGTGCGTCTCCAGCACCAGCGCGGAGGCGCCGACGAAGGAGAGGTTCCAGCCGACGCCGAGCACGATCAGCGTGACCCAGAAATGCATCGCGGTGATGCCGGACAACCCGATCGCCGAAGCGGCGCCTTCCAGTATCAGCCCGACCGCGACGATCTTCGGCGCGCCGAAGCGCGCGATCAGCGAGCCGGTAAAGAAGCTCGGCCCGTACATCGCGACGATATGCCATTGAATGCCGAAATTGGAATCGCTGACGCTCAACCCGCACATCTGCATCGCCAGCGGCGCCGAGGTCATCACCAGATTCATCATGGGATAGGAGACGATGCCGCAAAGGGCCGCGGCGATGAACCGCGGCTGCCGCGCGATCTCCAGCAAGGGCCGGCCGCCATGCAGATCGGACGAGGCCGGCTTCGGCGCATCGACGCCCGCCAGGATCGCCATTGCCACCAGCGCCACCGCCGCCTGCACCATGAAGCTGAAGGCGAACAGATAGGGCGGCCAGATATCCATCGTCCACTGCACGAGCTGCGGGCCGAGCACGCCGGCGAACACGCCGCCGGCCATCACCCACGACACCGCCTTGGGACGAAACGCAGCACTGGCGCCGTCGGCGGCGGCAAAGCGGTAGGACTGCGACACCGCGCCGTAGAGGCCGCCGAGGAAAGTGGCGAGGCAGAACAGCGCGAACGAGCCGCGCAGGATGGCGAAGGCGCCGAGCAGGCCGGTCAGCATGCCGCAGCCGGTGCCGATGATGAAGGCTGTGCGGCGGCCATAGGCCCGCGAGATCGCGCCGGTCGGCAAGGTGCCGGCCGCGAGCCCGACCACATACATCGAGAGCGGCACGGTCGCGAGCGAGATATCGGGCGCCAGCGTTGCGCCGACGATCGAGCCGGTGGCGAAGATGACAGCCGAATTGGCCCCGGTCAGCGCCTGCGCCGCCGCCAGCCGCGCCACGTTGGATCGCGCGCGGGCGTCATCGGCAATTTCCTCGGCTGCAGTTACGTCGATCATCCGGAATTTCCGCCTTCATGCGGCCGGATCGATTCCGGCGTCATTAATTTCCGTTACTATGGAGGGGGGCGTCCGCTCAATCAACCGATGCAAACGGGCGCACGCTATGCATCGTTGCTCAGGCTTTCGCGCGCCCGAACGCCAGCACCAGATTATTGGCGGGCATCTCGGCGATTTCGATCAGGGCGAGGCCGACGCTTGCCGCCAGCTTTTCCAGGTCGCCGAGATCGCGCACGCCCCATTCGGCATTGCCTTCGCGAAGACTGGTGTCGAATATGGCATTGCTGAGCGCGGTGTGTTTGCCGCCACGCTTGAACGGGCCGTAGAGCAACAGCCATCCGTCCTCTCGAAGGTAGCGCGCCGCCCCTGCGAACAGTCCCTCGGCCACCCGCCACGGCGCGATGTGGATCACATTGGCGCAGAACACCGCGAGTAATTTTCCCGGCCCGCGTCCGTCGTGCAACTCGGGGCACCAGTCGGGATCGGATAAATCGATCCGCAGCGGCGGGCGGATATTCGCCAACGCCGCATGCGCCCGCCACGCGGCAATGCTTTTCAGATGCTGCTCGTTGAAATCGCTCGGCCACCACACGATGTCGGGAAAATGCCGGGCGAAATCCACCACATGCTGGCCGGTGCCGCTGCCGGCCTCCAGCACGTCGCCGGATTTCCCGGCGAGGAACCGCTGCAACACGGTGCGAATCGCCTGATGATTGCGGTGAAACGCCGCCGCGTCGAGCCGGCCGTCCGGCTCGACCGGCCGGCCATCCCTGCCGAATTCCACGACATACTCAGCCATATCGCTTCACGCCTTGATCCAAACCGGTCCGGATCAAGGCTTATCAGCTTTGAACTGGGATTGCTCCAGTTCCAGGAAAATCCGGTAGGCATTGCCGCGATTGTTGCTGGCAAAGGCCGGCATGTCCCGGTATTTCGACCAGTCCGTCTGGCTGTAGGCGGCGTCGAAATCGGTCCAGTTTTGCACGGCCGCGGCCATCGTTTTGCGTAGATATTGAATGTAATCCCGGGTGAAGGCGATGGCCTGCTTCGCCCCGGTCGACGGACTGCCGTGACCGGGAATGATGAATTTCGGGTCGAGTTTTTCGACTTCGCCGAGCGCATCCAGCCATTGCGCGGTGGAGACGTCGTCGCTGTTCATGAAGGGGATGCGGCTGTTCTGCACGATATCGCCGGCGAACAGCACGCCGTCCGGTTCGACCATCATCATCATGTCGCTGGAGGAATGCGCCGGCCCGGCAAACAGCAGCGTCAGCCGCCGGTCGCCGAGCACGATCGTCATGCGCTCCCTGAAAGCAATGTCCGGCGGCACCACGCGGGTATTGCCGTCGACCCAGGGAAACAGCGCGCCGCGCCGCTGATCGAGACGCTGGCTCGCCTTCTCGTCGGCGATCCCTTCATTGTCCTTGTATTCGCCGGAGCGTTCCTGCGCGATGATCAGCGCATCGGTATGATCGCGGAACGCCTGCAGTCCATAGATGTGATCGGCGTGATAGTGGCTCGTGACCACGTAGCGGATTTTCTTGTCCGTGAGTTTGCGGATTTGCTGCAGCAGCGCCCATCCGAGACTCGGGGTTCCCAGCGCGTCGAACACCACGACACCGTCGGAGGTGACGACAAATCCGGCATTGGAGGTGTTGCCTTCATTGTCCTTGCCGGGAATGCCGGGATTGCCGGTCGAGTACCAGACCGGCTTGCCCGGCACCTGATCGAGCTTCAGCGGGAGAGTGATCGGCGGATAGGGCGGCGCGGTCTGCGCGCCTGAGGCCGAGACCATGCATGCGGCGATCCACGCCGCTGCCAACAGCCGTTTCATTTGATGGTCCCGCAGAAGATCTCCTTGAGCACCTGCAGCACGCGCAGCGCCCGCTTGTCGACGACGCTGTAGTGCAGCGTCTGCGACGTCCGGCGGAACGTCACCAGCCCGTCGGCGCGCAGCCGCGCCAGATGCTGCGACAGCGCGGACTGGCTTAGCTTCGCCACATCGACCAGTTCCCCCACCGTCATCTCACCGCGCGCGGCGAGAAAACAGAGGATCAACAGCCGCTTTTCATTGCCCAGCAGCTTCAACAGCCGCGACGCCTCGCCGGCCTGTTTTGCCAGCATTTTCAATGCCGCCACATCGGCAGCATTGATCCCGCCGGACTTATTTCTTGCGGCAACCGCAACTGCTCTCATGACTTGATGTCCCGATCAGGTAGAGTGCGTATGGGAACTCCATATATCACACTACTGCGCTTTCCATTGTTTAGCATTGACTAAATTAGCGCATGTCGATAGGTCTGGGGAAACGATAAAGCTGCGGCCGTAGAGCCGCGAGGTGAGGAGGAAACGTGCGGCCATCCTTGGGACGCGGCATGCCTGCGGTATCGAAGCAAGCGGATTCACCCGATCCGCGGCTCGCCCGGCGTTCATTTCTCGGCATGGGCGCGGCGCTGACCGGCGGCCTCGCGCTCGGCGCCAGGCCCGGCCAGGCGGAACCCGCATCGGCTTCCCCGCCCGCGGACGCGCCATGGTCGCAATCAATCGGGGCCGGCGTGGTCGACCGGCCGTATGGCCGGCCCGCCGACACCGAGGCCGGCGTCATCCGGCGCAACGTGCCCTGGCTCACCGCCGGAACCGAATCCTCCATCAGTTTTTCTCCGCTGCAGAATCTGCACGGCATCATCACGCCGAACGGCCTGTTTTTCGAGCGCTATCATGCAGGCCGGCCGGACGTCGATCCTGATCAGCACCGGCTGATGATCCATGGCCTGGTCGAACGGCCGTTGATCCTGACCATGCAGGACATCGTGCGCTTCCCGTCGGTGTCGCGCATCCATTTCATCGAATGCCCGGCCAACGGCGGCATGGAGTGGCGCGCGGCGCAGCTGAATTCGCTGCAGTTCAACCATGGCATGATCTCCTGCGCGGAATGGACCGGGGTGCGGCTCTCGACCCTGCTGGAAGAGGTCGGCGTCAAGAAAGAGGCGAAGTGGGCCATGGTCGAAGGCGCCGACGGCGCGCATATGAACCGCAGCCTGCCGCTCAACAAATGCCTGGACGATTGCCTGGTGGTCTACGCGCAGAACGGCGAGGCGCTGCGGCCCGAGCAGGGTTACCCGTTGCGGCTGGTGGTGCCGGGCTGGGAGGGCAATGTCAGCATCAAATGGCTGCGCCGGATCAAGCTCGGCGACAAACCCTGGCATTCCCGCGAGGAAACTTCGAAATACACCGACCTGTTGCCTGACGGCACCAGCCGCGGATTCACCTGGCTGATCGACGCCAAGTCCGTGATCACCTTCCCGTGCCCGGAAAAGCCGCTTAGCGGACCCGGCCTCTATGAAATCCGGGGCCTGGCGTGGACCGGCAACGGCAAGGTCAAGCGGGTCGACGTTTCCGTGGATGGCGGCGTCAACTGGCAGACCGCGCGGCTGCACGAGCCGGTGCTGTCGAAGGCGCTGACCAAATTCACGCTGCCGTGGCGCTGGGATGGCACGCCGGCGCTGCTCGAATCCCGCGTCATCGACGAGACCGGCTATGTCCAGCCGACGATTGCGCAACTGCGAAAGAGCCGCGGGATGAATTCGGTCTATCACAACAATTCGATCCAGACCTGGCAGGTCAAGCCTGACGGAAGCGTGTTCGATGTCCAGCTCGGTTAAGCGCTTCCTGCTGCTCGGCGCCGCCGCCATGATCGCCGCCACGGCGGCGGGCGCGGCGGAAACCGGCCATTTCGGTTACGGCAAGCCAGCCTCGCCGGCGGAGATCGCCGGCTGGAACATCGATGTGCGCGGCGAGGATGGCGCCGGCCTGCCGCCGGGAAGCGGCAGCGTCAACAAGGGCGCCGACGTGTTTTCCGAGCAATGCGCCGCATGCCACGGTACTTTCGGCGAAGGCGAAGGCCGCTTTCCCAAGCTGGTCGGCGGCAAGGGGACATTGAAGGACGACCGGCCGGAACTGACGGTGGGCAGCTACTGGCCGTTCGCGCCGACGCTGTGGGACTACATCAACCGCGCCATGCCGATGCCCGCACCGCACACATTGTCAGCCGATGACGTTTATGCTTTGACCGCCTATATTCTGAACCTGAACGACATCGTTCCAGGCGAATTCGTTGCCGACCGGGACAGCCTGCCCAAAGTCAAGATGCCCAATCGCGACAGTTTTATCTGGACCGACCCAAGACCTGATACGATGGCCAAGCCGTGCATGAGCGCATGTGCCAACCCTGCGGACGTCAAGATCTCGTCCACGGCGGAAGGCAGAGATCTCACGCCGCGCACGACCGGACCGCTCGACACGATGCAACCCAAGTGAACCAGCCCAAGTGAACTAGCCCAAGTGATGCAACCCAAACAACGCAAACGGGAAACGCGCCCTTGAAGATCACATATCCGAGGAAGTCCGTCCTGATGCCGGCCTGTGCGTTGGCATTGCTGTTCGGCACGCTCGCATCTTCGCTTCCCGCGGCCGCCCAGTCGGCGGTGGCGGAGGGGCAGAAACTGGCATTCGACCGCAGCAAGGGCAATTGCCTGACCTGCCACGTCATCAAGGGCGGCGATCTTCCCGGCACCATCGGGCCGGCCCTGACCGACATCAAGAGCAAGTATCCCGACCGTAACGATCTCGTCGCCATCGTTTACGACGAAACCAAGCGTAACCCGCTGACCGTGATGCCTCCGTTCGGACGAAACCGGATTTTGACCGACAAGGAGATCAACGCGGTCGTGGACTTCCTGCAGACACTATGATCGCTGCATCGCAGCCGCGCGCGACCCAAGGAGACTTCGAATGACAAAGACGAACGATGGATTTGCGCTTCCCCGGCGCGTGATCCTGCAAGGCGTGGCATCGGTCGCGCTGGTCGGCCTCGGCAAGCTTGCGCTCGGCGTTGCGCCTGCCTTCGCCGCCAACGACAAATATCCGGAGGAGGCCTTCAAGCAGAAGAGCGTCGATGACGCGATCAAGCTGCTGTACGGCAAGACCGCCGAGAAATCGGACAAGGTGAAGCTCGACGCGCCCGAGATCGCCGAGAACGGCGCGGTGGTGCCGATTGCGGCGAGTTCGACGTTCGCCGACGTGACATCGATCTCGTTTCTGGTCGCCGAGAATCCGAACGCGCTGGTGGCGTCGTACAAGATCCCCGCAGGGACCGTGCCGAGCGTCGCCAATCGCATCAAGATGGCCAAGACCAGCAATGTGATCGTCGTCGTGGAAGCCGGCGGCAAGCTCTACAGCGCCACCAAGGAAGTCAAAGTCACCGTCGGCGGCTGCGGCGGTTAACGAGACACACAGGGAACATTCTCATGGCATCGACCATTCGCGTACGCGCCACCTCGTCAGGCGAGACCACCGAAGTCCAGGCGCTGATCCAGCACCCGATGGATTCCGGCTTCGTCAAGAACGCCAAGGGCGAGATCATTCCGCCGCACTTCATCCAGCAACTGACCTTCGAATATGACGGCAAGGCCGTGTTCGCCGCGAACTGGGGCGGCGGCGTTTCCAAGGACCCCTACGTCAAGTTCGCCTTCAAGGGCGGCAAGAAGGGCGACGAGCTGAAGATCAGCTGGATCGACAGCAAGGGCGCGACCGATACGACCACGGCGAAGATCCAGTAACGGCTCTTTTGTTTCGACGCGTTTTCTTCACGCGA